>NC_007796.1:2900240-3222489 GCF_000013445.1 Methanospirillum hungatei JF-1
ATTGTTGAAGGAATTACCAACAATAAACCCTGGGTATGCGGTCTTGAATTTGATTATGCCAACCCGGAGTCTCTCTATTGTCGCCCGATAAAAGACAAAACCGGGCATGTATATCCTATTCCAAAAGAGATTACCGGGTTTGCCATAGCATTCCTTCCGCCGATGTCAGGTCTTGCAGCACATGAGATTAAGTTAGAGACCGGAGCCATTAACGTAAAGATAGGTGAAGGCAGAACAGCAGACGTTTTGAGAAATCTTTGTTATCAGATAAGTTCATCAAGCGATACTGAACCCTGGATTTCGGTTGTCAATACTATCAGAGAACTGTTTGGAGTCACCCTGCATCCTCCGGAGTACATTATTGAACGGGGGGAAATTACTATGGTCTATGAAGAGATGGGGACCGGAGTCATCCTTGATATCTCATCAGCAGGCAGGGGATTACATCAGACACTTCTCCTTCTTGCCTATGTGTACTCACATCCAGGAGCCGTTCTCCTTCTGGATGAACCGGATGCCCATCTTGAAATATTACGACAACGTCAGATCTTTAATCTCCTCATCCATTCTGCACGAAAAACAAACAGTCAGATCATTGCAGCAAGTCATTCTGAAGTTGTCCTGAATGAAGCAGCGGATAAGGCTGCTGTAGTGGCATTTATCGGGAAACCCCATCTTATCGAAAAGAAGGCAAGGCTTGAAAAGTCATGATAGAATGTCTTGTTGATGCAATCCCTCCCAGAGCATTTCGTGACCGGAATGATCGGTGGTGGTCTGAAACAAAGATGAGTGATGATTTCCTTGAACCACTCTTTGCCGAGTTTTTTAAAAAGTCAGGACAAAAAGTCCTGCTCAGCAAGGGTGGCTATTATGAAATTGCCCGATATATTAGCCCTGAGGAGATTGAACCTGAAGTGATTGAGAAACTGGACGCCATATATAAAATTGCATCCAATTTCAAAGAATGAACCAGGCATTACGACTTCTTTTTCTTTCTGTTCATCTCATCAAACCGGAACCGGATCGCCTCACCTGCAACTTTTAGTATATGCTCTGGTGGCAAAGTCCCGTCCAGTATAAGGAACCGGGCTGTATCCTCTTCAACCAGCTGCATATAATACTCCTGAACTTTGGTCAGCACTGATTCCTGCTCAAAATGTTCCCCGCTCCCGCGTTTACCGGTCCGTTCCAGGGCGACCGGTACCGGAACGGCAAGCAGGATAGTAAGATCCGGCATGATCGTCCACCCCTGATGGACGGCCCGTAACCAGGTACGGGGGTCAGGAATAATCCCGTCAAGGGTAACCTGCTGGTAGACTAGTCTGCTGTCAATATACCGGTCAGATATGACCAGACGATCCTCTGACAGGGCCGGCCGGACGACTTCCCGGAGATGGGCAGCATGATCAGCAACAAACAGGAGAGCCTCGGCGATGGGGTCGGCATGTTCCCGGATGGCACGACGGACTGCCTCACCAATCCAGGTGGACCCAGGTTCACAGGTTATCACCGGATTCAGATCGGCAAGATATGGGCCAAGAGCTTTGTGAAGGGTTGATTTCCCACTCCCGTCTATACCCTCTATGGTGACGAGCAGAATGTTCCCCTCCTGATATACTCAACGGGTATTTTCCCGGAGTGAACGGCGGTTGCAATAATTGCCCCGTCAAACCCGGCTTTTTCAAGGAGTGCCAGATCCTCTTCTGATGAGACACCTCCCCCCCAGAGCAGGGGTCCTGTATATACTTCCCTGAACTGTGATAACATTTCCTTATCAAGTCCCCGCCCGGTTCCGACCCGGCCAATGTCAAGGAGTATGACCATCTCAAACCGGTACCGGTTGCAGGTTGAGAGAAATGTAACAGGATCTATGTTCCAGGGTATCACAAGATCATTTTTAATATCAACTGAGAGAACGCCCTTTGTGAACTGAGCGAGCGTATCTGCAGCGGTCTCAGTCCCCACGATCATACTGACGCCAAAAATATCCAGCATATCATAGGGGCCTTTACATCCACGGTCAAGGAGTATGCGTTCAGTCCGCTCTGCAAGTTCAGGAATCAGGGGATCATGATCCCCTGTTCCGCAGATCCGGTCCAAATCTGCAATATATAAAAATCGGGGTTTCATCTGTTCTATAAAGCGGATCGGTTCAGCCGTATCTGCGTGCAATGATGTTACCGGGACGTATCTGTCCCGCATACCGCTCTTTCCATGAACGATTTTTCCGGATTTCAAATCTGTGGCAAGATATAGGTCCATATTCCAAACGTAATCACTATTTAGATACCGGTTCCATAAAATGTATGCAGTTGCTTGTCAGCCCAGCAACAATAGAAGAAGCAAAGAAGGCACTTTCAGCCGATATTGTCGATGTGAAACGTCCTGAAGAAGGATCTCTCGGAGCCTCTTTTCCCTGGATAATCAGGGCAATAAAAGATCTTACTCATAAACCAGTCAGTGCAGCCATTGGAGATTTTGACTATAAGCCAGGAGGAGCAGCGCTTACAGCCCTTGGAGCTGCCGCAGCCGGTGCAGATTATATAAAGATTGGGCTGATGTTTGATGGAATCGAAGAAGCTGAGATGCTGATTCATTCCGTTACCCGTGCAGTGAAAGAGACCTATCCGGAAAAGATGGTAGTTATCGCTGCATATTCAGACTGGGAACGCCTCGAAACCATCTCACCATATGATATGGCACCTCTCGCTGCAAAAGCCGGTGCCGATATCTCCATGGTGGACACGGGCATTAAAGATGGCAAATCGACTTTTGAATTTATGGATGAAACCAGGCTTGTCGAGTTCACCAAATTAAACCAGAAACTTGGGATCAAAACTGCCCTTGCCGGTTCATTAAAATTTGAGGATATTGAGATTCTCAAACGGATCAACCCAGATATTATCGGGGTGCGGGGGATGGTATGCGGCGGAGACCGGAGAGCAATGGTGCAGGAAGAACTTGTTTTAAAGGCAGTCAGTATGGTTCATTAATATGTATATCGAAAAATTACAGGCTGAAACAGGACTTACCTTTGATGACATCCTGCTTGTCCCGGCCGCTTCAGAGGTGGAACCGGATCAGGCAGATGTCACCACCCGTTTTTCACGGAACATACCTTTGAATATTCCTCTCGTCAGTGCAGCAATGGATACCGTCAGTACCTCATCCATGGCAGTGGCTCTTGCACGGGCCGGAGGGATTACGGTTATCCACCGGAACATGACCCCTGAACAGGAGGCAGAAGAGGTCAGGAAAGTCAAGCACGAGTCTGAGATAATCCAGCGCGAAGTGCTCACGGTCACCCCGGATTCACTCATCGCTGATGTTGACCGGATGATGACCTACCACGGGATAGGTGGTGTTCCGGTAGTGGAAGACGGGAAAGTCATCGGCATTGTGAGCAGGCGTGACCTTCGGGCCATGGTCAGCAGGATTGGGAACCAGCCGGTCAAATCCATTATGACCCATGAACCGATTGTTGCCAAAGAAGGGATCTCTATTGATGATGCCTTTGACCTGATGTACTCGAGGAAGGTAGAGCGGCTTCCTGTTGTTGACAGTGAGGGGATCCTGACCGGAATCATCTCTATGCAGGAACTCCTGGAAAAACGTCAGTTCCCCCAGGCAATCAGGGACGATAATGGGAACCTCCGGGTTGCAGCAGCAGTCGGACCCTTTGACCACGCACGGGCCATGCTCCTTGTTGAAGCAGGGGTTGATGCAATCGTGGTGGACTGTGCCCATGGTCATAACCTCAATGTGGTCAGGAGTGTCAGGGATATCAAGGGTAGTGTTCAGGTCGATGTGGTTGCAGGAAACATTGCAACAAAACAGGCAGCAGAGGCCCTTGTTGATTCGGTTGACGGTCTGAAGGTAGGGATTGGTCCAGGGTCAATCTGTACGACACGCGTGGTTGCCGGTGTCGGTGTTCCCCAGGTTACCGCCATTGCCTCAGTTGCTGAAGTGGCAAAAGATGCCGATGTTCCGATCATTGCTGACGGGGGTATCAGATTTTCCGGAGATGTCGCAAAGGCCATCGCCGCGGGTGCAGACTCGGTTATGATGGGCAATCTCTTCGCCGGAACGGATGAATCGCCCGGTCAGATCGTCACTATCCAGAGCAGGAAATATAAACAGTACAGGGGTATGGGATCCCTTGGGGTCATGAGCACCGGGGTTTCTTCAGATCGGTACTTCCAGAAGAAGGAAATTGGAAAGACAAAGTTTGTGCCTGAAGGTGTTGAGGGGGTAACGCCCTATGTCGGACCGGTCGCCGATGTCATCTACCAGATGATCGGCGGTCTTAAATCAGCGATGGGATATACCGGAGCGCGGAATATTCAGGATATGCATGAAAAGACCAGGTTTATCAGAATTACCCAGGCCGGGTATCATGAGAGCCACCCGCACAATATTACCATCACCGACGAAGCGCCGAACTATAGAATATAATAAATACTATTTTTCACTAACATAGAGTTAGTGATGTTGGAACAGACAGAGCTTGCCCGACTTCTGGATATTCTGGGAAACCGGAACCGGAGAAGGATCATAGAACTCCTTCGGGAAAAGCCCTGTTTTGTGACGGAGATCTCTGAGCGGCTGATGATATCGCCCAAAGCCGTCATTGATCACCTCCAGATGCTCGAGGATGCTCGAATCTTGGGTTTTCGAAATGATGACCGAAGAAGAAAGTATTACTACCTTGAGCATGACATCAGTATCCAGGTACATCTGGATGTCCAGAGCCATGATCTGGTCCCGATGGTACTCTCCGGTGAACAGCGGCTCCTCATCTCCCTGCAAAAACTGAGGCAGATGATCCAGGAACGTGATGAACTTGCCAGGAAGTTGGAGGAGATGGAGCGGGAGATCGATCACCAGATCAGCGAGGTCCTCCATGAAGGGAAACGGGCCGGAAGCGGAGAAGAAAGCATGCTGGTATCGGTTGCTCTCGCACATGGGGCAACGAATGCTGAAGAGATACGGGACCTGACCGACCTTCCTCCAGAGACGGTTGACAGTACCCTCCGTCAGCTGATGGACGAAGGTATCGTATGCAGGAAAGGAACAGGATTAGAACTCCGAGGTATATATGCCGAATAATCCCTACGATGACCTGCTCAAAAACCTGGTAAAACTGCTTGAGCAGATCACATCATTAGAACAGAATATGCGAAAGATGCAGAACGGAGTACCGGCAAAACCAGGTATTATCGGATGCGCAATCATAACCGGAGGGCTGAATCACCGGGATCCCGGGATGGCAGATTCCAGGCAGAATCAAAAACCCGGACTTGCCTATGAGATGGTCGATGCAGGAATGACAGCCTACCTGACCATTCAGCTCCCCCCACACCTCTCCATTGAACCATGTGTTGAGTTTACCGAGCGCAGGTGTAATATCAGCACGCAGGGCATGTCCGGAAGCATTGATCTCCAGTTTCCCATCATTCCGGAGACCTCTTCATGGACGTACCATAACGGCGTGCTGGATGTCGTGCTTGAAAAACGCCCGGAAGAGCCGACAGGAATAGATCCTGAATTTGTTGCCGGGGCTGAATACTCCTGAACATCTCATCTTTTTTGATCTCATTTCAATTGGTATATCATCACCGCTGACCGATACTCTTTTATGATCGTCGTGATAGGTGGCGGACCGGCGGGGCGGTACGCGGCCATGCGGCTTGCCAGAGCAGGAAAAAAGGTACAATTGATTGAAAAACGATCAGCGGGGGTCGGAGGGCAGTGTCTGCATCAGGGGTGCATGATCATCTGTGCTTTAAATGATGTGGCACGATTCATGCAGCAGGCACGGGTATTTCAGAAGTATGGATTTCTTGGGTCAGCTGAAGGGTTTTCGTATCCGGTTCTGATCCGGAAGATGCAGGAGATCATTAAAATTATCGCCGGCGTTCTTGAGGAGGAGACGATACATGCCGGAGTTGAGATCATCCGGGGTTCTGCAGAGATCCAGGGAAGAACGCTCCTTATCAACGGGGTTGAGACTCCATGTGAAGCGGTCATTGTTGCATCAGGAGCTCACCCACGAATTCCGGAGATATCGGGCTGCTGCCTTCCGGGTGTCTATACCGCCCATACCATTCTTTCAATGCCCAGCCTTCCAAAACGGATGGTCATCATCGGCAGTGGGGTCATTGCAGCTGAGTTTGCCTATATATTCAGCTCCTTTGGAACAGAGGTGACTATCCTTGCCAGAAGTTCATTACTTCGGGCGTTTCCTGAGCAATTGATAAAGGAAGCCAGGAAGGATCTCTCCCAGGTTACCATTGAAGAGCAGGTCACCATTGCAGGAATCACCGGACAGGAGAGTGTCACCGGTGTTATCATTCGGGAGAATGATGGAATGAGGGAGATTGCCGCCGATGCGGTGCTGCTTGCTGCCGGTATGATCCCGAATACCGATTTTATATCAGATATTGCCTGTGGTCCTGACGGTGCCCTTCTGGTCAATGATCGCATGGAGACGTCTGTCCCAGGTATCTATGCCGCCGGGGATGTCACGGGAACCGGCTATCTGACACCAATTGCACGGCACCAGGGACGAAAAGCTGCTGATGCTATCCTTAAAAACCCATTTGAACCTGACCCGGTTGCAATCCCTCAGGCTATCAAACTGAAACATGATGTGGCATATTGCAGACGACCGGGTGAAGTCCGAAAAGGACTTACTATTCCTGGACCAGCAGGCCCGGGCACTTTCTGGGAAGTGACAAATCATCATACCGGTTCTGCAACCATCGAATTTGACGAGAACGGACATTTAACCGGCCTTGCGGAGGCCTCCCCTGTAGCTTCTGTTGCCATGGCGTATCTTGGATGGATGATGAATAGTGATATCAGAATTGATGAATTTGACCGGTTTATCGAGGTTCATCCATCTCCTGACGGTATACCCTGGCTGCTGAAATATCTGAACGGAAAAAAAAGTGATAACCAGAAAGGTTCATAGAGAGTTTTGTTCCATTTCAATGGCTGGTTCCTGAAAAATCAATTTTATGACAAGAATTTATAAAATTTATTACTGATGATATATCAACACCTTTTTTAAGTTCTAAAAAAATCTCTCTTCATCAGGAAGAGTCAATGATAAAAATCATTGCGGTAGATGATGAACCGGCATTTGGTGAGATGCTCAGCATCTACATGAAAGAATTCGGTAATTTTCAGATTACCGTCTATACCTCTCCGGAAGATGCCATAGATAAAATTGTTGCAGGTGAGGCGGATGCGGTGATCACCGACTATCTCATGGAAGAGATGGACGGGATATCATTTATCAGAAAGGCCAAATCTCTTGTTCCTGATATTCCCTTTGTTTTCCTGACCGCTCTTGATGACAAAGATGTTATCCTGAACGCGACCAACGCTGGTGCAGATTTTATCCAGTTTAAAAGTGAAGAACCATCGAGGTTATTTCCTGATATCGCCCAGAAAATCACCAACTCAGTAGAGAAATATCGCGCACGGAGAGAATCGGAGAGGGGGAGCAGGACGAGGGAGATGCTGATGCGGACGCAACGGGATCTCATGGCCAGACTTTCTGAAAGCTCAACAACCAACCAGGCTCTTGATGCAACCCTCACCACAGTCCGTTTTCTGGCCGGATGTACTACCGGGGCAATCCACCTCATGAACCAGAAAACAAACAAGATAGAACTTGCAATCTCTCACAATCTGCCAAATGATCTCATCAGGCGGTTTACCTTTGGTGACCTGTACAAGGTATTCTATGAAAAAAAAGCCAGATATTACCAGGATCCTGGAAAGCCAGAGAATACCGGTCATTATTCAGGGGGTCAAATCCCGATTATGGCTGGAACGGATGTCATCGGTATCCTGTCCTTCATTCTTGATCATACAAAGCCGCTCAGTCCGGAATTTACGGATACCATGGAGCTCATCACGGGTCATCTCGGGAATACCCTTGTCAGGATTCGCTCAGAAGAACTGGTCCGTCAGCGTGAGAATGAACTATCCGAACTCTATAAAGTGATGCAGGAACTGGTCATTGTCATTGATATGGACGGTACCATCCTGAACGTAAACCCGGCTACCACGAGAATTCTGCGATATTCTGAAGAGGAACTTATCGGTATGCCTATTCAGGTCCTGTATCCTCCAAAGATACGGGATGAGATTATTTTTCAGTTTATGGACCTGACCGGTTCAGGGGAGACAATCCAGAATACCTATCCCCTCATCGACCGTCAGGGGCTCGAAGTTCCTGTTGAGACCAGGGGGAGTATCGGCACCTGGGGGGATCGTCATGTACTCTTTTGTATCTCCAGGGATATTCGGGAACGACTGGAAGCGGAACGAAATTTGCATGAATATTACGAGCGGATATCGGCAATCCTGGCATCATCGACTGCCCAGATTTACATGAAGAATAATGAACTCAGGTATCTTACCGGAAATGAGCCATTTCTTTCATTTGTACAGTGTGATGCCAGGGAACTAGTGGGAAAAACCGATAAGGAATTCTTTTCCGTGGAGGTTGCAGCACTTCGGGAGAAGACAGACAAAAAAGTCCTTGCAGAGAATGTTCCCCTCTATAACCTTGAGGAAAATGTGTATGGCGAAGATGGGAGCCCACATTGGTTTGTCTCGTCAAAAATTCCGGTCCATGATCTGACCGGAAAGGTTACCGGACTTGTCGGTACCTCACTGGATATTACTGACCTTGTGCAGACCAGACAGGAACTTGAAAGACGAGACCGTATTCTGAGTGCAGTCAGTACTGTCGCACAAACCCTTGTAAGAAATAATGAATGGGAACCGATCATTCCAGAGTGCCTTGAACTGCTCGGACAAGCAGCAAGGGTTGAGCAGGTGATTCTTCTCGGGATGAATTTTTATGGAAGAGCCGGGTTTGAGGAATATTACTGTGAGTGGACGATGTCAGATATTCGGGATTATCTTCAAGTTGAACCAGATGTATGCTCCCGGATAATTCCCTCGGTGTTCTGGTACCTAGAAAAAAACCGGTTCTACCTCGGTGACAGCAAGGCGATCAGGAACGAATTATCTCTTCCTGAAGAAGAGCCTGTCCCCTCATTTCTCCTTCTTCTTCCGGTATTCTCTTCTGAAACCCTGTGGGGGACGCTTGCTTTTGTCACCTGGAGAAAAGAACACACAAGCCCCATCGCTGAGATTGAGGCACTCATCATGGCTTCAGAGGTGATTGGATCAGCAATAAGCAGGTTTCAGACCGAAGAACTGTTCCATAAACCGGTAGAGCGATCACTGGTCGGTGTGTACCTGGTGCAGGATTATCGGTTTATCTATACAAATCCCCGGCTATCAGAAATTCTTGGATGTAATAGGGAGGATCTTGAAAACTCGCCTCTCCTTCGTTACATTCATCCGGAAGATGCAGATATGGTCCTGTCACACCACCAGCGGATCATAGAAAACCCAGATGAAACGGATGATTATGAGTTCAGGGGCATTACCGCTGATGGGAGGATGATCTGGATTGAAAATCTCATCAGCGGGATAATATACAAGGGAAAACCTGCGATAATCGGCAGTATCATGGATATTACTGTCAGAAAACAGGCCGAGGATGATATCAGGGTGTCACTCAAAGAAAAGGATATCCTGCTTCGGGAGGTCCATCACCGGGTAAAGAACAATATGCAGATTATCGTCAGCATGCTCCGGATTCAGAGCAGCATGGTTGATGACCCGGTTGTCTCTGACGTGCTGCAGGAGAGTAAGAACCGGATCCTCTCAATGGCAATCGTTCATGAGAAATTATACCGGACCGATAACCTGGTCAGCATAAACCTCCTTGAATACATCAATTCGCTCGCTCGTACACTCATCTCTGACTTTTCTCCGGATGAATCACTCATTACTCTTGATCTCATCTGCGATCCGTCAATTGAGATGACAATTGATGCCGGCATACCACTTGGTCTTATTATGAACGAGCTTATTACGAATTCTTTTAAGCATGGATTTTATCCAGATCAAAAAGGTACAATCGGGATAACCATAGTCCCGGAGCAAGGCAATCTCGAGATACTTTATCGCGATACCGGCAGAGGACTGCCCCCCGGGTTTGACATGGAGACGAGTGATACCCTTGGAATGCAGATCATTTCTAATCTCATCTTCCAGTCAAGCGGAGAGATCTCATTCTCCACCGACAATGGTACGGTTGTGAATATGAAAATACCCATTCAAGAAGGATTTATAATCAGGGGTGAAGAGCATGCCACAAGGGAGTAAGATCCTGATCGTTGAAGATGAAATGCTCATTTCCATGGAGATTAAGCAGAAACTCCGGGCAATGGGGTACGAAGTCGTTGGTCAGGCAATAACCGGAGAGTCTGCAATCCAGAAAGCAGGAGAGACAAAGCCAGACCTGATTCTGATGGATATCAGGCTGAAAGGTGAGATGGATGGGATTGCTGCTGCGAAGCGTATCATGGAGCTCTATGATCTTCCGATCATCTTCCTGACCGCTCATTCAGATAAAGCAACGCTTGAGCGGGCAATTGCCGTATCCCCATCAGGATATCTGCTCAAACCGTTTAAAGAACGGGAACTGATGACAAATATCGAGATGAGCCTCCATAAACACCGGATAAAACAAAAAGTCAGGGAAGAGGTGCATCCTGAGGCATTATCCGAACTGGGTAAAAAGATTGAAGCAATTCCCCTGCCGGTTGTTCTGCTCTCTGGAACCGGAACTATCAGGGAGATAAACCAGGTTGCTGCAACCCTTGCCGGGTTTCAAAGGCAGGAACTTTTGGGACGGCCGGTGTATGCATTCTTCGGATTACTAGGTGGAGGTGATGCAGTTCAGGATGGGAGTGGCGTGGAGATGATCCTTCCTGACCAGGTATCTCTGAAGCGAAAAGACGGATCTATGGTCCCGGTGACCCTGACCGGGGGATTTGTCTTTCATGAAGGTAACCAGCCACCATCATATCTGATCCTTATCGAGAGTGCAGAGAGTGCTGCGACTGCATCCTCTCATATCGGACCTGAGATGATAAGGCATCTGATGGCAGTCACCACGGCTCTCCGACTTCCGGCATTTGTTATCGATAAAAGTCTGATGCTGGCCGGGTATAATCCATTATTTGCAGAACTTGCACGAAAGGCTGGGATCAGTCAGTACATGCTGAACAGACCGCTCTATGAGACGCCGAAATTCTCATTCTTTGGAGACATGCAGGATCTTCAGGAGTTATTCAGGTCAGGAGATGTTGAGCGGCGGATACGAAAGTACACCTTTGACGAAACGGTAAAGTTCATCGAGTTTACGAGGATACCTCTCAAAAAGGAAGGAATCCCGACGCATATTGCCACGATCATGGCAGATGTCACCGCAGAACGTCATGCCGTCTTTGAAGCTGAACGAATCAAAAAAGAGTATTCGGAACTGTATTCAACCCTTGAGAAGATCAGGGAGCTTTCAGCGGAGATCAGAACCCCTATCCAGGATATGCTGCTGAAAATGTCTGAAGGAAAACCTCTTGAGAGTGGATATGCACGTGAGATGACAGATCAGGTGTCAGATCTTATGTCACGGTTTGATACCGCATGGATTCGGTATGCAGAACTAAAAGATCAGATAACAAAAAAGTAATAAAAATTCAGGGACAGTTTTCCATTATTTTATGAATCTTCTGATATTCAGTGGCGATCATCTCTTTCAGACCATCAAGACTGTGAAGGATCTCCAGGTTATCATCTGCCTCATTTTTCAGTAACTGCTCCTGTTTTGATAGGTTATCACGGAGAAACAGGAGAATATTATTCTTTTTAATTGCATCCCTGCATGCCGCAGCCTTTTCCGGAGGCAGACCGGAGGATATGGCTTTTGAATACCGCTCTTCACTCTCTTCGATGACTTCCCTGATATCATCAATTGCTTTGAGAAGCATGGTCCGCTCGAGTGGTTTCATGACAAACCCTTCGATCATCATACCATATTTCACTGCTTCCTGAGGGGTCAGAACTTTACCGGTCAGGATGATCACAGGAATGTCAGCGACATCAGGGGTACTTCGGATCATCTCAAGGACATCCCATCCGGATACCGGTTCCATCATAATATCCAGTAAAATAATATCCGGCCGGGCCGTCCGGATTGCTTCGATTGCATCCTTTGCATGGGTTTCTATCCTGGTTTCATGCCCCCCACGGGTCAGAAGCTTCTGATAGAGGATGCAAAGTTTTTCATTGTCATCAATGAGCAATATATGCATATATCCTATGTGATATATAGAATTGTCAAGGACGATAAATTTATGCATCGTTCATGAGGAATAACCATATATTTTGAAACTTTGATTATTTATATTAATTTTAGAAATTTTCCGGATATGAGTGAATTGAGCGCTTATTACTACCAATTGGAACTAAGATAGGTTCTTATACAACCCACCCTAATATCAGAGATAAAAATCCCTGATTTCAGAAGTATAAATTTCTATATTACCCATGAATACGAAAATACCTTCACAAATCTATCAGGATTATCTCACCGCCCTTCTGAGCGGTGATCGAACGTCATGTACCATCATAGTCAGGGATCTCCAGTCATCTGGGTTAGATATCAGGGATTTGTTTATCAATCTTTTTCAGCGTTCACTCTATGACCTGGGAGAACTCTGGGAGCATCACCGGATTTCCGTGGCTGTTGAGCACCTGGCATCTTCAATAACGGAGCGGCTCATCAGCATGGTGGAAACTGACACCTTTTCTACCCCGCACGGGGATAATTCAGTGATTATTGCCTGTATCGCCGATGAGTATCATCAGATCGGGGCCAGGATGGTGTCAGACATCTTTGAACTTCATGGATGGAACACCCACTTCCTCGGAGCAAACACCCCGGTCAAGGATCTTATCGCCATGATACACAAGAGAAAACCTGACCTTATTGTGGTATCGGTGAGCGTATATTTTAATATTCCAAACCTCCTTTCAGCTCTGACAGAACTTCGAACCTCATTTCCAAAAATCCCGATACTTGCTGGAGGACAGGCATTCAGATGGGGAGGGGTGCAGCTTCTGTCCAGGTATGAAAATATCAGATATATCTCCGATATTATTGAACTGGAACAGGTTATTGGGGCGTATGACAATAAAGAACCTACATCTTCATGATGACCCCTGGTTTGTTGAGAAAACCCTTGACTATATCCTGCATAAGTCACAGGTTT
This sequence comes from Methanospirillum hungatei JF-1, assembly GCF_000013445.1. Lineage (NCBI taxonomy): Archaea > Methanobacteriati > Methanobacteriota > Methanomicrobia > Methanomicrobiales > Methanospirillaceae > Methanospirillum > Methanospirillum hungatei. Next base: position 2,913,458 of record NC_007796.1, read on the forward strand.
TTCTTCTCATTCTTAGTCCTTCAGGGGAGATCAGATATGCAAATACCTATGCCAGGACTCTTTTAACCCAGGATCCTACCGGAGTTCATATACGTGAAATTCTGCTCTCCGGGTCATGGAACGATTCATTACTTGCTGACTGGACCAGCGGCGATGTCACCCCTATCATGAATATCAGGACTCATGATGATCTTCCCCGGACATTGTATATCACCGTATACCCGACTGATGCCGGATATCTCATCTTCGGACATAGTGACAGTGAAGAGCTGCACCGGTTATCAAAGGAAGTCCTGGGACTGAACAGGGAACTTGGAATCCTGACCAGAGAGTTGCAGGTCAGAAACAGGGAACTGGCCGAATTAAACCGGATGAAAAACCAGTTTCTGGGTATGGCTGCACATGATCTTCGAAGTCCTTTAAGTCTCATTCTCAATTATACTGAATTTCTGATGGAAGATCTTCAGGACAATCTGTCAGATGAGCACCGGGAATTTCTGCAGACCATCATCACATCTGCCCTTGATATGAAACAGGTTATTGCAGATTTCCTCGATGTCAGTATCATCGAATCAGGGCATCTTATGTTAAATCCGGGGCCCATATCATTTGAAACCCTTATGCAGGAACTGCTTCGAAAAACCGGGCTTTCCGCTGAGCGGCGATCAATTCGGATCACCTGGAAGACGGAGGGGGAGATGCCTACTCTTTATGTTGATGTCGGAAAAATCGGACAGGTCCTGGCAAATCTTGTTCATAATGCAATCGAGTATTCCCCTGATCAGGGGGAGATTGAGATTCTGGGACAACGCACCGATACAGGGATCGTGTTTATGGTACAGGATCATGGATCCGGCATATCCAAAGAGAAACAGGATAAGTTGTTCTCTGAATTTTCAGGGACATCAATGAAGAAAAAGAACGGAGAACGAAGTATCGGGCTTGGACTTATTATATCGAGGAAGATTGTTGAAGCTCATGGCGGGAGCATGTTTGTTGAGAGTACACCGGATGTTGGATCCAAATTCGGTTTTATTCTCCCTGATTCAGTCATATGGTCTGAAAACAAGGATATCCAGATCCAACAGCCGGACTCAGGGAAGGTATAAATCTATACAAGCAGATGATGAAGATAGGACAGACGGAGGGGATTATTTGTGAACGAAGAAAAACTCATTATTTCGGCACAGGAGTTAAAGCAGCCATCAGAAGAGGCAACGAAGATATTCTATGATAAAATTGATACCATTGCTGAAGAACTCAACCGGATAATGCTCGGAAGACCGGATATTGACCGGCTGATCGGGCTGAAAAATAGGGAGATGATGGAGAATAACTCCAGAAACTATCTCCGGTTTATGGGAGCTATCTTTCATAGTTATGACCCGATTGTTCTTGTGCAGACATCACTCTGGGCCTTTCGGGCGTATCGTGCTCATGGGTTCTATATTGAATACTGGCCTGCCAACCTGGACACAACCGTTCAGATATTAAAAAAAGAACTCCCGGAAAAGGTCTACAAGGAGATATACCCGTTCTTTGAATGGCTTATTGTGAATATTCCTGCCTTTGTAATCATCACCGATACCATGCTGAAGGAAGAGTCGAAACCATACGAATACATATGAACGGGATCAGAAGAAGTACATAATACCAATTCAATTCACATAATCCGATATCCTCCCTGTGGGACATGCAGAACAAATTTTGCACCTTTCCCTTTCTCTCCTTCTTCGGTTATCTCAATTCCAGTAAGCAGCAGAATTTCCCTGATTAAAAAGAGGCCGAATCCATGGATCTTGCTATACGATGGTTCAAATATCCGGGCCTTTGCTTCGACACTCACCCCTGCTCCGTCATCTTCATAGATTATCCGGCACCCGTTCCCGATCTGCTGATAATAAAGATATATGGTGGATACCGTCTTTCCATGCCGAATTGAATTGTCCATAAGGTTTGCAAAGACTTTCGGAAGCATTAGATCTGCAAATATCTCAAGAGAACCCAGGGAGTCCTCTACCTTCAGGGATGAGAAACGAGGATCTTCTTTTCGAATATTCCTGACAATAGACGAGACCGACTGCCAGGAGGGTTTTTGTGATCCCATCTGTTCATAACTACGGGTAAACCCGATCTTCGCATTGATTGCATCGATTGATTCGCGAAGATAGCCAACAATTTCATTCGTTTCAGGAGTGTCAGGAATTGCCCCTTTCAGGAGATCAATGGAGGCATAGGCGAGGGAGAGATCGTTATTGATGTCATGCCTGGTGACCTGGGTGAGGAGTTGTAATTTCTTATTCGCCCGGATAAGAGCATCTTCAGATATCTTCAGAGCGGTAATATCAGAGACTACAGTCGCTAATTGATCTGGATCTACCATGAAGACTGAAACCGTGTAATATTTCATTTCTGGCCGATATAGGGCGTTAAAACGGACTGTTTTCCCGGATGCTGCCACTGTCCGGTAGTATTTGAGATGGGGGGGAGAGGCTGCATTTCCATACATATCAGTTCCGGTCTTTCCTATAATGTCTTCAGGAGTCAGTCCCATCATTGCTGCATATCGAAAGTTTACATCAATAAACCGATAGTCTGTGATATCATTCTCATGACGTATGAGTTCACATACCGCAACACCTTCATCCATGTTCTCAAACAAAGCCCGGTACTTCTTCTCGCTTTTTGAGAGGTTTCGAAACAGGATCTCAAATGGTCTTTGTAACCCGGTAACCACAATGGCCTGATAAATCAGGGCAAATGCCACTATTTTAAAAATATGACCCAGGTAATTGGCCGGCCCATACACACTTACATATGATGTGAATGCAAGCTCTGAAAAGATAGTGGCGATGAGGGCCCCGTACAGGAGGAGGAGGACATCACGTGAGAAGTATGCCTTCTTTTGAGAGAGAAGAGCCATCGCTCCCAGGAGGATCAGGCAGATTACATATTCACTCACGATTTTAAACGCCGTAAGCCCGGAGCCTTCTATATAACAGGCAGGAAAATATCCGCTGAATATCAGAGTGATGAGTGTTGCTGTTACGAGAAGAAACCCCCAGAAGGTAATACCAGCATTCACCCGACGGGCGATGAAAAAAGGGGCTATTAGAAAAGTTACCGCCTCAAGATATCGTGCTGCAATCCAGAGCTGGGTCGGCAGGTTGGCATCATATCCGATAAAGATATTCATCCCCTTATATGCGAGGGTATGCAGAAGGTCGATAGAGGCTGTTGCACAAACACAAAAAAAGCTTAATATAAATTATTAAAGCTTAATTATATATATTATTAAGATCAATATATTATATGTCTCATCGCTATAACATGATTAGAGGATATGGTAATGAACAACAATTTTTACTCCCTGTCAATGCGATGGACTGGCTATCTGAAAATGATATTACTTATGGCATATTAGAAATTCTTTCGATTCTCGATATTAGTCCATTTATTAATAAATATCGTGACGATGGTCGCGGTTCTGCCTTTTTTGATCCTCGTTCAATGCTTGGAATAATAATTTATTCAATGATTCGTGGAGAAAAATCTAGCAGAAAAATTGAGATGTGCTGCCATTATGATATTGGATATCGGATCGTCGCCAATAATCTTACACCTGACCATACAACGATCTATCGTTTCAAGAAGAATAATTCAAAAGAAATCAAATCCCTTTTTAAACAATTATCTCAAATTATCGTAGAATCCGGGATAGCAAGAATCGGTGTCCTAGCCCTCGATGGATCAAAATTTGGCTGTAATGCCTCTTTATCAGCCAATAAAAAATTAAAATACCTTGAAGCAGAGCTAGGTCGGCTTTTTGATGAATCACAGGAAATTGATGAGTTAGAAAACGATGATATAAATATTCAGGATATGGAGATTAACCGACTACCTGAGCATCTTTCAACAAAAGAAAAACGAAAGGAAGTTCTTAATCGGGCTAAAGAGAAATTAATTGAACGACATGATATCGAATCTAAAAAACAAGAAGAAAAGATTCTGGACCGCGAAAAAGAAGAATTAGAATCGGGTAAAAAGAAACGAGGTAGAAAGCCTTTAGAGCCTAAAAAAGAGCCATCTTCAGATTCAAAAGTAAATCTCACTGATCCTGAAAGTCAGATAATGTCAACCACCAATGGCTGGATTCAAGGGTATAATGGGCAGATTATCGTTTCTGAAAATCAATTTATCCTCGCTGCAATGATATCAGATGAGCAAAACGATAAAAAATTATTAATACCTATGCTAAATGAACTCGAAGACCTTTTTACGGGTATTCATCCATCAATTTCGCCTAATATACTACTATCTGATGCAGGTTATTTCTCATACCCGAATTCTTTAGCAGAATTGGATTATGGCATTCAACTCATCATCCCTCCTTCTAAAGAAAGAAAAATTCCAGAATATTCAGATAATGATGGGTATATCTCACGAATGGAAATGATATGTCGGGCGATTTGTATGGGAGAAATAATCACATTTCCGGAATTGCAAAGTATCGGGACGTTTGTTTGGCAATCTTTTATGAACAGAGAGAAACAAGCAACAACTCAGGAAATTTGTAAACGAGTTATGGAAGTACGTGTGAAATCCCCCACTGGTAGAGAGTTATATCGAAAACGAAAATACATGGTCGAACCAGTTTTTGGTAATATGAAACATAATATGAGGTTTAGGAGTTTCTCTCAAAAAGGGAAAGAGAATTGCGAGGGAGAATTCTTTTTAGCTGCATTAGTGCATAATATAAAAAAACTTATCAGATTTGAGGGTATAGTTAAAATTAAAGAATTTGCTACGAATATTATAAAACCGTCAAGAGGTTCAGGTTTTTCCTATATTTTTGCAAACACAGTATGTAAAGTGGGAATTGATACATGCAGGTTCATACATCAATTAGTCTATTTTGGTTGATAGCTTAAGGGGTAGAGATCGATCATTTGTGATCCTGCATGATATTGATCATTGGTGCAACACCCTCGATAGAACCGATAAAAAAGAATGCGATGCCGATAAAAATTAAAAATCCATTGTCAATTTTATCCCGGCTGTTCCAGGTGATTACAAAAATTACTCCTGCGATGATGATACTGAAGAACTCTGCAAAGGTATGAAACAGGAGATAACTATACCCGATGGTCAGGGATATTCCGATGATGAAAATCACGAGGATGAGAATAAATCGTATGGATGAAGATTTAGTCAATTTCATGGTGCTTCTTTAAAAAATTACGGATTTTCGATGATGCAATATATCCATTATCGAGTTGATCAATAATTTTGTCAATTTCGTGGATATAGGGCATTATATCCGGTAATTGTTCACTCTCATTGATATCAAGAATTGCAACAATGATAGAGAGGGGATTTCTGATCTGATCGTTTAAAAGGGCAAATTTTTCCAGGTTATCCTCAATCTGCCGGTATGCATCATGAACGACCCGTTTCATCACGATGCTTTCAGAGATATCTCGCAGATTTATGACAACTCCCGTGCAGCCATGATCTGGTTCTTCCAATGGAGAGATCACCCCGTCAATGTAGACTCTGGAACCGGAGGGTTTTCTCATATATAATGGATAATCAATCTCTGAAAGCGGCGTGCTTTTCTGAACATGATAGGGAAGATGAACCGGAAGGTTATCAGAGGACCGGTATAATGTCAGTATTTCAGAGAGAGGGTGGCCGATGAGATCGCAATGAGTTCCAAGGATTGTGCAGGCCGCCTGATTCATCAGCCGAATCTCCCCGGTTGAGTTAATGGCGATTATTCCTTCTCCCACCGACTCAAGGACGGTTTTAAGCCATTGGCGGTTTTCATGAACTAATTTTTCAGACTCATGCTTGTATATGGCAACCTCGAGGGCGTTAGTAACATCATGTTCAGAAAAGGGTTTGGTTATAAAACCAGATAGTCTGGTCGATGTTGCCCGTCTGATTGTCCGGATATCCGAATACGCAGTCAGAAAGATGATGGGGATACTCTGGTTCCTATTGATCTGTTCTGCAGCAGTGATGCCATCCATATCTCCGGCTAACCGTATATCCATGAGGATGACATCAGGGTTTTTCTCCCTGGAGATGGAGATTGCCTCTTCCCCGGTCTTTGCCACTCCGGCCAGATCATACCCATGGGCCTCGATGATCTTTATGAGGTCAAGGGCCTCAATTCTGTTATCTTCGACTATGAGAATACGATATGGTGACATCCACAAGCCCTCGGTATCGTAATGGAATCCCTGCCATCATGATCATGAAAGGAGTAAAAAGTATATTGGTGTCACCATAGATAAGTCCATGGATATCAGGTACATATTTAGTAAAACTACTTTATTTTAAGGAAATTTCCTGCGATTATTCAGGGTTTACTGTTTAGAATTTGAATGACTTTTTTTGCTTTATATCGAGTCTTGAACCAAAGAATCATTCAATACTTCATTCAAAGGAAATGGATTATCATAACCACAATTTGTTCTTAATTGACCTAAACGCGTCAAATTGGCTTTTATTATTGGATCTACCATATCACTTTTCATTTTTACATTTTGATGATCTATTCCCGTTCTACACAGTATATAGATATTCTTTCGCTTAAGAATAGTTATCAAATTCAGTGCGACAAGAAGCAGTAAATCGGATTGCGAACCCGGTTTAAAATCGGTAACGCCACCCAATCCATTCTGGGCGTCCCTACCTGCACGTGCGTGTTTAGCAATAAACGGGTGCGAAGCTGCAGGAACAACGTGGTGATTCCCATAGTCTCTTTGGGATAAGCTGCCAGGGAAAGGTATCATGGACAAACAAACGTTGAACCGCTGCAGGATCGTTAATTATATCAGGAGGAAAGAGATTTGCCCCTGTCCCCACTGAGGGAGAATCACGGTATCAGTAGCTTGAATTATGCTGGTACGAATGGACGAAGCTGATTCCGGTCTATGGGCGGGTCCTAAAATACCACAATTATCCGATTTATTGAACTTGGAAAACCCAATACGCTCCTAAAAAAAAAAAAAAAAAAAAAAAAAAAATTTTTTTTTAGGTAAGAACCTTGTGAGAGGAACCACATGCGTAGTGGGAGTAGGAGGCTGCAAAACGCGAATGCCCGGCTGTAATGGCTGTGGATAGGGGTTCAAACTTTGCCCTGACCTGAAAGGGTGCCGACGTGCAGCTGGTTTTTCACGGCGAACAGGATGGTTTCAATGAACGGGATAAGTTCAATTACGCATAAAAGCGAGGACATCTCGGACAGAAAACTTGCAAAACAATGGAAGAAATTTCCATTTGCTAAAGCAAGAGATTATGTAAAGCGACTTCAGACACGTATCGCAAAAGCAGTGAAGAACGGCCAATATCGACTTGCAAGACGACTCCAGTATCTGCTTACACATTCGTTTTATGCAAAAATGTTGGCAGTACAACGAGTAACCAAAAACAGAGGTAAAAGAAGTGCAGGAGTAGATGGGGAAAAATGGACCACCCCTGAACAGAAAATGAAAGCAGCATTAACGCTTTCGGACAAGGGCTATCGGGCAAAACCTCTCCGGAGAATCTACATCCCTAAACCGCAATCGAGTAAAATGCGACCTCTTTCGATTCCAACCATGTATGACCGTGCTATGCAAGCTTTGTATGCAATGGCTCTTATGCCTTGGGCTGAGACCACAGCAGACAAGACATCATTCGGATTCCGAATGAAGCGAAATGCACAGGATGCTGCTTCATACACTTTTCAGTGCTTAAGCAGAAAGACTTCAGGTCAATGGATATTAGAAGGTGATATCCGCGGGTGCTTCGATAATTTCGCACACCAATGGATGCTTGATAACATCCCTCTTGACCAAAGAATCCTTAACCAATTCCTGAAAGCCGGTTATATTTATGATGGAATACTCTACCGTAACAAGTCAGGTACGCCCCAAGGCGGCTTAATTTCCCCCTTATTGGCTAACATGGCTCTTGACGGCATGGAAAGAATGTTGAAAGAACACTTTCCCGGAAATAAGGTTCATCTCATACGGTTTGCAGATGATTTTCTCGTAACGGCAGACTCACAGGAAACGGCACTCCAGTGCAAGGAACTCATCACTGAATTTCTTCATGAACGAGGGCTTGAACTCTCTGAGGAAAAGACCAAAATCGTTCATATCAACGAGGGGTTCGATTTCCTGGGCTGGAATTTCAGAAAATTCAAAGGCAAATTCCTGATACAACCTTCGAAGAAAGCTATTGCCGCAATCATTGATAAAGTAAGGGTAATCATTAAGTCGGCGAAGGCCTGGAAACAGGAAGACCTTATCAAAGCCCTAAATCCCGTAATTAAGGGATGGGCAATGTATCACCGGACGGCTTCTGCAAGTATGACCTTTGGGAAACTTGACTGGGTTGTCCGAAATATGTTGTGGAGATGGGCAAAGCGCCGTCATAATAATAAAGGGAAGAGATGGATTGCCAGAAAATACTGGCACCCAACACTTACCAGAAAACAGGTCTTTAGAACCTCTACTCTTACTCTCGAAAACTTCTCCAACACCAAAATTCAATACCGAAAATTCATAAAACTGGATGCAAATCCGTTTATTGATACCGAGTATTTTGAAAACAGGCCAGGAGTTTTCCTCTCAAAGCAAAGATCGATACGGATGTTCCTTCACTACGCCCATAAAAGCGGGTAGTGAAAAACTTGAGCGGATTGCGGTGAAAATCGCACGGTCCGTTCTTGGAAGGCTGGGTTAGGGTAACCTAACCTGGCTATTCGACATAGACTCATCATTGAAATTGAGCATGAAAAGCAGTTTCTGTCATGGAACATCTATCTGAAGGATGGGGGATACGGAAAACCAGTAGGTTAACAGGTGTGAGTTTAGGGACGGTGGCTAGACTTTTAAATCACCACCAAGGAGTAATCCCCTATGCTCTGAAGATTCACCACCGGATCCCATAATCCCTGCCAGGTGATCCTGAAGGTCCAGAATTATCCGTGGATATAGGACCATTCCAGGCAAAGGGAATTAGGCCCTTTCGGTCACCGACCAGGCTTACCTCTCTCCCCCATCACCCAAAACACTGCTGCCTTCTTCTTTGGCCAGTCCCGGATCATCCCTCTCAGCTGCCTGGTGAGCACGACATACTCTCTCCCATCACTCCCGGAGATCTGTATCCGATTCCCTGATGATGAGCACATAAGACCAGGAACAATCATCCCATTCAGAACCAGGATCAGATCACCGGTTGGGATGACCTGAACCACCCCGTACCCGTCTCGTATAACTGCGACCATCCCCTTCTCCCCAGGAATGAGACGACCAACCTTCTCATTCCTGAACGATGGCTATTCATGATTACCCCAAAGTTTTCTTTTTGTGAATGCAAACAATACTATTATTTATATGAAAACTATTCACGTCCCAATTCTTATAGAAACAGACGAAGATGGTATCTTCATTGTTTCATGCCCCCAATTCAAAGGATGCCATACTTATGGGAAAACTATCGATGAGGCATTAGCGAGGATAAAAGAAGTAATTGAACTATGCTCTGAAGATACCCCCTTGGATACTCTGAATACCTTTGTAGGATTTCGTGAGGTCGAAATTGTCCAGGGTGCGTAATGCTTCCAATAATTAAAGGGAAAACACTCATTTCATTTCTCGAGTCTCTTAATTTTACCATAATCAGGCAACGTGGATCACATGTACGGATGAAGTCAGAAGATGGAAGATACACTACCATTCCAGTTCATAGTGGTGAGGCTATACCCAAAGGCCTATTACGAAAAATTATTCGGGATGATCTTGAAATGACACTTGAGGAATTCACCCTGGCCTATAATGAATATATGGGAAGGATACAGTAATCCATATCTCCTTTCATTTTTTATTGAATATATTACCACTATTTCCCTCTCTCCCCCCCATCTCCCAAAAAACCGCTGCCTTCTTCTTTGGCCAGTCCCGGATCATCCCTCTCACCTGCTTAACCAGAACAAAATATGATCTCCCATCAGTGCCTGTAATCACCATCATCTTCCCTGAATTATTCACTGATAGCATGGGGACCGAAAGCCCGTTCAGCACCAGAATAACATCTCCAGTGGGGATGATACCAATCACCCCAACCCCATCCCGGATGACCTCTATCATCCCGTCTTCACCCGGATAAAGCCGACCGACTTTTTCATACCGAACAGCCGGTGCATCCCGTTCAGATGTAACGACAAAGGGCATCAGATAACCCCTCTGCCAAGAAGCATCTCCCGTTCATAACAGGTCTGACAGATTCCGGTCTTTGTCTCATAATCCCACCAGGCTATTCCCTGGAGTTTGCAGACATGACACCTGCCATAATCAGTCGTTGTCCGTTGCATCCGGGTTATATTCAGGACTCCGGGTAATGTCCGGACAGATTCAGACTCCTGCATAAGAGTCCGGGAATTACATGCCTTACTGAGCGTACACCCATCCGTGTGATGCCTCAATGATACGTTCGGGGGCTTGCAGATGGAACAGGGCTCTTTCGTATCATCCAAAGATATCGAATGATCGCCATCATGATCAGGAGGATACGTACCGATCTTTGCATTCTTTCCATTCTTTGCATCAGTTTGCACCACTGGATGCAAAGATATATCCGGCATTTGAGATTGCTTTGAATGATTTCGGTGTACATCTGAAGATATATGATCCTGGTTTGCAGCAGATGTGAGATCACGGTGTGAATCCGTGTTTGTACCGATGGCAGAATCGTGGGCTCCGGGTAAGACTGCCGTGCTGCAAACATAACTATTCTGAGTAGCAGACGGAGTATTTTCTTCTAAATCCGTCGAATTGTCATTTGTTAATGTGCAGCAGCTGCTGCAAGGATGGTGCAAAGAATGCAAACTTCCCTTATTGTCCCCTGAATTATCGTCAGAATCATCATCCAGACTATTTGAGATTTCCAAATCAGAAATCCAGCACCCATCTGTCCCAGACCAGGTATCATAGACCAGAGCATCCCAGAGATATGCCTTTGCACGCCTTTTCACATTGAAACCCTCATGTTCTCCTGATATCGTCCGGTCAGTAAATGAGAGAGCAGGACATTTTTCAAGGAGGCCTGAATGGATTACCCCTCTGTTACTATACCCATGCAATGTCCGGTAGATGGTATTGTACGACAATCCGCAAAACCGCTGAAGTTGTGGTATCGTAACCTCTTCACGGTCAAGATTCCGGATTGCGGTAATGAGCTCTGCCTCCTTTCTGGTAAGTTTCGTCGTCTGACCTCCGGACTCACCACAGAGCTTGATATAGAGAGAACGTGCACGGGAGAAATCCTCCATAGTCGCGGTCACACAGGTGACTCCTCCGATCTCCTGCCTTTCACGCTGGAACTGGTTCATTATGGTATGGGTCCGGATAAGATCTATCAGCATATCCGGGTTTCTTCTGTTCGAGGCAGACGTGAACCGAATCTGTTCAGAATATGGAATGACAACCCAGACCGGTGAGAAGAGAATATCCCACATCTCCCTGCAGACTTTGATCTCCGGATGGAGAGTCGCCTCCGGAAGAGGGAGCTCCCGTGCTGAACGAAGTGTCCGGGATAAAACTTTTAGATCCTGCTGCTCACTGTCATCTATCCAGGTGGTAAGCATCCGGTTCCAGATCTGGTCATCTCCTGCTCCTTCTACCTTTGAAATCCACCATACACACCGTTCCGGAATCACACAAGTCTGACTTTTGCGGTCCTTGTTCACGGTCAGATACCGGAATGGCTTTTGAAAACTACTGGTGACTCCTTTCAAAATCTCCTGCATCTGATCTGAAAGGCCGGTATCGTCAAGGGTGATTACCATACCGGGCAGGAGGGTTTCTGCATAAAAAAGGGCTTTGTCACTGATTCGCTGACCGATCCGATTTATTTCAGGCACCTGGGCCAGCATCACGTCAAATGCATCGGTCTTTCCTTTTCCTGATGTTCCGGTTACCAAAACATGCAGTCCTTTCGATTTCGGGTTTGCAATCGCACGTGATGCAAGAGAGAGGGCCAGACATTCTGCAACTACTTCATCCCCTTCATGATCCAGGGCGAAGGTCTGGAGGGAATACAAGAGGGGATCTTCGGAATTCAGTATCCGGAGTGCTTCCTGCCTTGGATCTAAATCAGAGGCAGATGCAGAAGCAGGATGGAGAGACTCTTTTTCTCTGGCAGGAGAAGGAGAACAGTCAGGAGAGTCGGTCTGTTCCTGAACAACTCCCTCATGACCGGAATCATACCGGTATCCATCCCGTTCCACTTAGCTTTTGCCCGATTCCGATTGCTCTGTTTTATTCTGGCTTCATAATCCTGTTTTGGACGGGGCCTTCGAATCGTTCCCGAAGTTCTGACCATCGCTGGGTTCCGCCACCACAGGAGTTGTGATGACATCCGGCAAAGATTCCGCCACTTGCAAACTGGATGGCATAGGCTCCATCGGTGTGTGCGGTAGAGAACGGACATGCATCAAAGAGGAATAGCCGTCCGCCGGCAAACGGTTTCTCCCGGTAGGAGAGATGGTGGTCTGAAAGCCATGCTCCTAGATCTGCTACCGATGACCGGGTACTGCCCTTTGGCTCTGTTTTCTTCTCCGGTTGTTCACAGAGAAGCGATGCAAGGCTGGTCAGGAGTGATGGTGAGACGATCTCCAGGGTATCCGGCACATGCAGAAGAGATGACCGGCGGTGACGCCGGCCCGGTCAATCCATGAGATTATGCCGGCATCCAGTTATATTGGTCTCTTAGACCCGGACATTCCGATCCAGATTCCCTTTAATATCACCCCGCACGGGAATGAACCGGTGCAGTTCATTGTGCAATACAAAAACGGGATCAATCTGCATAACTCATCGGTGAGCGTGCCTATCTCTACCGGGACAAGTAAAAAACAGGCTGACCTCTTTGTTTCAAATATTGAGATCACACCAGGGATGGAGCATGTAATCGTCAAGGGGGATGTGACAAATGCAGGTCTTGAGGCTGCAAACGCCGTGGTCGTAACAGTGCAGGATCCGGCTCAGGCTGTCTACCCGTACAAGCAATATGGGGTAGGCCTCTTAAAACCATCAGATTTCGCAAGTTTTCAGGTGACATTCAAACCCTCACCGAATGCAACCACAGAAAACCTCCTCACCTCCTTTAAGGATGCAGACGGGAGGATAATCAGCACAGAGACACCGCTTGATCTTACCGGAATTAATGCCTTTTCAGATTTGGATATGATGGATCCCGCTCTAATTGGGCCAGAGCCATCTGGTCTTCTCCCGGCTGGAACAGAGATAATTGCCGGGGTGGTTGGAGGGATTGTGATTGGTATCGGACTGATGTATGTGTACATGCGACGAAAAAACCGAACCGGCCAGAAAAATACCCTGAACAGAAAAAACCAGGTTCAGAACTCTGAATCTTCGATGACGCTGGAGGACTCAGATAATGGGGGAGATATTGAGGGGGGCTCTGCATATGTCCGGGGAATGGCATATTACAGGCAGGGTGATTTTAAGAAGGCCGCTGAGGAGTTTTTCGCGGTCACTGAAGAGGATCCATCCAATGACAAGGCATGGAATGCATATGGGATCTGCCTTACTAAACTGTCAGAGTTTGCAAGTGCTGAGAGATGTTATGAGAATGCCTTAAAGATTCATCCGGAGAATATGAGTTATCAGAAGAACCGTGATATAAACCGGAAAAAGATGAAATAATCAAGTCTGTAACCCTCATCTTTTTTAATTTCGCATACCTTTTCTGTCGCCCTTTGCTGATGCAATTCCTCCATGGTTTCATATAATCGAGTACCGTATCCTGCCAGAACATTGTAGAACCTATAATCCATTTCATCATGATGGTCAGAAAAGCGGGAAGAATCATTTATCCAATTACAGGGGCTCTCTGTATTACCATCAAAGAAAAGTTTAAATTGCACACATGTGCAATATGAATAACATGTCCAGTGTTCAGAGTTATAAACGGATCCCGATCACACCTAAAACCTGGGAAAAACTCTCAATCCTTAAAAAACCGGGTGAAACCTTTGATCATCTCATTACTGATTTAATTGAAGAACGAGAAAAACTGGATATCATAAGACATGTTACAAAAGTGTCAGAACAGGGAGAATTTCTTTCATTGGATGAGGCCGAGGAAGCCTGGAAAGAATGAAAGTTGAGGTTGAAATAAAAGCGTGTAATTTTGTGAAAGAATTACCCATTAAAGGTCGTCGTATTATTCTTAAACAATTACGCAGGCTGGAAGAACCATTTCTAGTATCAGAAATTGAAAAAATTGGTCATGATGTATACCGTCTGCATATTGGTCGAACCTATACTGTATTCTTTATGATCTATCCGGAAGGTGATCTTGTCAGAGTGACAGATATATTGCCCATCAAAACAGCACATAAACGATACAACCGGTTTGCATAAAGAATACTCATGTTTTTAAGAAACAAGAGAAGGTTCTATCGCCCATCAGGTAAAATAGCACTGTATTCAACAGAGACAATCCCTCATAGATTACCCAGTTCTCAGAGTAACTCCTGACTTGAAATGGCAGAAAGCCGGTCAGGCATATACCTCTGGTATGAACATTCCCCAAGCACGGAAGCAGTCTCCTTATGAATTCCTTTAGTCAAATCCTTTATGATAGTCACTTTCGCCCCTCGTGCCAGCCATCCTTCCATTGCAAACCTGTTGCAGAAATCAGAAGCCACTCCAAAGAGCGTTACCTCGATATTGGCCAGATCATGCTCCGGTGCGATGGAATGAAGAAAGGAATCACGGGGGATTACCTGCCCTGGATGACGGGGATCATCAACAAAATGAAATAACGATTCATATGCAATCTTCCGGTCAGGATTTGTGAAGGATATTGCCTGCCCTTTCCGCTCACCCCACATGGTAAACTGGTTCTTCATCAGATACCAGGTATCAGGCAGACCGGAGACATCAAGAGATAATTCCCAATCGTCGGTCTGGTATTCACAGTGAATAGGAAATTCTTTCGCTTCCTCGCTTTCTTCATACTCTTCGGAAAAGTGAGTATCCAGAATGACAAAGGTATAGTCAAATGCTGATTTAGGAATTTTTTCCAGGAATTCCTGTGCAGGTCCGAGGATGTCTTCTGCTCCGCTCACATAGAGGTTTCCGTTTTTTATCGTAAACCCCTTCTGCATATCACCGATCTGCAATATCCGGACAGGTTTTTTGATACTCATGGTTTCACAAATCAGGAAAATACTTCGTTCGGGTTTTCTATTGAAGGAAATGGTTTTGTTGTATTCGTATATACAAGCCCCGGAATATCATGCAGGATATCTGTCCGGTATACCCGAGGACCATACTGATACCCGGTCATATTATACCACCATTCAGGATATCCTGAAAGAGTCTCATTTTTAGAGACCGGATCCCATACCATACCGTTTGAGAACCTCACGATCAATTCGCCGGAGAGAGGTCGAGATCCGGAGCGATCCGATTATATATGCTCCATATCCGCCCCAATGTATGATAGGGATGAGTACATTCTCCGGCAGAATATGCCTTGCTGAAATGAAACGGACCATCGTTTGGAATCCACCAGACTTCCGGTTAAGCACCTCTTTTTCTGATGGCTTTTAAAGACTGCCGTGGATTTTGACAAAGCACCAAAAAATTAATTTCTAAAACTATGAATCGGTGCCGGAATCCGTCCACCCCGGTTGATAAACTTGCTGCAATCGAAGGTATTCACCTGCTGGACCGGAGCATGACCTAAAAGACCACCAAACTCCACCATGTCACCAACATCCTTGCCGATAACCGGAATGAGCCGCACTGCAGTCGTTTTCTGATTGATCATCCCGATGGCCGCTTCATCTGCAATAATCCCTGATATGGTAGATGCAGGAGTGCTTCCCGGAATTGCTATCATATCTAGACCGACTGAACAGACACAGGTCATTGCCTCAAGTTTCTCAATAGTGAGAGATCCACGTATCACGGCATCTATCATTCCCTGGTCCTCGCTCACCGGAATAAACGCACCGCTGAGCCCACCGACAAAGGAACTTGCCATCACCCCGCCTTTCTTCACCTGGTCATTGAGCAGGGCAAGAGCAGCGGTTGTTCCCGGTGCACCAACCGATTCAAGTCCCATCTCTTCAAGGATCTCTGCAACACTGTCCCCCACCGATGGGGTCGGGGCAAGTGACAGGTCGACAATGCCAAACGGTACCCCAAGACGCTCTGATGCAACCTGAGCTACAAGTTGTCCGACCCGGGTTACCTTAAATGCTGTTTTCTTGACCGTCTCACATAGGACTTCGAAATCTTTTCCCCTGACACTCTCAAGAGCATGCTTGACAACCCCCGGGCCACTGACTCCCACATGAATGACGGCATCAGCCTCTGATATGCCATGAAATGCCCCGGCCATGAAGGGATTGTCATCAGGAGCATTGCAGAAGACAACCAGTTTTGCACATCCCAGGGAGTTTTGTTCCTGTGTTGCCTCTGCGGTCTCTTTAATAATCTGTCCCATGAGCCGGACAGCATCCATGTTGATCCCGGTCTTTGTTGAACCAATATTCACCGAACTGCAGACCCGTTCAGTTGCCGAGAGGGCATGGGGAATGGACCTGATAAGAAGTTCGTCCGTCCAGGTCATTCCCTTTGATACGATGGCCGAATACCCCCCGATGAAATTGACACCCATATCTGCTGCTGCTTTATCGAGTGTTTGTGCAATAGACACGAAATCCTCTGGAGATTGACAGGCAGATCCGGCGATGAGTGCAATGGGGGTTACTGATATTCTTTTATTGACGATGGGAATCCCGTATTCAAGTTCTATCTCTCTCCCGGTGGAGACCAGGTTTCTGGCAAGGCGGGTTATCTTTGCATATATCTTCTGGTTTAAGGTATCGAGGGAAGCATCACAGCAGTCAAGAAGGCTGATGCCAAGGGTTATCGTCCGGACATCAAGCTTCTCCTGCTCGATCATATTGTTTGTCTCATTTACCTCAAGGATATTTATCATGGAATTTCCTGTTAAATTCGATGCATCTTTGTAAAAATATCTTCACGCTGGCACTTGATCTTCACTCCGATCTCGTCACCGAGTACATCAAGATCAGTTACCATATCTGAGAAGGGTTTGGAGGAGCGTTCGGTGTCGACGATCATCATCATGTTAAAGTACCCCTGGACAATTGTCTGAGAGATATCCTCAACGTTAATCTGGTTATTTGCCAGATAGGTGCATACTTTTGCGATAATTCCGACGGCATCCTTTCCGACCACCGTGATAATTGTTTTACTCATAATCCAATCAGACTTATACATTTGGTTTTCATAGGGGATTATAGTTGTAGCACCGAGAAGGTCTCAAAAAAAAGATGAATATTACACCACAAAGAGGGAAATACATCTGATTTTTTAGATCTGGATGAGAACTGTTTAAAAAAAGGGATTGTCCCCGGCATACATACCCGGATTATTCACTGACGATTTTCAGTTCATCAGGAAATGCCTTGATATCCCGGTAATAGGCTACAGGTGTCCAGATAGGCCCGTCAGATCTCTCTATTACCTTATAGAAAACATAAAAGCTATTTGACTGATCCTGGGCTTCATTCATTACATATTGTTCACCAATACCCAACGCTCCATAGGGATTATTAATAATATTCCACAGTTCTTCTGAGGGGGCATCCGGACGTGTCATTGCATAAGCATTCATTGCTATCCAGGCAGCATCATAACTGGATATCTCATTCCATCCTGCATTTCCTTTTATTGCCCGTGAAAGATATTCAACGGCAACATGCCTCATCGGAATGAAGATCTGATCTGCAGCACTGTCAAAGTTGACACAGGTCAGATTTGTCTGTATAGCCACAGATACTGCACTTTCCGCCTCTAATAAATTCCTGCTTTGCGACACACCGTCACCACTATACCATGCAACAGACGTGAGTGGCCCTTCCTTTACTGCTTCAAGCATTGAGATGATCTCATCAGTGCCAATCACTACCACCGCAGTACCCTCATACCCGGCAGTCTCAACTGCTCTGGCGGCCTCATCCAGAACAGAGGTAAAATCAGTCTCATTTTTTGCATAACTGAAACTATCTATACTTCCGGTAACGGTTTCAGAGAGAGCATGTGAAAAGTCCTGGCCATATATGTCATCGCGATACAGAACCACCAGGTGCTTTTTACCTTGTTCCTCCATGAGTCTGACCATGGCTTTTACCAGATGAGAATCATCCGGACTCAGACGAAAAATGAAATCATCTGAATCTGAGAGGGAGATGGCAGTGCTCCGGGTTCCAAGAAGTATAATGTTATTTTCTCGTGCATATTCCTGAACCGCGGATAATTCATCACTAATTCCACCAAATATAATGAGATTTATTCCGTTCTCGTGCAGGGCCCTGACCTGCTCAAGTGCGACTGCCGCATCACTTTCTGAATCCCGGATATCACTTGAAAAACGAATGTTCAGACCAAGTGCCTTTGAATAGTAGGTATTTGCCTGTTCAATAGCAAGTTCAATCGCTTTTTTTGCACCGGTACCTATCTCTGCATTGACTCCGGTAATAGGCAAAACAGCACCTATGACGATATCACCAGGTTCATGGGTCAGTTTACCATCTGCATCGGTGATGAACATTCCCGAAGTCTTGCTCCTGATAAACATCCCGTCAAGATTCCAGTATATGTCACCATTACTACCCTTCGTTGCGGTAAATCGGGCGTACTTGGCTGACTTGAGATCACCATATTCATTCAACATAGTCCACTGATTGAAAAGATTTCCACCTCTTTCAAATAATGCCCGGAGATTGGACTTATAAGTATCAAAGTCTGCATGGGGATCAAGACGATATGTCTCGGCTATGAACCATAATGCATCCCATATCGGCAGGGCATCGGGAGATGGAGCATGTCCCAGTTCACCACTCATAAGTCCTGTTGCCAGCATCAGGGGAACAAGAGTGAGTGTTTCTTCACATGCAAATGCAACCCCCTCAAGTCTTGTTTTTGCGGCGAATTCTGCAGCATCATTATTATTCAGGATACCTGCCTCACGGATGATACTATCTCCTGAAAACCACTTGTAATCACTTATCGGGCTCTCAATACCGGCAGTTGTAAAGATTCCGATAGCATGGGACTCGGTTCCGATCAGAAGAATTGCCCCGGTGTCTTTCGGTAAACCTGCTGCAGCTTCTTCTATCTCCTGGACCAGAGTATCATGGACGGATAGTTTTGGATCATACGGTATCGAACCCACTATCCTGAATCCATAGGCAGGATCTGAGCCTTTTTCAATTATGCCGGCATTCAGTCCTGAACCATATTCATCGTCCATGTATACGGTCAGAACCTCAGTGATGTTCTGTCGCTTCATAAGAAGGGCCAGAGCTTCAGCCTGATTTTTATCATCTGGAACCATCCGGAAGAGGTTGTCATCAAGGGAGAGGGAAACCGCCGTACTGGACGGGGCAATAAGCAGCATATCATTCTCATTGGCATAGGGAACCATTGCAGCTGCTTCTTCACTGGTTGAAGGACCAATAACCACCATAACCCCTTTTTCATGAAGCTTTTTCAGGGCATTCAGGGCTTTCTCCGGATCGCTGCTGCTATCTTCAATCAGAAGTTCAACGTGAAGATTATCTGATTTAAGATAATCATTCAGGATATCAACTGACAAGTTCAGAGATACTTTCGGAGATATAACCACGAGTGTCTCCTGGGTTTTTATACCGGAAACGACAATTGATGGTTTATGCCATACAGGCGGTGAGAGATTTATGAAAAACAGTACTATCATCCTTATTCTCATTCTTACAACTCTTCTGCTCATACTTCCCGTTTCAGTCGCTTCACAGGGGTATGGAAACCGATTCCAGGGAAATCAGAATAGTGTCCTTCCGGAACCAGAGGACCTGAATCTCTCTGATACTGAAAGATCAGATCTCCTCTTCATGCGGGAAGAAGAACAAATGGCCCATGATCTCTACATGGTGTGGTATGAGATGTATGCAATTCCGATCTTCCGGAATATTGGAGAGGCCGAAACAATCCATGCCAGTGAAGTGCAACTCCTCCTTGACAGATATCAGGTTCCTTCTGACATGATCGGAAATTATTCATCAGGATATAATAATCCGGACATTCAGGCTCTGGCAGATGCCCTGGCAGAGCAGGGAGCACAATCTCTGACTGATGCTCTCAAAGCAGGGGTAGCAATTGAAGAGACAGATATCGCAGATCTTGATAAGGCAATCGCCAATACTACCAGACCGGATATCATCCAGGTATATACCAATCTCCGGAACGGGTCGGAGAATCACCTGAGTGCATTTACCCGTCAACTCTCTTAAATTTCTTTTTCCAGTAATTACACAGGTGCGATGAAGGAAGACCTGTGAACCAAGTGAAAGATGAAAGATATGAAACTTGGCAAAAAAGAGAGAGGTGTGGTTTTAAGATATCACTCCTCATCCAGTTCTTCAGGCTCTTCTCCGTGATCACAGAAATTATCCTCATCTAAATCACTCCAGAGCGGACAGCCTGGACAACTGCAATGAAACCCTTTCGGACAGGTCCCTGCAAGGGCATCGGCTTTTTCCCGTGTATCTTCATCTATCAGCGTCAGGTTTCCTGCATTGTCGGTAATTACCTTCTTCTCTTCGGTTTGTGCTGCAAGGAGGGGGTCCTGGCATCCGTCCCTTCCGGATGCGGAGGCAGACAGAACAAACCCGCTTATCATGCTCATTAGGCACAACATCTGAAAAATTGTTAATATGTGTTTCGTATTCATTGTACACTCCTTATGAGATCAAATTACGAGCCATTCTCCGGATAAATCCTCTAAACTGATATATATGGACCATCACCAGTACGGTCATGAGTAATCCTGACCAGTCATGAAGATCCGTAATCAGAGCAACCGGAACCTGGCGGTACGTCAGACCCAGAGCAGGTATCAGACCTGGCCATTTGAGAATGCCGGTCACTACACAGATGACGGTTACAATGAGGAGGAGAAGACTGGTGATTCTGATGAAAGTTTTTCTACCCATAATTCCTTACTCCAGTTGTTTTTATACGAGGTTTGCACAGCATGAGCCATGTCTCTTGAATCACTGATAAACAGCCGATTCTGAAGTTTATGAAATAATGGATTATTGAACATATAAAAAAAGCACTATCATTCAGGTTCACCCTTACAACCATCCGGATCAGAGGGGGAGGTGAGAGCCTGACTTGTCCACAGAATCCCTTATCCCCTCTCAATGAAAATCTGATGAGTACATCAGCAGTCTGTCTGATTTTGAGTAATATATGCTCTATTGCGGTATCACCATGACGCTCATAGATATTGAGACTATACAAGGACTATCCAGAGACCAGGTAGAAGAGCGGATCAAGACATTCGGATATAACGAACTTCCAAAACATAAGAAAGACGGTATTTTTGAGGTCATACTTGAGGTTGCCAGAGAACCGATGTTCCTCCTCCTGGTAACGAGTGGTCTTATCTACTTTTTCCTTGGTGATATCACCGAAGCTGTCATGCTTATGAGTTTTGTGCTGGTCATCATCGGTATTACGGTATACCAGGAACGAAAGACTGAACGGGCACTCGAAGCCCTCCGGAATCTCTCAAGTCCACGGGCTCTCGTAATCAGGGACGGCCAGCAGAGGCGGATTGCAGGACGGGAGGTTGTTCCCGGTGATATCCTCATCCTCTCAGAAGGAGACCGGGTTCCTGCCGACGGGATTCTCCTCTCATCGAATAATCTTACCGTTGATGAATCACTCCTTACCGGTGAATCGGTCCCCGTACGAAAGATTCCCTGGACTGAAGGGCTGAAAGAGCAGGCTCCGGGCGGAGATGATCAGCCATTCGTATATTCTGGAACCCTAATCGTTCAGGGTCAGGCCCTTGCTGAAGTCAAAAGTACTGGCTCTGGGACTGAGATGGGGAAGATAGGCATGGTTCTCCAGGAAGTCGGGCGGGATGATAGCAGGCTGAAAGTGGAGATATCCTCGATGGTGAAGATCATCGCAACATGCGGTCTTCTCCTGTGCCTTATCATCGTTATCATCTATGGAATCGGCCGGGGAGACTGGATATCAGGACTTCTTGCAGGAATTACTCTTGCGATGGCGATCCTTCCGGAAGAGTTCCCGGTGGTTTTAACGGTTTTTCTTGCGCTTGGTGCATGGAGAATCTCAGAAAAGCATGTACTTACCCGTCAGGTTCCTGCAATTGAAACCCTGGGCTCTGCATCAGTTCTCTGTGTAGACAAGACCGGGACGCTTACGCTTAATAAAATGACCGTGCAATCCTTTTTCGCAGATGATGAATTCTGTGAGCATGACGGAGCCGGTGAAAATTCGGTCCCTGATTCCTGTCATGAACTATCCGAATACGCCATTCTTGCCTGTAAGAGAGATCCCTTTGATCCCATGGAAAAGGCTCTTATACAGCTCTCAGAGGGAGATTTTGGAAGAACAGAGCATATACATAAAGACTGGAAGCTCATAACCGAATATCCTCTCTCATCTGACCTCCTGGCGATGTCTAATGTCTGGCAGTCTCCGGACGGCCGCGAATTTATCATAGCCGCCAAGGGTGCTCCGGAAGCGATTGCTGATCTGTGTCATTTTTCGGAGCAGGAACAGAAAAAACTTGCAGAGCAGATAGATGTGATGGCATCAAAGGGCCTTCGGATTCTTGGCGTTGCAAAATCATCATTTACAATTTCGGAGCTCCCACGTATCCAGCATGACTTCGTTTTTACGTTTCTTGGCCTTATCGGGTTTGCTGATCCGGTCAGACCGGGGATCGCTGAAGCGGTGAGCGAGTGTTATGCTGCCGGTATCAAGATCATTATGATAACCGGTGATTACCCCCGTACAGCCCAGAATATTGCAGATCAGATCGGGCTTTTGCATACCGATAACACAGTTACCGGGACTGACCTAACCGAGTGCTCGGATGATGACCTCAAAGAACGGCTCAAAACAGCTACTGTTTTTGCACGTGCCGTTCCTGAACAGAAACTCCGGATTGTCAGAGCCCTCAAGGCGAATAATGAGGTTGTTGTCATGACCGGCGACGGGGTGAATGATGCACCGGCTCTGAAATCTGCAGATATCGGTATTGCCATGGGTGGGAGAGGTACTGATGTTGCCCGTGAAGCATCTTCGCTCGTGCTCCTTGACGATAATTTCACCTCTATCGTCTCTGCGGTCAGGCTTGGACGGAGAATATATGATAACCTCAAAAAGGCAATGGCCTATATCTTCTCTATCCACATTCCAATCGCGGGAATGTCACTCATTCCGGTCATTTTTGACATGCCACTCATTCTTATGCCGATGCATATCGTCTTCCTTGAACTCATCATAGACCCAACCTGTTCTATCGTCTTTGAGGCAGAAAAAGAAGAGCAGGACATTATGAACCGGCCGCCCCGGTCTGCGGATGAACGACTCTTCACACCAAAGACCCTCTTTCTCAGCCTGATGCAGGGGGTTGTCGTCCTCGGTGTTGTGATGCTTGTGTATCTTTATTCCCTGATGAGCGGGTTTTTAGAAACAGAGGTGCGTACCATGACTTTTATCACCATTGTGCTCGCAAACCTGCTTCTCATCCTGACCAACCGGTCCTGGTCAGAAACGATAATCTCTACGATTCGGACACCGAATACGGCTATGAGATGGGTATTTGCTGGAACAATCTGCAGCCTTGTCCTGATCCTTGCAATACCGGCACTTCGGGATCTCTTCAGGTTTTCTCTGATACCGGTCGAAGAACTTGTCACCTGTGTCCTCGCTGCCAGTGTAAGTGTGCTCT
Organism: Methanospirillum hungatei JF-1; assembly: GCF_000013445.1. Classification (NCBI taxonomy): domain Archaea; kingdom Methanobacteriati; phylum Methanobacteriota; class Methanomicrobia; order Methanomicrobiales; family Methanospirillaceae; genus Methanospirillum; species Methanospirillum hungatei. The sequence goes on from NC_007796.1 coordinate 2,937,347, forward strand.
GGTTTGAGGCCTGGAAAATCTGGAACGTGCGAAAAGATCAGATACCTCATATTTTTTCAGGGATATAAAAAAAGAAAAATTAGGAACGGTGGCCGTTCCCATGCCCGTGGGATCCTGACCGTCCACCATTACCGGATCTCATCCCAGCCTGATGATGCATACCGGTTCCATCAAGAGGCCTGACTCCGTTGCTTTGACAGTTCTTCTGGATGCAGGTCCCATTCCCTGAACCATAACCATAACCGGTCTCAAACTGACCATTCTGATGAGAGAGGCCATGATGATACCCGGTCCCGTCCTGTGGTCCGGTCTTTCCTGCACCAGATACCGGGAGAGTAACCAGGAGCATGACCAGAACCACAAGAAGTCCGATACCTACAAGACCCATTGCTCTTCGGTTCATGTGACTCACCTTTTCAGATTTTTCCCGTACTGCATTCCGGTTCCATCACGGGGCGGGGTCTGATTGTTCGGGCAGTCTGCCTGTGGGCAATCCGGATTCGGACAAACCCCGGTCCCTGTTGAACCATCGCCATTGTGCAGCATCATACCATTCCCATTTCCACCTTGTCCGGCTGCTGATACCGGGAAAGTGGCTCCTAAAGCGATAAGGCCCAGGATAAGGATTACGACTATTGCTTTCATATCTTCTCCTGACCGCCTGAGCGGTGCATACATCCTCATGGGCTTTGCCCGGATTTATAGGGATAAAATGGGAGAAGTTCATACCATGAACCTGATGGTTATACAGGGTAGAACTTGATAACCATGGCCGGCCTATGAATGAGTGGGATGAATATATGAATCCGGAAAGACCAGATGACCGGACAATCCTTACCAGTTCTGATCCTGAGTTTATATCAGAATTATCCGAATATCTTGATGTTCTCGCCAGCCCCATCCGCCTTCAGATCCTCTCATTTATCGGAACAAAACCCAGGACAGTCAGGCAGATCTCACATGAGATTGCGACCAGTTATGAGAATACCAAAAAACATCTGACAAAACTGCTCTCGCTCGGCATCATCCGAAAAGAGATAGGAGTCTCTGATGAACCGGTAAACATGGGTCAGCCGGTTTTTTATTATAAGCTTGTCCCGGATGGTCTGAACCATGCAGCATACAATCTCACACTTTTCAGCCAGGTTGCCGGAACGAGTAACCCGGACCTTTCAAAGCAGGTAATAGCGGCGCAAACCGGCCTGCATACCATTCTCCCTGCCAGACCAGGTTTTGTCATCATGAATGGTTCAGAGCAGGGAAGAATGATTGAACTGACAGAACCAGTATACCGGGTCGGAAGAATTGAAGAGGGATGGAACGGAATTTCTCCTGAACCGGCTCTTCTTCTGAATGATGAGTACCGATCGGTCAGCCGGGTATCACGCCCCCATGCATGGGTGAAAAAGCAAGCAGGGTTCTGGACATTAGCAGATGGGAACAGCAAAGGGGGAACCTATATAAATGGAAGACCAATCGGTCATGATCCGGTGGTTTTGCAGGACGGCGACAGAATAGAACTCTCACCCGGAACCCTTGGCATAACCTTTACCTTTCATTCAGGAAATACCAATCCGAATCATACCCCATGAAAACTACCATCTTCCCCGGCCCGGATCTCTCTCTCCGAAAGAAATCACTTTACATGTGGGGAGTTCTGATTATCCATCTTCTTCTTGCATTCCAGTACCTTCTTGTGGAGTTTCTGTTTCTATCGGCCCCGATTCGGCACGGACACGGAGGAGGACAGGGATTGGGGAATGCGATAAACCTCTCCCTTCCTTCCTTCTCCATCCTGTTCATGCTTTTGATACTGTGCCATATCATCTCTCTTGTAGGGGCTCGTCATTCAATTCGATTCATTATTGGATCTGGATTTGGTCTGGTTATTACAGCCACCCTGACGTTAGGACTTCTGCTCTTTTCCCGCCAGTCCATGAACCTTCTTGAGATGGTCTATTCTCATGCGATACTCGTCATTATTTCACTCATCTGCTCTCTTCTCATTGGGATATATATGGTGATCAGCCAGGTGTGGAAAGGTCATGGGAATGAAAATATACGTCAGGGCAGAGATATATCGTCCTTTCCCCTGCCGATGAACCGATACAGAAATGTCAGGCCTATTGGAGAAGGTGGCGTTGGAAGAATCTGGTATGCAGAGCGGACAGGTGATGGAACGCCGGTCGTCGTGAAAGTCCCACGAACGGATGATGAAATGACCGGTCTTTCATTTATGCAGGAGATCAGTATCTGGAGAGATCTGGAACACCCTCATATTGCCACACTTCTTTCTGCAAATATCCTCCCTGTTCCGTATATTGAGATAGAGTATCTCCCCCGATCGGTTGCAGATCTGAAAACCCCGCACCCAATACCACAGGCGTTGCAGATCATTCAGGGTCTTGTATCCGCTCTTATATATGCTCATGGCCGGGGAGTTATCCATTGTGATATAAAACCCACGAATATCCTTCTGACTCACGAAGGGATGGTAAAACTCACCGACTGGGGGCTTGCCCGGTCAGGGAGAGACCGACGGTCAGTATCGGGGTTTTCTCCAACCTATGCAGCCCCTGAGCAGCGTTCGGTGTATTCAGAATGCACCGCTCCAACGGACATCTGGCAGGTTGGAATGGTATGTGCCGAACTCCTCACTGGCAGACCGGAGATCCCGTCCGGAACAGAACCTGTCTTTCAGACCGGTGAAGGAGAGAAACTTCTATCAATTATTCTGAAATGTCTGGTTTCAGACCCAGCCGGACGATATCAGTCAATCCGGGAACTTTCAGTTGATCTTGAGAGGATTGCTCCTGAAAGAAGTGACGATTCTGGTTATTAAATCTGAAATATTACAAATTTTCGATTGTAAAAGATGGTCTCCGGTTTCAGGCTCACCATGGAGTATAATGCATGACCTTGAAAATTCCAGTTTCAGATCTTCTTCCAGGTGCTCAGTACCATCATGAGAATGTTCCATGGTGATTTTTGGACAAATCCACACCTTATTGATGAGAACGATCCAACCGGCCTCTATACCTGGGATGTGAGGAATCCTGGTACCGGTCAATTGCATGAATGTCTGGACCGTGCGATACGATGGATCGATGACAGGATTGTCTGACTGGAGATTGCAATCGATATAACCAAACGAGAGATGAAGATAGTGGAATTATGAGACAGCATCAGGAGCCTGAAAACCAGAAATTGACAGGCTATCTACCAATCATGATAAAGTTGTAAATTTGGGTTGAAATTCTAAAAATTAGCCTCTTTTCTTTGAAAATGTCTGAATATCTAATTCTATAATAATCAGATCCTCATTTTTATAAATCATTTAAGCATATAGTATATTTCACCTGAGAGAGACCATGAAGACCATTTCTGCCATGACCGACTGGTTTGACAACGCAACTATCGGACGGAAGATTACCCTCATCTGCCTGATTCTGGTCATTATCCCGACCCTTGTCCTGGGATATGTCGCCTATACCAGTGCAGAATCCGCAATTCACGAAAGCATAAAGATCAACCTGGAAGTTCAAAGTCAGGATCTGGAGGAGGCGACAAAAACCGCCTACGAACTTACCCAGGTCAAAGTGAAGAGTGATCTGAATGTTCTGCATGAGCATTTTTACGCGAAGGGGAAACCAGAGATCATCAATGGGAACCTGATGCTGGGCTCGTCCTACAAGGTTAATGACAACTTTGAGATCGTTGATAATGTCCAGAATCTGCTCGGCGGAGCGGCAACCATATTCCAGAAGAAAGGTGATCAGGCGATTCGTATCTCCACCAATGTTATCGGTGAGGATGGAAAACGTGCCATCGGAACCCCGGTCTCACCGGCAGTCTATGATGCCGTCATCAATAAAGGACAGACCTATTATGGCACGGCAACGGTTGTCGGAAAGAAGTATATCACTGCCTATGAACCGATAAAGAATGCTGCAGGAGAGATCATCGGTATCCTCTTTGTCGGTGTTGAGGAGGGTTCCACCATCGGTATCCTGCAGGATCAGATCAAGAGTAAAAAGATAGGTGAAAACGGGTACGTATTTGTCCTTGACAGTACCGGCCAGGCCCTTATTCACCCGACCAGAGAAGGGAAGAATGATTCAGATCTTCCATTCATCAAAGAGATTATAACCAAAAAGAAAGGATATCTGGAATATTCCTGGGATGGAAGAGATAAAATAGCAGTATTCAGTTATTTTGAGCCATTTGACTGGATCATCGTTGCAAATGCCGACTATCATGACTTCACCGGTCCCATTGATGCAATCCGCAATACTATCTTCATAGTTGTAATTCTGGGAATCATCGGTGGTTTTATCGTTGCCACCCTCTTTGGAAGATCCATATCAACACGGATGGATGAACTGGTCACGTTGGCAAGACAGGTCCGTGACGGTAAGCTCGTCGCTCAGACAGACCGGGTGTATTCTCAGGATGAGATCGGTATCCTCTCGCAGGCTTTTTCAGATGTTGTCCATACATTCCTCCAGTTCAGGGATGAGATCCGGACTTTGAGCACGGCTGCAGCATCCGGAAATCTGAAAACCAGAGGGGATAGCAGGAAATTCCAGGGTGATTATGCCCTCATCATCGATGGAGTCAATGAGACCGTGGATGCGATGGCTGTTCCCCTCAATGAAGCCATGATTCTATCCAAACGGTACGCAACCGGTGACTTTACGGCACGGATGAACCCTGACCTCCAGCTGAAAGGGGAGTTTGTAACATTCAGGGATGCCCTTGATACCATTGGTATTGATGTGTCCAAGGCTCTTGCAGCGGTTCATGCACAGATGAAGGAACTGACAGAAGAGATGATCGAAGTCAGTAAACGGGTTGATGAAGTCAATGCTGAGACAAACACCGCTCATAAGAGTATTGAGGATGTGTCAGAAGGAGTCGGACAGGTAGCATCCATCGCTACCGCAGTGAACAACCTGGCAGATAAAAGCGGTATGGCAACGCAGCAGATCCTGACTGCCATGCAGGACCTTGCAACCACGGTCTCTTCAGTTGCAGCAAAGATGGAGCATGTATCGGTACTGACCAATATGGCTGCAGAACTCTCAGAGAAAGGAAAAGATGCTGCAGGTCTTGCTGAGAAGGGGATGCACGGGATCATGGAGTCATCTTCAGAGATAGAGGAGATGAACCAGCAGATCAGTGGTCAGATGCAGGAGATCAACAGGATTGTTGATATTATCAGCTCCATTGCAGAAGAGACAAATCTGCTTGCCCTCAATGCTGCAATCGAGGCTGCTCGGGCAGGAGAAGCAGGCCTTGGCTTTGCCGTCGTTGCAGCTGAGGTCAAGGAGCTTGCAAATGAATCGCAAAAATCTGCAGAGAATATCGCGTTAATCATCTCCGACCTTCAGAAGAAATCTGGTGCCATGGCAAAGGCAGTCCAGAACTCGATAATAGAAGTCAAGAGCGGGAATACTGCCGTTGGTGAAACACTGGCAGTCTTTAATGAGATTGTTGAGTCAATCTCTACGATCAACTCGAATATGAGTGAGGTTGCCGCAGCAAGTGAGGAGCAGGCTGCATCGGTACAAGAGGTCACGGCCACGGTGAATGAATTCAGTGATATGGTGCAGCAGACGGCAAAGGAGTCGGTCGGTCTTGCAGCAGCAAGTGAGGAGTCATCAGCAGCCGTCGGACAGATCACCCAGATGGTAGCCCAGGTAAATGAGTCTATGGAGCGGATTGGTCAGACTACCGATCGGGCTGAAAAAGCGGTGGCCAGGATCAAAGAAGAGATGGACCAGTTTACCTTTTAATTTTTTATATTCAGGCACGTGAGACGAGTGAGAAAGTCACGACCCTTTTTTTGTCGCCAGGAATATAGTATCTGATGGGTGATATCGACATCCGTGTTTATTTTTCACCTGGTGCAGGCCTTCTTGATCTCTCCGGACTTTTTAAAAATATCCTGAAGATCTCTTATGAAGCGGTTTATGTTGGTCCCAAAAGAGCAATACGGAAAGAATTAAATGCTGCGAATCTCACCGATACGCATACATATGAGAAATTGGACCCTCTATCTTTGTAATATCACGGACCCTATCACTTCCAATAAGGAGTCTATATCAGAGGAGAATATAAAAATCGCGGTGTCTGATGCAGTAAATCCAAGTTCAATTCTTTTTTGTGAAACCTCTTCAATGTAATACCTCGTCTCTCTCCATTCATCCCCGTCAATCCGTTCAATAGTTCCGGATTGAATATTTTTTAAAAAGACATTCAGGAATTCTTTTGATTGCTGCTCGAGTTCTGCATCCTTGATGGTCACGACGATGAGTAATGGCAGCATGCTGTTCCTTAACCCAGTCAGCAAGTAAAATATCAGAGTGTTTTTGCAGTATTTCAGGGAATTTGTATGTAATAGCCACGGTAACACCTCGGGGTAAACAACACATTTTCTTCCATACATTATAAATACTACGATATGATTACCACAAAAAGACATCAAAACACTTATGTTACAGAAAATAATACGTAACGATAAGTACAGGCCTGAAATGAACAGAACAATTTTACAGGACCATACATCTGCACTTCATGTCCTTGTCGTGGATGATGAAGAAGACGTCAGATTAGCAACCGCTGAGTACCTGGCTGTCTTACATAACATAAAGGCTGACCTTGCCGGATCAGGAGAAGAGGCGCTTTTACTACTTCTTAATACCCGGTATGACGCTATCATCTCAGATTACGAGATGGAGGATATGAGTGGTATTGACCTCCTAAAAACTATCAGGGCACGGGGTGACGATACTCCGTTTATCATATTCACCGGACGGGGACGGGAAGAGGTGGTTATCGCTGCTTTTGAGAACGGAGCAGACGGGTATGTCATGAAAGGGGGCGAGATACGATCGCAGTTTGCTGAACTTGCCCAGAAAGTGACCACCATCGCACAGAAAAAACAAACCGAGAAAGCCCTCAGTGAGATACAAGATCAGTTCGCAGAGATATACATTAACTCACCAATAGCAATCGAGCTCTATGACAAGGATGGCAGACTGCTGGACATCAACCCTGCCTGTTGTGATCTGTTCGGTGTGCACTCATCGGATGACGTCAGGGGATTCTCCCTCTTTGATGATCCGAATGTACCCAAAGAGAGGCTTGAAGCATTAAAGAAAGGGGAGACAATTCGATATCGTTCGGTCTTTGACTTTGATCTGGTGAAAAATTTAAATCTCTATACAACCAGCTCTGGTGAAAAATTTAAATCTCTATACAACCAGCAAGGCAGGAAAGATAACCATCGAAGTGCAGATTACCCCGATGTATCATGGCGACCACCAGCTGTCAGGATACCTGGTCCATATCGTTGATGTCACTGAAGAAACCCTGGCACAGGATGAGATAAAAAACCAGAAACTATTCCTGGACCGGCTTTTGGAGACCATCCCGATCCCGGTCTTTTATAACGATACAAGAGGGAGGTATATCGGGTGTAATCAGGCATTTGAGCACTATATCGGGTTCACAAAAGAACAGATCGTCGGGAAGACGGTATATGACATTGCCCCACAAGAACTTGCAGATACCTATTATGCAAAAGATAAGGAACTTCTTGATGCCCCAAAGACCCAGACCTATGAGTCACAAGTATGGTATGCTGATGGAACAATGCACAATGTCATCTTCTATAAGGCGACACTCCTTGATCAAAACGGGAACATTCAGGGCTTAATCGGAATGATCCTTGATATCACCGAGAGAAAACAGGCTGAAGAGGTAATCCGCCAGAAAGAAGAATACATCAGAACTGTTCTTGACAACCTTCCCATAGGTGTTGCGGTTAACTCTGTATCGCCCACGGTTGCATTTTCCTATCATAATGCCAATTTCCTGAAATTTTACCGGATACCTGAGAAAGCACTCAAAGAACCTGATGTTATCTGGGATTACATCTATGAAGATCCTGAATATCGCAAAAACATACGCGAACGGGTGATTTCAGACTGTGCCAGCGGTGATCCAAGCCGGATGCACTGGGACGATATCCCCATCATCAGGGAAGGGGAAGAGACCACCTACATCAGTGCCATGAACATTCCGATTCCCCTGAGCACTCTGATGATATCAACCGTCTGGGATGTGACTGCAAGAAAGAAGGCAGAAGATGAACTCAAACAGGCAAACCGTCTCCTTGAAGGGATGCTCAATGGTATTCCTGACATCATCGGGATACAAAATCCTGATCATACCATCATCCGGTATAACCAGGCTGGATATGATGCCTTGGGGCTCTCGCCTGAAGAGGTCGCAGGAAGACCATGTTACTCCTTCATCGGACGAACCAGACCCTGTGAGATCTGTGCAACATCAAAAGCACTGCAGAGTAAAAAACAAGAGATGGTCGAGAAGTATGTTCCTGAACTGAAACGGTACCTGATCTGCCGGAGTAACCCGAACCTTGATGATGACGGAAATGTACAGCTCATCGTTGAACAGCTGACCGACATCACCGATCGGAAACAGATTGAAGAGGCCATCGGCCAGTCAAACCAGAAATTAAGACTCCTTACCGGCCTTACCAGGCATGATATCCTCAATATTCTCACCGCTATTTATTTTTATCATGAACTGGCCCTGGAGAATTCGGATCCTAATACCATACATGAGTACATTACCAGGGCACAGGAGGCTGGAAAGCGGATAGAGGCAACCATAGGCTTTACGAGAGAGTATGAAGAGTTCGGGATTGTCAGTTCAGGGTGGCAGGAACTATATTCCATCATCGAATCTGCAAAACGTGAGATTAATGTCGGGGCCATTCGGATAGAGAACCAGATCTCCACGTCGCTTTTAGTATATGCCGACCCCATCATAAGAAAAGTCTTCTCAACCCTTATCGAGAATGCCATCCGCCATGGCAAAAAGATTACCTATATTCGGTTTTCAGTCGCACACAAGGATAATGACCTTATTATTATCTGTGAGGATAACGGAGTGGGTATACCCCTCAACGACAAGGCACACATATTCGGCAGAGGATTTGGAAACCATACCGGTATAGGACTCTTCCTGGCACGGGAGATTCTCTCGATTACCAATCTCTCCATCAGGGAAGTTGGTGAAGAAGGGAAAGGGGCACGATTTGAGATCCTTGTTCCGGATGGGAAGTGGAGAGAATGAACAGGAATGAATCATTCACATGAACAGGATACACAGAACGATATATTGTGGAATAATTCACCTGCTCTTTATAGGCCTGATATTCGGACCCATAATGGCATTTGTCCTCTCGCCAGAGAATCCGGTGACCATCGGTGAATAGAATGATCTTTTGACGAAAATCACCTGACCGGAGGGAGATGTAAACGATATCCATATGTACCATCTTGACAAACAATCTACACCGATCCAGGTCAGATTATGAAGCAGGTAACTCTCCTCCTCGTTGATGATGAGCCCCCGTTCCTTGACGCAATACGGGATTATCTCTCTGAATATACAGAATTTTATATCGATTGTGCACTATCAGGAGAGGAGGCATTAGAAAAGATCAAAACCGGCCGGTATGATGTTGTGGTTTCAGACTACAACATGCCCGAGATGACCGGGGTTGAATTGCTGAAAGGAGTCAGATCTTTTTCCCGGATACCGTTCATCCTCTTCACCGGTATGGGTGAGCGGGAGATAATCGATGAGGCAATCGAAAATAACGTTGATTTTTACCTTGAAAAAGGTGAGGAACTCCATATAATTGCCTTTAAACTCTCACAGATGATCCTTGCCGGAGTGTACCGGAGCCAGAAAGAGGACTCCGGGGTCTGAAAGGGGAGATCCTGGTTTTGGCCCAGGATGGTCTCACGCTTTTCACCAGAAAACACCCCATTCGACCCATATTTCTTTTTCATGTCTCCAAGGTTTACTGTTCCTCCTCATCCGGTATTGTAGATTGATCGTATCTCAGCAGGGAACATCTCCTCATCAATGGTGGATATGCCCCGTATCTCTCCCCGTAACTTCCGCTGATTTATCGCTGAATTGAATCTGATACCATCTGGTCCCCCGGTCTGATACAGCCCTGGTGAAGCAGCAATCCCACTAGAGTCCAGAATCCGTGAGGCAACTTCTGCACCATTCACAAACAGGCGGATAGCTCCACTCGTCTGATTATAAACCCCGACTACATGGAACCACTGATCCTGCACCGGCCCGGAAGGTGACTGAATATATGATGCAGACCTCCCACCTGCTGCCATCTGTGCCGTACGGAAGGCAAACTCAAACCTTGAATTGTCACTGCTATGCTGAAGATGAAACCGCCGGTTACTGTCACGATCACCATCAACCACCACCGTTGCCCATTTCTGATCCGGACTTGTGGGAGAAGGCGGGGAGGTGAACCTGATCCAGGCTGATACCGAATATCCAGCTCCCCGAAGAAACTCTGGTGTAGTATTATTCTGTGACGTATTCACCGGTGTTCCATTAATAATGAAGGTCTTTGAATACACCAGCACCTGGTTCAGGGCATCGATTACTGATATCCGGATTTCATTTCCAGGAAAATTGAGTCTTGATCCGGGAATCTGTGTCCTATCCGCAGTCACGACATAGCCAGTATCAGAATGGGTGATGAAGAGCAAGGTTCCAGGCTTCCATATCTGCCCAGGGGGAAGTGGGACTACAACTGAGCTGCCATCTACCGTCTCGATACGAATTGTGAGTGGATATCCGCTCCCTCCGGTATTCGCTTCAGATAAATACCCGGGATCTCCCTGCAGATGCATGAGGGTAATTGACGGATATCCGTTTTGGGTAGAATATTGTGCATCCACGACAATGTATGCTGATTTAAAACTCATGCCGGATAAAAACCCCATTAAAACGGCTGATATAATACCGGTTAAGAGTACCATCAGAAAGAGTACAAGGATGATTCCGATAAGAGCACTCACTGCTGATTCTCTCTTATCCAAACGAAAATTATTCAATAATTCATGGATTAATGTCATAATATGAGAACATCAGGCATAAAAACAATCAGACACCCATCATATTTTCTTATCTTTTCCTATCCATTCTGATTTATCTTTGTATGCACATTCACGGCATACGGTATACACTGAACTTCGATACCGACAGGTACAGAGATCCTCCTTTGCTCTTCTCCTTCTGTTCTGTGCATATATTATGAGAGCAATAAGTATGATTGCCGCAATAACAAGACCAGCTGTAACAGACACGAGAAGTATGGTTTCCATATCGAAAAGGAGAACCATCGTCAAAAACAGTATACCGGATATCATACAACCGATACATATGCCCAGGTACAGAGCTCCATTCATACCAAGGCGGAATGATATTTCTTTGAGCATAACGGAGACCGTCCAATCCGATGTGTGATCCTATCCGGATTGGATGTAATCATAATTAAATGTAATCCATAGAAAAACTTATTCAATCCCATATTTCTTTTTAATATCTTCTAAGCTTATAGATTCCCCTCTTCGATGTTCAGCACGTGCTTCTTCAGATCTTTTCTCCCACCCGGAATAATCACACGTCATGAATATATCCATCCACCTTTCGGAATCTGTATCTCAAACCGGGCCCCGACACCATATTCACCGATCTCATGAATCTCAATTCCGGTCAGGAGAAGAATATCCCTGGCAAGAAACATACCCAGACCGGAGTTCTTCCCAAATCCTCTCTCGAACACCTCTTCTTTCTCATCTGCAGGAATCCCGACCCCGTTATCTTCCCACACAATAACCAGGGTCGTATCAGTCATGTGTGAAGAGACATGGATCTCTGTAACCCGCTGACCATGGCGGATAGAATTATCCAGCAGATTATAAAACACCTTTTCCAGCATGGGATCTGCAAAGACAGAGATGTCGGGTAATGAACTCTTAAACAGGACCCTGGATGGCACATTCAGCCGGGCAAGGATCTCACCAGTCTTTTGCCATACCGGTTCGTGTAATCCGATATCCTCAAAGACCCTGGTAAACTCTATCTGGCCCTGTATCATCCTGGTTGCAGAGGTCATTTTGCCATATGCTTCACACAATTCCGGATCTGCACACTCCCCTTCCAATCGTTCAAGATAGAGGAGCAGGACGGTCACCATGTTCAGGATATCATGCCTGGTGATACTGGACAGGAGACTGAGCTGACGGTTTGCCTGTTTTAAAGCCATCTTATTCTTCTTCAGTTCGGTTATATCCTGGTTGGCTCCATGGGTCCGAATCGTTTAACCTTTATTATCCTTTGTTATCCCGAACCGGACCTAAATGGAGCGGACTTCACCATCCCTGCGGATAATCCGGTGCTCACGCTGGGAGATAAAATCAGGATCGGAGGCGGTGAGGGCTTTGTGCTCCTCTTCAGCAACCACATACAGATCATCTGGATGGACAAACTCACGGGCATATGTATCCGATGACATCAGATATCCCCCTTCCTTCTCTGCTGTTGTCCCGTACATGGCATAAAACCGGTCATCAAAGGTAAAAATATCAGCAACCGCATCATACTCCCAGTTTACCAGGTGGGCAAGATCCATCGCCTCTGCAAGCATCTGCTGGTTTTCTCTGAGCTTTTGTTCAATATGGGAACGCTCAATATCTGCAGCAGCCTTAACTGCGATGATATCCAGTATCTGCCTGACATACAGGGAGGTCTCAAAGGGTTTCTGAAACAGGGCACAGAGGCTGCCTATTACCTCTCCGGATGAGTTACGAAGAGGGGTTCCAAGGTATCCCCTGAATTCATACTTTTCAAGTTCTTTACATGCAGGAAATGCAAGGGAGATCTCATCATTATACTGACAAAAACCACCTGATATCACCTGTTCACAGGGGGTTCCTTTCAGGGAAAAACTGACAGAAATGTACTCATTTCCCAGAAGGACCATAGAGAGAATGTTGATGTCCCTGTGATCAGCAGAGATTTAACCGAGTAATACGCAGTCGGCATGAATCCAGGACTGAATGGTGCATACGATTTTTCGAAGGGAATTATACCCGGTTGTCCCGACCATGCTCACCATCAGGGCCTGGGTTGCAAGTTCAGTCTTTTTCCGTTCGGTAATATCCCGAATTAAGACCTGTGCCCCGGTTAATATCCCCTGCTCGATCACCGGCACTACTGATATATCGATATATGCCTGACTTCCATCCTTTTTTGTGAGACATATCTCGATGTTATCCAGAGCGGTCCCTTTTTTAAGTTCGGCTACAACTTTTAGAAACTCCTGCTGGCAATCAGAAAAAACCGTATTTGCAGCGCCATCAACCGCTTTTCCGATGAGCTCTGAAGGTTCATAACCGTTGATATTTTTTGACGAAGGGGAGAGGTATACTGCCTCCAGTTCCTTGTTCAGGACCACGATCAGATCAGATGAATGTTCAGCCATACCCCGGAATCGTTCTTCACTTTTCCGGAGTTTCTCTTCAATTCTTTTCAACTCGGTGATATCCCGTATTGATTCGATGGAACCGGCCACATCACCTGATTTATTGTATAACCTGCTGACACGGACGAGAGTTGAGATCCGCGTTTCTTTCGGGGTTGCATGACTGGTCTGTGCATTCAGACACCCATCTTTTCGAAAAACGTATGCTCTCATGGCGGTTCATTTTCATCGTGGACATACCGGTCGGCCTTCTTGCAATCATCCTCGGTTTTCTCTGTATCCCCCTGCTCAAACCAACAAGTCCGTCAGCAAAACTGGATATTCCAGGTATTCTGCTCCTATTCATAACCCTTGCATCCCTGATATTCGGATTGAATACCATCACCGGTCCAAATGCTTCCCATGGCATCATAGCACTGGTGCTGGCAGTCATCTTCTGTTTCCTCTTCCTTGTCAGGCAGAAGAGATCTGCTGAACCGCTCATGGATCTCTCACTCTTTAAAAACCGGGCGTACTCATTTCAGAATGCCGATATTCTCATCCTTCAGTTAGGACTTGCCGGAGTGAATTCCTCATGCCCTTTTATCTGGAGATTGTGAAGGCACTCCCAACTGGAACCTCCGGAGCTCTTCTTCTGGCCCTGCCGATTGGGAACATACTCACGGGTCAGATTTCAGGAAAGATATCTGATGTTATCGGTACGAAAAAGCCAATTATCATTGGGTTTATCGTCTGTGTATTCGCTCTCTTCCTCCTATCCACGCTGTCGGTTGAGAGTCATGCCTATCAGGTGGCCATGTACCTCTTCATCCTGGGTGCGGGAGCGGGAGTTGCCTATGGACCACTCAATAGTGCAATTATGGGAGAATCACCGGAGAAGGATCGGGGGATTACCTCAGGCCTTCTGAAGATGATGACAAATTTTGGATCCTCCCTTGGTGTAGCCCTGACATTGCTTGTTGCCGGGTTAGTCATGGGACCAAAGATGGCCATGGTAGCAGCCCATACGATAAAACCTGCAGAGATAATGCCGGCATTTCAGTCAGCATTCTTCTTCTGTATGGTTCTGCAGATATGGGACTGGTTCTTATCATCCTGGTGAAAGAGAGACAGGCTCCAATGTCAGGTCCATATGAACCGGGGGTATAAGCATACCTATATCATCATCAGCTAATAGGTACATACCATGAGCAGAATACCAGAATACCCGTTTGATCCTGCAGTGTCAGAAGTGATCGGAGAAATACTGATGGTTGCGTTGGTGGTTGCACTGGCATCCATCGTCTCAGCCTTTATGATGGGCCTTATCGGATCGGTCCCTGATACCGCATTTACTGCATTTAAAGCCGATCCTATCTACAATAATACCACAAAGATAATTGATGCGGTCAGTGTACTGTGCATGGCAGGTGAGGGAATCAGTGGACGATCCGGGGAGAGTGCCGGTCCGGGAGCAGGAAATGAACTCAAAGACATGAGTATTCATATCTCCCCTCCGGATGGATCCAGTCATACCGTCTCCTTGTGTGAGGCTATAGGATCAGCTCCGTTCAGAGTAGGACCGGGGACCCAGATATTTATCGTAAAAAGAGGGGGAACATACTTTTTTGTGAATAATCCAGGCCAGACCGGGTGTGGTGACGGTGGCGGGGGCAACCAAGAGCTGAAACCACACGGACTGTGGACGATAACTATCGCTGATACCCTGAAATCCAATACGGTTGTGTATAAAGGAGAGGTATGGTTATAATTATCCCATTATCCTCTTACCATTCCACTGTCCAGACCAACTCTCCTCTGATTCATGCTTCCATTTTCCGGTAAATGAGGTACAATCATCACTCATGGTAAATTCCAAATCACCAGACTCATCAATTATTCCATCTGATTCTTCAGACCATTTACCAATTAATCGATTGTCTTCAACTATTCCAGATATTTTACCATTATCATGCTCATAATTTCCCTCAACTACATTTCCTTTCTGGGTAAGAGTCATCCTCTGAAAACTCGTATCCCAGATTCCATTCCACTCACATTCGGTATCCATAGGGATAATGGCATTTTGTTCAGAGTAGGTAATCTGGTCCTGTGAGGAAGGCTCAATTTGCGGATGTAAAGTCGAAATCGGTTGTGGAAAAACGGTCTCTTGTATTCCGGTCTGACTATTTTTATCGGAGATCACCTCATATTCTTTTGCATAGGTTTTCTCATTACCGGTTTTAGGCTCCCATGATCTGCGATATACAGCATGGAAGGTCTGACTCCCTTCTCTCACTGCTCTGATAGTCCAGATATGCATACCACCTCTTCCAACCATTCCTTCCTTCGATTCCGACCGATAAGAATCACTGACAATTTCAAGTCCTTTCGTTACGGTTACCTCCCACTGGAATCCTGTCGTGGGATTTTCGGAGAGAGAAATTTCATCCATTTCTCCAAGGTAAATCCTGACAGGGCCTTCAGTCTCAGTCCCGGTCTGGGTAACCGAAGCAGAAGGCTTCTCTACCTCTGAACCAGTATCTGATTTACTGATAACTTCGGGTTCTATGACTGATTTATTGCCAGTATTTGCATCTGATTCATCTCCAATCAAAATATGTGAATTGGGCAGGACCGTGAAAAAGAATTGCCCGGGTGTCTTTATGATTGCTTCTCCATAATCCCCCGTGAACACATAGTCTCCTAAATAGATGACTGAATTTAATGTTGGAGGATTCTCCTCGCTACTATCAGATGGATGATGCAACCTGACAGGACCAATTATATAATAAAATCTTGCTCCGGAATCTATACGTTTTCCAGATTTTTGTGAAGGAGAAGGAATCTCTGCAGAATAAGATGAATCTGAACCAGTATTAGAGAGAATATTTGCATGAATATAATCTACCGATTCGTCCATGATACCAATATGAGGATTATTGTCTCCCATTACTGGAATCGTAAAAAATAATATCACCAGTATACATAAGAAATGAATTTGGCTCATTTGCCTTTACCCCATATACCTGCCCATAGGTTTTACCTCTTCAAATACCTTTTGGTAAGAGAATATTTCGGACTCAAGTACAAATAACCTGCATATAAGCCATAGTATGAGAATTGTGGATAACCGGGTAAATGATAGAATAGAATGATGAACCTTATTATTCATACAAAGATTCATTGTTGTGAAAAATACAATTCATTGGATTAAACCATAATGGAATTTCGAACATGGAAATATCTGAAGAAGTAATAGACGGGATTCGAGAATTAATCACAATAGGGGTCGGTCATTCAGCCGGAATGATAAACGAACTGACCAAAGCTCATGTTACCCTGACCGTCCCTGAAGTCAGGATATTTGATATAAACCACCAGACGGCCCTATCTGCCCTGGATGTCACCGATCCTGATGAATCATCCCAGGTAATTCTCTCATTCTCCGGAGAATATACCGGTTCATTAAGCCTCATCATCCCCTATAAAAGTGCAATACATCTCGTTATTCTCCTGACTGGGGAAGAGGGCTCTCCTGATGAGATGGATGCACTCAGGGTTGAAACTCTCATTGAAGTCGGGAATGTTGTTATCAGTTCGGTTATGAGCTCATTCTCTATCCTTCTCTCATCTCCTCTCACCTTTCTCTACCCGGTGTACCGGATTGGAAAATGGGTGGAAAATTCTCTTATTATCAATTCTCACCCCAAACTGGGAATCCTGGCCCGAACGAAATTTCAGATCCAGGATCGTGAGATCGAGGGCTTTTTATTCTTTTCAATTACATCAGAATCATTTGACTCTATGCAGCAAACCATTCTGGAGATCATGGAGAAGGGGCTATGACATCTGATTATGCATCCATCATCTCTCAAAGCCTCAATACCCTCCCGGTTGGTATCTGCATCATCCGGGAGGATCACACCATCACCTTCTGGAACCGGACTATAGAAACGTGGACCGGTATCAGCCAAATCCAGGCTGAAGGGAGGGTTCTTGAGGATGTTGTTCCGGTGTTCAGAGAGCATCATGAAAAGTCACGGCTGAAAGTTGTATTTAAAGGAGGCGGACCGGTCATCCTCTCATCACGGTTCCATCCGCGGATTTTTCCACTCAGGGATAACTCCCAGAATGAGGGAAAATATCAGCGAATAATAATATCTCCCTTTATTCTTCAGGATGAAGGAACACAGGCGATCATCACGGTTGAAGATGTAACGGCCATTACCGAACAGGTCTTCATGTACCGGCAGATAAAAGACCAGTTGGCCTTTGAACTTGAAGAGAAGAAAATAACACAACGTGCTCTTGAGATGGCCCTCTCGAAACTGAATAACCTCGCTTCAATCACCCGGCATGACCTGTTAAATTCTCTGACGGTCTTTGAAGGATACTTAGGGATCATTCTGAATCAGGAACCTGGAGGAAAAATTCAGACGTACCTTGAAAAGATGAGAGAATCGACGTTATCCATGAAACGGCATATCACCTTTGCCCGTGATTACCAGGAGATGGGTAATGCTGTTCCGGCCTGGTACCACGTTGAATCTTTGGTGAAAAATTCAGGAATAGGACCGAACTTCCGGGATATTATAATAGAAACCAATACCGGAAACCTGGAAATTTTAGCAGACCCGCTCATTGTAAAAGCGGTGTACAATCTGCTGGAAAATGCGGTCCGTCATGGAGAACATACCACCCACATTACGGTGTCACATGTGAAGGGCCCTGATAGTGTCACCATCATTCTTGAGGATAATGGCGTTGGGGTTCCATCAGATAAAAAGGGACGAATTTTTAACAAAGGTTTTGGATCAAATACCGGTCTTGGGCTCTTTCTTACAAGAGAGATTCTGGGTATCACCGGGATGCAGATAATCGAGACCGGAACACCGGGGAAAGGAGCCAGGTTTGAGATCCGGGTTCCTGCCGGTCATTTCAGATATCCGGGAGAGGAATGAGATCTGATATTGCTGACATTTCCACAATCTATTTCTCAAATCCCGTCATTATGATTATCAATGAGCAGTATCTTAATCGTTGATGATTCAGTATTTCAACGCAGGGTCGTCGGAGCCCCCTTACGTGCCGGGGGATTTACGGTCCATGAAGCAGTAGACGGAAATGACGGCCTTCTCAAGATAAAAGAGTTACACCCTGATCTTATCCTCCTTGATATCCTGATGCCTGAAAAAGATGGGCTGCAGGTCTTAAAAGAACTTCATGATACCGGGAATACCATACCGGTCGTGATGCTCACCTCTGATGTGCAGGACTCGACCCGGGAGGAATGTCTCTCTCTTGGAGCTCAGGCATTCCTGAATAAACCTGTGAAAGCCGAAGAACTCATCCCGGTGATTACTTCCCTGATCACGAAAGAATCATGAACCATATCACACAGCCGGTTCTCGACGGGATGGTGGAACTGGTCAATATCGGAGTTGGACGATCTGCAGGGAGCCTGAATACTCTGACCGGCCATCATGTCAGTTTGCGGGTTCCGGAGATAAAAATCATTAGGGTTACTGAATTGAAGAAGGAACTTCCCTGTCCTGACCTTCCATTTACCGTCATTAGCCAGGATTATAGTGGTGCTTTTGATGGCACTGCAATGCTCATGTTTCCGCAGGAGAGTGCTGAAGGCATCTTCCGTCTCATGATCGGTGAAGAGAAAAAAAACCAGACGAATGATGAACTCTGGCAGATGACTTTGACTGAAATTGCGAATATCATTGTAAATGCCGTCATGGGATCAATAACCAATATTCTGGGGAAAAAGATAAAGTTCCATATCCCTGAATACCATGAGGATTCACTGGAGCACATCCTCACCGATTCCCGGTTTCTCGGCGAAGAGACGGTTGCAGTCGTGCATACGATCTTTGAAGTCAGGGAAATAGAGATATCCGGAAAGATTGTTATTCTCCTGACTACCCGATCGATCGAGACGATTGCAGAATTTATTACTGAAAAGATGGCATAACTCTTTTTTTATCGTCCGGGTAAAGTATTCACATTCTTCAAGGTATGAATGCACTTTACCGGCAGGTAATGGTACCTGCCTGAAATTCTTCCATGATAATACTCATATCTGTATCTTTCCGGAAGAGAACCAGAATTCAGAGTACTGGATGACAGGTAATTCATGGTAACGATATTTGCAGGAAAAAAACTGAATCATGCATCTGAAGAGAAGGAACCGGTTTTAGTCAATCGGTTTCCCATGACCATAATGCTTTAAGAGAAATGCCCGAACTGCATCTGACTGAACCCATCCGTGATCCAGCTGGGTAACAAGGGCATCAATACGTTTCACCTGCTCAATTATTTCTATATTCTCTTTCGTATCTTCCAGTGAGGCAAGGGACATAATGATTGCAAGAGGATTTCTAATCCGGTCATTGAGGATCTGAAACTGTTCCATATTATGCTCAATCTGAACCAGACCTTTCTTTTCAATCTCCTTTTCAATCCTGACCAGGGCAGAGACATCATGAAACTGACCAATAACCTGAATAACCCCATCCGCGGTTATAATAGGGACGATAGAACAATCAAACCAGAAATCCTCTCCATCGTAGGTGAAATGATGGGTTGCATGAAGAGAACTGCCATATTCAAAGACCGTCTGGATCTGCACCGCGATCTTTTCGTAAAGATCGGATGGGAGAATCTCTTTCAGAGAAGGATATGGCGAATTTTCTGATGGGAGATGGAAGAAAGCCAGGGCACGGGAATTGAGAAATGCAATGGATGTATCCCGGTTCAGGATGAAGAGCAGATCTTCAGAGAGTTCAGCAATGGTCCGATACCGTTTTTCGCCCTCAATCAGGGCCTTATCCATGGCATGTTTATAGAGAGCCATCCGGATCGTGGTATGTAATGCCCGTTCATCGAGTGGTTTTATGAGATACCCGAACGGCTCTGAATGAACCGCTTTCTGAACCGTTGCTTCATCAGAATGGGCCGTAAGGTAGATGGCCGGTATATTATAATCTCTGCGGATGGTATCAGCAGCCTCTATTCCGGTCATCTCTCCCCGAAGTGTGATATCCATGATCATAATATCAGGGCGGAGTTCTCCAGCCTTTCTGACTGCCTCTTCTCCGGTATCAAGAATATCAAGGACCTCATATCCCAGGTCTTCAAGGCGTGCCCGTATCTCAAGGCCGGTTACAAACTCATCTTCAACGACAAGTATACGGGTGGCTGAATTCATTCTTGTCTGCCTCTGTCAGTGTGACAATGCCGGGATAGGAACTTTGTATATGATCACGGTTACCTGATATCAGCTGAAGCTCTGGGTATCCTGAAGTCTACGTATTATCATACGAGGAGATAGAGATTGTGATCATCATATTCTCATATATTTTACGCAAAGCCGGGCATCTATGCCGGGCATGACAGGAGAGGATGAGAGGAGAGGATGAACGAATAATCAGGCAGGAAGATCAGGCAGGAAATTCGATGATATAGCCAAACCCCTGGTACGTCTCATATCTGACCGTTCCATTAAGTTGTCCGGCAAGACCCCTGATTAACTGCATCCCCAGTGTATCGGGTTTCTCTATGGCCCCTTTGTCAGGAATCCCAGGTCCGCTGTCCTGATAGATGAGCCGGTACCGGGAGTTTTCCAAAGAGAAATCTATGCGAATTTCTCCAGACAGCCCCTTTGGAAAGGCGTGCTTAATTGAGTTGGTAATCAGCTCATTGATGATAAGGCTGAGTGGAACGGCTTTCTCAATCGAGAGGAATACATCTTCTGACCTGACCTTAAGAAGAATAGTCCCCGGGGATATCTGGTATGATTCAAAGATATGGTGAGCGATCTTCTCCAGGTAATCCTTGTAATCAATCCTCTTAAAATCTTCTGACTGGTAGAGTTTCTCATGGACAAGAGCAATTGACCTGATCCGGTTCTGCGACTCCAGAAGAATATCCCTGACTTCCGGTTGCTGTGTGGAACGTGCCTGCATGAAGAGGAGACTTGAGACAACCTGCATATTATTCTTAACCCTATGATGAATCTCCTTTAAGAGGATCTCTTTCTCCCGAAGCGATGTTGCTATCTGTTCTTCCATCTCCTTCTGTTTGGTCACATCACGAAAACCTGATCGGGGATCCTGCCAGGGTTGCATATGCCCCTTCCATCTCCTTCTGTTTGGTCACATCACGAAAACTAAAGACCCTGCCGACAATGGTGTACTCAATCCTCTGGGGCCTGGATGTCCGCTCAAGAATCCGGTTATCAGCCAATTCAATGACATCAAAGGAGTCAAGTTCTGGATTTTGATAGATCTCAGCAATTCTGGAACAGAAATGATCCGGATTCTGAACCCTGGATGCCTGCTCCTTCAGGATTACCCGCTCATCCCGTAATCGCAGCACGGAATCAGGAATCTGCCACATTTCTTCAAATATTTTATTATACACTGAGATATTCCGGTTATTATCCACAACTAAAATACCATCGGGGGTGGATTCGATGGTGGCTGATAAAACCGAGAGAGTCTCAAAGAGTTTCTTCTCTGCAGAGAGTCGTTCTTCTACCTCTGCCTGGAGTTCTTCATTGATAAACTGTAACTGATTTGTCCGCTCAATGACCCGCTCTTCAAGCTCCTGGTTCAGGGATTGTATCCTCTCCTCATTCGCTTTTGATTTTGAGATATCAAGGACAAATGCGACTGCTTCTTCCCTCGCCTCACCAATGAGCACATATCCGGTAAGCACCCAAATCCGGGAACCGTCCCTTCTGATATACTGTTTTTCATATGGAGTGCAAACACCGGTCTCGTGTGCCTCGGTTATCGCTTCAGCATCACGGGCACGGTATTCCGGGGGAGTGATATCGGTCCATTTCACCCCATCCCTCAAAAACTCCTCCCGTGTATACCCAATAATCCGGAGAAACTCATCATTTGCCTCAAATATACTGCCATGAATATCAGAAAAAACTGAACCAAGGATCCGGGAGTTAAATAATGCAGACAATTTTTCCTGGTTCTGCCTGAGGTCTTCCATGAGCAGGTATTTTTCAGTGATATCCTGAATGACCCCAAACACTTTGACGGGTTTTCCTTCTTCATCATAATGGAGCTCTCCGATAGAGGACAGGTACCGGTCTTCGGACCCATCAGCAGGATGGATACGATAGGTGGTATCAAAAGGAATATTCCGTTCAATTAAATCATGAATTGCAGTAGAGATCCGTTCCCGGTCAGGAATACAATCCAGAATTTCCGTTATGTCATGCAAACCATCCGCAACAGGGGAAAGTCCATAGATACGACATGCCTCCTTTGTTGCCCAGACCTTCCCGGTTTTGATATAATACTCCCAGATACCGACACGACCCGCTCGTTGTGCTTCAGTGAGACGATGATTCAGTTCAGTCAGTTCTCTCTCACTCTGCCTGACCATCTCCATCTGATCACGAAGTTCTTCCTGTTGTGAGGCCAGCTCTTCATATGAAGCGCTCAGCTCCTCATTCATCGCATAGAGTTCAGTATTTTTCTCAAGAAGCTCTGTCTCATGCGCTTTTCGTTCACTTAAGTCCCTGATTATCGCCTGGATATACCGTGTCCCCTGAATATCAATAATCCTGATACTATCCTCAACCGGAAAGGGAGTGCCGTCCTTTTTCTGATGTTCGGTTGTAAGTATGAGACTGTTCGTTTGGGACAGGCGAATTAAATCTTCCGGAATATCCTTTTTTGCTGCTTCTGACCGGAGATCAAACCACTTTTTCCCTTTCAATTCATCAGGAGAATAGCCGTACATGGATACTGCAGCATCATTTACTTCAAGGATATACCAGTCTTTATCAAGGATCAGGATTGGATCATTGGCCTGTTGCATCAGCAGGCGAATCCGTTCGGCAAGGAACAATTCATGCTCCTGCTGCTGTAACTGGTGACTGATGAACTCATTCTCCCTTGTTTTCCAGAATATCAGTACACCAAGACCGGCGATACATAGGAGGAGTACAATACCCCCCATCACAAACCGGCTGAACTCGGTGAAGTGAGCATATATCTCATCCTGGTCAATTTTCGCTACAATGAACCAGGGAGTATCAGATATATTGGTGATCGAAGCAACAACCGGGACACCACGATAGTCATCTCCTCTCACGATCCCCTTATATCCCTTTGCCGCCATAACCGCAGGTACATTCTCCTTACTGGCCGGAATAGAGAGAGAAAGACTTGCGTTCGGCACATGACGAAGGTCATTTAAAAACAGAACTTCATCTCCGACCAGACGGACGATAAGGGATTCTGCACTTCTGGTTGGGGTGGGCCAGGTCTGGATCAGCGGGAAGAGATATCTTCCTGGATCGATCTGAAAGACCAGGACTCCTAAGGATCTTTCACCCGGACGGAGACGGACCGGGACCCAGAACTCCATCTGAACGATGCCTGATTCAGGGTCTTTGAAGATGTCAGTGAAGAGTGGAGTATCAGAATCAAGTGCTCTTTTCAGGGTTGTGTCTGAGCTATAACCGGATACTGATGCAGTGTCAGGGACAGATATCACCATCTCACCGGTCCGGTTCAGCAGTATGATGCCCCGGTAATCATAACTGGCTACCAGACTGTCCAACCAGGCAATGAGATCTTCCCTGGAAACATCATATTTTTGGGAGACTTCCAGATTATACAGATACTGAGAGGGGATCTGATTCACCATGGCAACTTCAGCATCAGAGTACCGCTCATGATACCAGTCCGTAATAGTTTTTGCCTTTAATTGTGCGACGGTTTCTAGTTCAGTGGTTATCTGTTTTTCTGTCTCCTGATGCTGACTTTCAATGGCCAGATATCCAATCAGAATAATGAGACCGAAAACGAGTGATAATCCAAGGATCAAATACAGGAAATGCTGTTTATTTTCAGAAGGAGAAGATATCATAAAGCCCCCCGTCCCCGGAGTTCATTCTGAAACAGGTGAGATAACCGCGGCAGGAATGAATACCATGGCAGTATACCATCAATATTCCAAAAAACCCCTCTTCATTCCATGTTCTGTTCATGACCCATCAGCATGCAATATGTATGCAATAAGTATCCAATTGCCCTCTGAGTATTTGAGTACTTTCCCTACCGGTTCACAGAAGATATACCGATCTGATACCGGAGAAAGAGAGATAAAAAAGGATAGAATGATTAGAAAATTGTGAAAATTGTGAGAAAAATGGGAGGTACTCGTTCATAGACATACCTCATATACAAGAAATGTCGATCATTGTACTATATATATAAGAAAGATAAATAATCCGTTTATGAAACTCCGGACACGGGTTCTTTTGTTATATTTATGCATAATTACCCTTGTACTCGTCTGTCTGGGAGTTATCATGCCCTCATCAATTCATGAAAAAAACCTGCAGACAATTCATGCCGATACAGAGAACCAATTACAACATATTGACTTTGCACTCTCCAATTTTATTCAGGAGGTTGAGCAGGATATTTCCGAACTGCTGCTGCATGATATCATAACAGACCCGGATGATACCGGGTTTACAAATTTTCTGAATGCATCAGAAGATACCTTCGTCTATTCTATCGGCCCTCGGGAGGCCAAAATTATCAATGATCTGAATGCATTCAGGCTCACCCACCCGTCGGTTAATTCGGTATACATGGGTCGGGAGACTGGCACTTTTGTCAGATCCCACCCCCGGCCCAGGCCGACCCGGTACGACCCCAGAGACCGGCCCTGGTACATCCTTGGAAAAGAGAACCCGGATAAAATCATGATGACCGAGCCCTATATGTCGGTCACATCGCCGGATATCAACATCGGCATAGTCAAGGCTCTGACCTATCCGAACGGGACTGTGTATGGTGTCCTTGGAGCGGACATCACCCTTACCAACCTGACCAGGTATATCTCTTCCTTTGATATCGGGAGATCCGGAGAGATAATGCTGGTAAACGAGAGTGGAATCATCCTTGCATCACGAAATGAAAGCGCACTATTTACCAATATCCGTGAAAGTCTTGGGGAAGCCCAGACAGAGTATCTGCTCAGCACGAGCAGAGGAATTCTCACCCTCCCATCTGCATACCTCATCTTTTATACCTCACCCATGCTGGGCTGGAAATTACTGATCACCATCCCGTACCATGAGATTGAAAAAGAGATAATGGCCTCAATGATGTACATGCTCCTCTTTGTCTTCCTTGCCCTTATCCTTCTCAGCATCACCACCCTTATCATCCTTGACAAGACCATAATCCGCCCTCTTTCCTACCTGACCGATATTACGAAGAATATCACCGAGACCGGGAACCTGAACCAGAAGATAGAACTTCATACCAAAGGTGAAGTCCAGGAACTTGCAAAATCCTTTGAACGGATGATAGGCAAAATAAAGGAGGAAGAAGAGCAGAAAAACAAGGCATTCAACGAGTTATCATCATACCGGGACCATCTGGAAGATCTTGTCAGAGAAAGGACACAGCAGCTTGAGGCTGCAAATACGGATCTCATCACCGAACGAAACCGGGCAGAAGAGGCAGATCAGTTAAAGTCCGCATTTCTCGCGACCATGTCCCATGAGCTCAGAACTCCGCTCAATTCAATCATCGGGTTTACAGGCATCATCCTTCAGGGTCTGGCCGGGCCATTAAACAAGGAACAGGAGAAGCAGCTGGGGATGGTCCAGGACAGTGCCAGACATCTGCTTGCACTTATCAATGATGTCCTTGACATCTCAAAGATTGAGGCAGGAGAACTTAATATCTCACGGGAACCGGTGAATATTCAAAAATCAATAGAATCGGTCTGCACAACCCTGAGAAAGAGTGCCGAGGACAAAGGGCTTTCCCTCCATGTTGACATATCTCCGGATACAGGGTTTATTATCGGAGATCAACGAAGAATCGAGCAGATTCTCATCAACCTTATCAATAATGCAATAAAATTCACCGAACGAGGATATGTCTGCGTTAAAAGTTCGCTCAGGGAGAAGAACGTATGCATCTCCGTATCAGATACCGGTATCGGAATCAGTGAAGAGGAGATGAAAAAACTATTCAGGCCGTTCCAGCAGATCGATACCGGAACTACCCGGAAACATGAAGGAACCGGCCTTGGATTATCCATATGCAAAAAACTCGTGGAATTACATGGGGGAACCATAATGGTTACCAGCGAACCAGGAAAGGGAAGTGAATTTACGGTTATATTACCAGCTGGAGAAGAATTATCATGACTCACAAGGTTCTTGTTATCGAAGATAATGCACAAAATATGTACCTGATCCATTTTTTACTTGAATCACAGGGATATACTGTGATTGAAGCAGAAAACGGATTAATCGGCATTCAGAAGGCAAAAGAAGAGAGACCTGATATTATCCTCCTTGATATTCAGCTCCCTGAAATGGACGGATATGAGATCGCACGAATCCTCCGGAGCACTCCTGGTATTGATACCATCCCGATTATTGCTGTCACCTCCTATGCCATGGCCGGAGACAAGGAACGGATACTTGCAGCAGGGGCGACGGATTATATTGAAAAACCGATTAATCCGGCCACCTTTGTTGATCAGATAAAAGTACACTTCAAAACCCGGGAATGAGATCGTAATGAATGTTCTGATAGTCGATGATCAATACATTAACCGATACCTACTTGAAAAGCTCCTGACCGGATATGGCTATTCTGTCCTCTCTACAGAGGACGGCATGCAGGCTCTTGAAACATTACGGACCGAACACGTAGACCTTATCATCTCTGATATCCTGCTCCCGAAGATGGATGGATTCCAACTCTGCCGTGAGGTGAAAAAGGATCCCGAATTGGCCAAAATCCCATTCATCTTTTACACCGCTGCATATACCGAACAAAAGGATCGGGAATTTGCCGAAAGCCTTGGGGCGGACAGTTTTATCATAAAACCTACCGATCCAGCCGAGTTTATCGCCATTATCCGCGACCTTATTCACGAAATTCCAGAAGAACATATTGAATCAAAGACCATAATCCTTGGAGAGAATGAATACCTCACAGAACACAACAAACGCCTGATTCACCAGTTGGAGAAGAAACTCTCAGAACTTGAGGATGTGAATAAAGCACTCAGAATATCTGAAAAGAGATATAAAAACCTCTTTGAATATGCCAACGATGCCATAATCCTGCATGAGATAACCCCGAATGGTGAGTTTGGCAGGATACTGGAGGCAAACAATGTGGCCTCCTCATTGCTTGGATATACCCATGAAGAACTGCTCAGCAAACATATGGCAGAGATAGATACAGCGAAACAGTTTGCTCATTACCAGGAGTTCATGTCCACATTACTTGAGAAGAAACACCTCACCTTTGAGGGGGAGCATATCGCAAAAGACGGGCATGTCATCCCGGTTGAACTGAGCGCTCACTTATTTGAGGAGAACGGTACCAGACTCTGCCTTATTATCTGTCGCGATATCACCTTCCGAAAACAGGCGATGGAAGAACTGAAACGGGCAGTATCCCAGATTGATGATAATCTTCACCAGATTGCAATATTGGGGGATCAGATTAGAAATCCTCTCACGGTTATCATGTCATGCTGTGATGAATGTACCATGAAAGAGCATGACAAGGTTATCCAGGCAATAAAGAAGATAGATGCCTGTATCCAGAAACTGGACCTGGGATCCCTCAAATCTGAAAAGGTCCGGAATGTCCTCCTTGGACTGAACGGGTACAAGACTTATGAAATAAACCCTGACAGACAACATCCGGTTCAGGGATAAAACTCAAAGCCGGTATAACCGGATGTCAGAGATTCATAAAACAAACCTATGATGAAAATTGCCCATATCCGTGAACCTGGTCAGAACAAACCCCTCATGTTCCACCCCGGATGCTGGGCAGTGATGATAGTGGGTATCGGTGTTCTTGGGTTGTCTGGCTGGGCACTCTCCTCACGATCTCTTGTCACGATCATTCCGGATAGTGTGACAATAGCACCGATTTCAGCTCTTCTCTTTATTCTGCTCGGAATAAGTCTCTATCTTGCGGAATATGGAGTGCATGATCTCCGGTTTATGATTGTTCAGGATGTTCTCCTCATCCCTCCGGCCCTCATCGGGATATGGGTATTTCTTATGAGTTTCTTCGGGAAATCCAGTATTATCCACTGGTACATCCATTCACCAGATCAGATCTATCTGATCGCACCAGAGAGTTCCATGTCACCGGTCAGTGCTCTCTTATTTCTCCTGAGTGCACTGGGTCTGTACATAAACCGGTATCAGTTCAGATATGCACCCGTCCTTGCGATAATCCTATCATCTGCCGGGGCGTTCCTCATTATCGGATATCTGCTTGGAAATCCATTAATATACGGCATGAATATAAAACCAACCTCATTTATCAGTGCATTAGGATTCCTCTTTTGCGGAATCGGACAATTATTGTGTACACATCATGGAGAATAACGTCAGAGACCTGCTCTTCATCCATCATCCATCGGATAATCCGATATTAACAGTAGTGATATCGTGCCATACGACAGAGAGCAGCCCTGTTTTGACTCCATTATCAAATAAAAAGGTATTGGTATGGGAAGCGGACTGAAAAACCTATATACATGGAATTCAATTAAGAAGGAATAGACTCCTGCACCTTCGTCCCTCATGACACACAGAGTTCCTATTCATATTCTCCTGCACGGATATCCGGACGATATTTCCAGACTCATACTGGAAGGAATTCAGTCAGATCAGATCCTGATTGATGTGATTGTACGACCAGACCGATCCTCATGGGAGAAGTTCCCGGATGCTGCCTGCATCCTCGTAGGTAATGAACCTGATGAGACGGATCTCTCTTCCACAATACAGGAGATTAGGACATACTGGCAAACTGCAGCCGTACTCTCTTGTTCCACTGAGCCATACCGGCATGATCTTCTCCCCCTAGTTGATGGATGGTTCAGGATAGACACTATATCTTCATCATGGAGAGAGAACCTTACCGCTCTAATCATGACATCAGTTCAGAACAGGAGACAGATACATCATCATCAGATCCAGGATCAGATATACCAGAAGATCTTTTCCGAAAACACCATCCCGATGAGCCTTACCGATCCCGATACCGGTGAATTTATCGAAGTCAACCAGGCTTTTGTGCAGGCACTCGGGTACCAGCGTGAAGAGGTCATTGGGAAGACCTCCCTTGACCTGAATATCTTCAAAGATCCAGAAGACCGCAGGAAGATTGTAAGCGGGCTTCATGAACAGGCATCTCCCAGGGAAAAAGAGATCGTGATCAGGAGAAAGGATGGGAGTTATATCACCGGTTATTTCTCAGTCTGCTCCCTGAACCGGAGTGGAAAACCAGTTCTTCTCACCACCATGCATGATATCACCTATCTGAAAGAGGTGGAGGCATCCCTCTCAGCACGAAACCAGTGCATTCAGGAGATCTTATCCAGTGTCAGTGAAGGGATTGTGGTTTATGATACCAAGCTCCGATACCGGGTCTGGAACCGGTTCATGGAACATCTAACCGGTATTCCGGAAGAGGAAGTGCTGGGAAAACCAGCCCTGAATTTTCTTCCCCTGCTGAAAGGAGATGATCTCCATGGCCTTCTTGAAAAAGCTCTGAAGGGATGTGAATCTCTCTCACAGGATGTATGGTACCAGATTCCCACAACCGGTAAGAGTGGATGGGTTTCGATCATTTACACGCCGTTCCGCGATTCCAGCGGGGAGATTATCGGCGTTATCGCTTCGGTCAGGGATATCAGCGAACGGAAAACGGCAGAGGATGAGATTCGTTCACATAAAGGCCTCCTCCGCTCAATTATTGACACGGTCCCGGTATCCATCATCTGCTTTGATGAAGAAGGACGGATTCTTCTTGCAAATACCAGTTTCAGTTCATCCTTCGGTCTGAAACCCGAAGCAATAGAGGGGCATAGCTATGAGGATTTCTGTCAGGATACCAGGTTTGAGCGTCATATGCCCCTGATAACCCGTGCATTACGTGGCCGTGAAGTCCCATTCAATGAAGAGATTGAGCTTCCTGATGAGAGTCCGAAAAAACGGTTTTTAAGAGGGAGATATTCTCCACTCAAAGGAACCAACGGAAGTATCAATGGCGTTGTTGCTGTTATCATTGACATCACCGACCTCAAATCCGCACAAGCATCAGTTGAATTGGTGAATGCGAAACTACATCTCCTCTCATCGATTACCAGGCATGATATCCTGAATAGTCTGACCGGAGTTCTTGGGTACCTGACCTATGCAGAGGAAGAGGAGAATGCGCAGCAACGTGCCCAGTATATCAAAAAAGCACATCAGGTTGCCCTGCTCATTCAGGAACAGATCGAATTTACCAGGGATTACCAGGATCTTGGGGTGAAGGAACCATTGTGGCAGAATGCGGGCCGTGTTTTCTTAACCGCTATATCAGGCCTGAAAATGGGTGATATCCAGGTGGATATTCAGCTGAACGATCTTTTTGTGTATGCTGACCCCCTCCTCGAGCGGGTGATCTTCAATATTGTGGATAATGCACTCAGATATGGTGGAACGATCACCAGAATAACGTCGTACTGGTTCCAGACCGGTGCAGATGTCACCTGGGTTATCAGGGACGACGGCGTTGGAATTTCAGCGACTATGAAAGAGAGAATATTCAGGAAAGGGGTCGGAAAGAACACCGGTCTTGGGTTATTCCTGACTCGTGAGATTCTGGATATTACCGGGCTCGCGATAACTGAGACCGGTACGGAGGGTGAGGGAGCGGTGTTTGAGATCAGAATTCCTGACGGTGCATGGAAGCAGAAGGAACCAGAAATCGGCTAATTTTTCTTTGTATCAGAGATTGTTATTTCATGAATTATTTATCTTTGAACTTCAAAGAATAGAGGACTTATTGCGGAAGATGAAATATTGAAGTCCATACGAGTACCCCGGAGAATAAAAAACGGGGATGAACCCTATATCCTGTCTCCAAAAAATGATTTTTTGTTCAGGCTGCTCTTTGGTGATGACGGGAATGAAGAACTTCTCGCATCGCTTCTTAGTTCCATCCTGCATGAGGAGATTGAACATGTCGTGATAAAAAATCCATATATCCTTAAATTATTTTCAGAGGATAAAGAGGCCATTCTTGACATTAAAGCGGCTATTAATTCAAAAAAACTGGTTGATATTGAGATTCAACTCTGGAACTCACCTTGTCTGATGAGCAGGATCCTCTTCTATTGGGCACGGTTGTATGCATCGCAGATAAAACAGGGAAATGATTATACTGTTCTTCAAAAAACGACGTCCATTCTTATATTAGATGATCTTAACCATTCATCCGAAGATTATCATGCATGTTCACATTTGCATGATTGGAAACAGCACATAACACTGACTGATATGATAGAGGTACATGTCCTGGAGCTGCCAAAACTACATAACCTGAAACAGCTAGATAAAAGTAATACTCTCCTGCAATGGATGTTATTTTTTAATGCACAAACAAGGGAGGAATTAATCATGGTATCTGAAGCAAACCCGGTAATTAAGAAAGCAACTGATCTCCTCATTACGATGAGCAGGGATGAGGAGACAAGACAGATGTACGAGGCGAGAGAAGAATATCTCCTGGGAAGACAAATTGAAATTCAGGGTGCGAAAGGAGAGGGAAGAGAAGAAGGAAGGGAAACTGAAAGAAAAGATATTGCGATGAGATTAATTGAAGAAGGAATGAATGACGAATTTATTAAAAAAATTACAGGGCTTGATATTGCAGTGATTCGTTCATTGCATAATAATAGATAATAACCGGTTTCCCTCCTAAATTCTTTCCTTAACTTGCGAAAGGGACGCCAATTTTCATAATTTATTTATAATTTTACCCGGTACAGACAATTTTTCTGAGAACTTCTAGCATATGATCGCCATACATATTGACACTGATCATCTCATTCCTCCAATGTGTTTCCCTCTTTTGAACAAAACCCATTATTCAGGGTAAGTGCCGGATTTTCGGTTGAAAACATTATTTTCATTCAGTGATTTTTATTTCACCTCATTCATATATCTTGACCGCGTAGATATGGGAGCATTATTCTGGATGATGATACTGAATTCCATACGAGTACCCCGGAGAATAAAAAACGGGGATGAACCCTATATCCTGTCTCCAAAAAATGATTTTTTGTTCAGGCTGCTCTTTGGTGATGACGGGAATGAAGAACTTCTCGCATCGCTTCTTAGTTCCATCCTGCATGAGGAGATTGAACATGTCGTGATAAAAAATCCATATATCCTTAAATTATTTTCAGAGGATAAAGAGACCATTCTTGACATTAAAGCGGCTATTAATTCAAAAAAACTGGTTGATATTGAGATTCAACTCTGGAACTCACCTTGTCTGATGAGCAGGATCCTATTCTATTGGGCACGGTTGTATGCATCGCAGATAAAACAGGGAAATGATTATACTGTTCTTCAAAAAACGACGTCCATTCTTATATTAGATGATCTTAACCATTCATCCGAAGATTATCATGCATGTTCACATTTACATGATTGGAAACAGCACATAACACTGACTGATATGATAGAGGTACATGTCCTGGAGCTGCCAAAACTACATAACCTGAAACAGCTAGATAAAAGTAATACTCTCCTGCAATGGATGTTATTTTTTAATGCACAAACAAGGGAGGAATTAATCATGGTATCTGAAGCAAACCCGGTAATTAAGAAAGCAACTGATCTCCTCATTACGATGAGCAGGGATGAGGAGACAAGACAGATGTACGAGGCGAGAGAAGAATATCTCCTGGGAAGACAAATTGAAATTCAGGGTGCGAAAGGAGAGGGAAGAGAAGAAGGAAGAATAGAAGGAAGAATAGAAGGAAGGGAAACTGAAAGAAAAGATATTGCGATGAGATTAATTGAAGAAGGAATGAATGACGAATTTATTAAAAAAATTACAGGGCTTGATATTGCAGTGATTCGTTCATTGCATAATAATAGATAATAACCGGTTTCCCTCCTAAATTCTTTCCTTAACTTGCGAAAGGGACGCCAATTTTCATAATTTATTTATAATTTTACCCGGTACAGACAATTTTTCTGAGAACTTCTAGCATATGATCGCCATACATATTGACACTGATCATCTCATTCCTCCAATGTGTTTCCCTCTTTTGAATAAAACCCATTATTCAGGGTAAGTGCCGGATTTTCGGTTGAAAACATTATTTTCATTCAGTGATTTTTATTTCACCTCATTCATATATCTTGACCGCGTAGATATGGGAGCATTATTCTGGATGATGATACATTGACCCCCAAACGAGTACCCCGGAGAATTAAAAACGGGGATGAACCCTATATCCTGTCTCCGAAGAATGATTATGTATTCAGGTATCTGCTCGGCGAAGAGGGAAACGAGGAACTCCTGACTTCACTAATCAGTGCGATTCTGGGACGGAGGATTACGCATGCAACCATCAAAAACCCATATATCCTGAAATTGTATTATGATACTAAAGAATGCATTCTGGATATCAAAGCGGAGATTGATGAGAACATTCTGGTTGATATTGAGATGCAACTCTGCAACTCACCTGAATTAATCAATCGAATCCTTCTGTACTGGTCACGGTTGTATGCTTCACAGATGAAGGCAGGCGATGGATACCATGTACTCAAAAAGACGATTTCTATTCTCATCCTTGACGATGATCCATATCACACTGACGATTTTCATGTGTGTTCACGGATAATTAATTGTGTACAGAAATTTGAACTCACTGATCTTCTAGAGATACATATCCTGGAACTGCCAAAGGTACATAAGAGAAGAGAACAAGATACAAATGATAAACTGATACCATGGATGAACTTTCTGTATGCACAAACAAGGGAGGAATTAGATATGGCTTCTGAAGCAAACCCGGTTATTCGCAAAGCAACGGATATGCTCACTGCTATGAGCAGGGATGAAGAGGAGAGACTTAGATACGAAGCCCGAGAGGAGTTTTTGTTTGATCAGCAATATGGGCTTCAAGCGGCAGAGAGAAAAGGAATTCTCATCAATAAACAGGAAACAGCCAGGAGACTAATCAAAAAAGGGATGGATGACCAGTTTATCAGAGAGATTACTGGTCTGAAATTGGAAGAAATCTCTTCTATTCGCAACGAAAAAGAGGTTTAACCCTTTTCCAAAAAATATCACAGAATTTCTCCCTTTTTTTGGTTTGAATTTAATGACACACAATATCACATCTAAAGCGAACCCGGTTATTCACAAAGCAACGGATATGCTCATGGCGATGAGCAGGGATGAGGAGGAGAGACTCATATACGAAGCACGAGAGGAGTTTTTGCTTGATCAGCAATATGGGCTTCAGGCGGCGGAGAGAAAGGGGATTATTGAAACTAAACAGGAAACAGCCAGGAAATTAATCACAAAAGGAATGGATGACCAATTTATCAAAGATATCACAGGGCTGGAATTTAAAGAGATCTCTTCACTCCGCGATGAGAAAAGGTTTAACTCTCTTCCGAAAAATAACAACGAATTCCTCCCATTATATGGTGTGAATATCATGACACACAATATCACATCTAAAGCAAACCCGGTTATTCAAAAAGCAACGGATATGCTCATAGCGATGAGCTGGGATGAAGAGGAAAGACTCAGATACGAAGCAAGGGAGGAGTTTTTGCTGGATCAAAAACATTCACTTCAGGCGGCGGAGAGGACCGGAATTGAAATTGGAGAGAAAAAGGGGATCGAGATTGAACGAATAGCTATTGCTCATAACCTCATAAACCTCGGTATGGATGATGAATTTATTTCAAAAGCGACCGGTCTCCCTCCTAAAGAGATCCGAAAGTTACGCAATCAGGAATAACCAATTCCCCGGAAAATATTTTTCGCCCACCCTTTTTTCAGTCTCTTCCCTCTTCAAGAATCCATAGAAACCCCAACTTCTCAGCCCATCTCATTACCTGCTTGTCAATTCCTACATCTGTCTGATATTGAGATCCCAGTACCTCTCCTGAACTCCTCAACCGGATTCTTCTGTACTGGTCACGGCTGTATGTTTCACAGATGAAAACAGGCGATGAAAGATGTAATCCCAGTCTTTGTACTGCTTTCAGCACCTCAAACCACAGAGATGTATCGTTTTCTCGCTCATCGTGGGTGGGAAAACAGGTGTATGCATGAACTGAATAACCCGAATAAATCAATATGCTTTTTTTCAATTGAAGACATGGTCAGCTCCGGAGTTGCAGGAATCCAGATTAAATCACGAGAGGGACCTCATTGTCGTGGTACCGGTAACCCCAAAAACGGCACCATCAGAGCTTTGGTTGATACTATCACTACCGGGTATCCACTGTATCGTCCTCAATTCTTTCAATAATTTCTGATTTGGGATTGCTCATTCCTGATATTATTCGCTCCGGATGGATTTTATTACCATTTCTGTTCCGAACCGGGGGATACCTTTCTGTATGGTCCCAATGTGGATGAAAAAGATTATTTTGCGAAATATTCACCACCAGGGAATACGTTCCTGGCTCTGAATATCGGTTTTCTCATGTAGTGGGGAACTGCTCCATTCAGTCAGGAATTACTGGGAATTTCCGGTATCGTGAAAGATAACGCTTGGAATGATTGGGGTTACCGGGTTTCATATCGGGGTCTGGTCGAGTTGTCTGATTGCAGCGGGGAATGTGAGATGGTGCGATATGGGAGATCCATACTCAAATGGGTGATTCGACAGTTAAATTTCAATAATATGGGTTTTATTTCTCAAAATAACCGGGTTTGTGTCATGAGGATCTTATGACTTGAATTTAACCTCATTTGGGCGATATTTTTAGTAAATATTCATGTATATTGTTTTAATAACAGGCCGCTATTGATCATTTTGATAAGACCATGGCGGGTATAGGGTACAGGTGAGATCCGGGAATAGCGTGGTTCTATGGTAAAGGGATTGAATATCCATTTTTGAGATCCATGCCAAGGATGAGAGGAGGAGCAACTATGGTAATTTTCAGATATCTTTAGGTATTTAAAGGGCAACACGGTTTTTTGTTAAAAAGAATAATATTTCGAATCTTTTGGAATTACCATTCATCTTCTGGAGGGGGAAGGTAATAAGAATAAATAGTTTCATGAACTTTGAGAGATATATGTAGAACTATTTGGGGTGGGGCGTGAAACAAGAGCAGGCGCTATCAGAGGTTATCGGGTTTTTGATGATCGTCTCTCTGCTAGGGATACTCTTCTCTATGTACCTTTTGTATGTAGTACCAATACAGGGAAGAGATGCAGAGATTTCTCATATGAAATATATCACTCAGGAATTTATCGGATTAAAAGCGGATATCGACGGGTTAATTATTAATGATAAGATAAACCTTCCAATTGCCAGATCATTTGAATTAGGAACGTTATCTTCAGTAGGTTCTGGTGCTTTAAGTATCATGCCAATGAGTTCGTATATCGAAGCCTCTGGGACATTGATGGTAAATGAGCAGAATGATTTCCTTGAAGTTGTTGTGAATGGATATGTAGGTGATATATCGTTTGTATCACCTTTACCGACAGATGTTAGTAATTATACGAAATATAATGCCCAGAGGTACTATAATTATTATCCCGATTTAATCAATTTTTCTTGTAAGAAACCAGATCACTGTCCTCCTGAACCTATAAATTTTACAACAAAGGATGAAAGATTTTATAACATTACATCAAAAAAACGAACAACCTATGAGGACGTTTTCATCACTATTAATATGAGCAATATAACTTTCACCCCTACAACTACACCGACAATCACTCCAACACCAGAATACATCAATGCCACAGCACTGATCAGATATCCAAATAAAAAGGAAATCTATGACATCGTATTAGAGATAATGGATAATAGAACTGATCATTATCGTGAATGGATTAGTGAAAGAACTCTTGTGGAAAATATTACATTGAATGAGACTTATGGCACAAATTTTACAATTAATATATTAAATGATATAATATCGAATAATACATCACAATTTTACGATTTTTATTACTCAAATGTCCAGTCAACAACAATGGATCCATCAAAAAATTTATCAAATTATAAAAATGCCACAATCACTAACAAAAATAATTATTATCCCCCTAGAATTGGCTCCCTCCAATATGAATCTGCGAACAGGTATTGGGTAAATCAAAATTTACTCTATGAAATGGGAGGTTTATTTTTAAATCAACCATCCGATCAGGGTTCATCAGTAATGTTGGTTCCATCAATTGCAATAACACCAATAAAAAACCCCCCCAGTGAGGAGTATTACTTAAAAGTAAGTATTAACAACATTCGGATAACAGATACAGAAGATATTAGCGGTTCAGTCAGTGCTCAGATCTTTACTAAAGTTGATCAAATTCATCACAATATATTTAATGGAACGATTGAACTAACAGGTTTTGGAACTAAACCAACCGATGGATCAATACAATATTATAAATTAAAAGAAGCAAATGAACCTAACGCCCATGCAATATGGCTTCAATTCATCCCAGATGATCCACGAGTAACAAGTCCAAATTCTGCTCCAACAGGAACATTAACACCAGATGATGAAAACCGAATGATAACTTCAACAGAATTATGGAAAAGAGGGTTTGATCAAATTAAAACTATTACTAATAAAACGATATCTGACAATCCGGATATTGGAGGATTTAGTGGATATATCTACACTTTTCGAATAGAAGATAAAGCAAAGCAGAATTATTCCGCAAATTTAATTATTGGTGAAAAAGCCGGTCAAGAGCTACCCAAAGGTGGAAAATGCACACAAACAACATATGATAGCGATACATGTCTAGAGGCAGTTCGGAATTATATAAATAACGCCCATTTGACTGAAAAACCATTTATTCTGGATTACACAGAATCTGAAGTCTCCCTTGTCATGCAGAGTGGGGCACTCTAATGGTATATGACCATGCTATTTCAGAAATCATCGGGGCCATTGCACTCATGGGCATCATTGTCGCAGCCTTTGGTATTTTCTCTGCTATTTATCTGCCCATGATCAAACCGATTCAGATCCCACAAGTAAAATTAAGTGTTGCATGCAGTGAAAATATAAATAATTTTGATCCGGAGTTTCCATGTACACAGGGCTCTTTTAGTTGTCATCCAATTCATGATCCGTTTGATAAAGAAAAATGTGAAGAGGATTGCAAACTCCGGAATTATTTCAAAAATAAGCAATATCAATCAGGCGATTCTTCAAGTGAAGTATTAAGATGTATGGAACATTGCCTTGCTCCAATGTGTTCAAATCTTGCAGAATGTGGAGTAATCTACATCTGCCATAACGGAGGTGATTCTCTTGATATTGATAGCATGAAAATTTTGGTAAATGGATTAAATGTTGAGAGTACCAAATGGGAAAAAAAAGAAATATCAAGTAATGAATTTAAACCATATAATTCTTACGATAAAAATTTTAGTATTGGTACAGTGTTAAGGATTCAAAATCCCCCATCACCAGTAGATCGAGTGATGGTAGTATACAATTTACCCTCAGAAAACGAAATAACATTGGTCCTGAACCAATTTGGGACTGATGTGAATTAACTTCCATAAAATAACTAAAATATAAACTTAAAATTTGGTTTAATTTGATATTTTTACAATTAGCGTATGCGTAATTAATGAAATTACTTTTAACTCAAGCTAAATATTCTCAAAATATGCGAGATACTGAATTTTTCGGACAATTTTACACATATATTTGATTGCCTATAAACGATTTTTTGATATCTTAGGAAACATATATATTCTTATATGACAACCACTCTGTCTGTCATATGGGGGTATGACAATGAGGCACGAAATCGCAGTATCAGAAGTTATTGGAGCGGTTCTTCTGATAGGCGTCGTTATGTTAAGCATGGCAATTATCGGGGTGATTATGCTCTCAACACCGCCACCTGAAAAAACGCCAAAGGCATCACTTACATCATACTGTGTGAAGTGTGATTTGGATGGAAATTATGAAATAATTCTCTATCATGGTGGGGGAGAATCATTTTCGCAGAATCAGGTGAAATTTATCCTTTATTTAGAAGATGGAAGTTCAAAAGAAATTTTTCCATGGTGGGTATATGAAGGGACACCTGAAGATTGTATGTTTTCGGACATTGGTGATAGCAGTTTATCATCAAGAGATTTTTGGAATTCGATTCCGGAATGGAAAAGTGGGCAAACATTAAGGTTTAGGGAGAAGGTTTTATCTAAACCAATTGGAATGGAGATTCGGCACTACCCATTCAGATCAGCCATGGTCAAAGTAGATTTTAAGGACCAGATCAAAAACGCCCCCTGTGTCGAAAATAACGAGTCTGCGTCATGTAAAGATCCCACTGGAGAATTAATTCCGGTTCTTATTAATCCAAGAAAAAAGGGTGATCCTGGCTGTAATCCTGCCGGGTGTGATGATGGCTCATGTTATGCATGTTTTACGTATTCCATGCATGATGATTCAACAAAACCGTATTATTTTGAGGTTCAAGCCGAAAGACCATTAAAACCATGGAACTACTTTATTGGCAATAATAGTGCAGTTACACATACAAATTTTAGCAACAACGGAAGTATGAAAGATGTTATTAATGTAACTTTTTTCAATAAAGTTCAATGGTGGCTTGGAAGAACAAAAAGTGAGATTGCAAGATGTGACTAAAAATGATGAAGGATAATGGATTATCAGAAATTATTGGAGCATTGATACTGGTTGCATTGGTCATCACAGGAATCGGGATAATTGGAGTTGTATTATTATCAACCCCTCCTCCAGTATCAAAAGAAAAAGTGGTTCTTAGCTCTTCCTGTATGCAATGTGACACAAATTCCTTCATCATCGTAACCCGTCATGAAGGAGGTGACGTTATCGATCCTCAAAAAATGAAGTTTTATTTATCAACAGAATATTTTAATCGGACATTTAAGGAAAGATTTGAAATCGCACCTACCTGGTTTTACCCAGCAGAGATTTATTCTTCAATGGATAAGGTAAAAATTTGCTCCCCGGGTGATGATTATAATCTTACCTACAAATATAATGAAAATGTAAAAAGCATGAAAAACGGAGATGTGATTGTATCCTGGTATGTTATGAAAAAGAATTGATAATTAGGTGATTTGTATGAACAAAAATGTGATTTTAAGTGTTATCATTATAATTGCGGCAGTATTTATGTGCTTTACTATCGCATATGCAGAAGTAAATGTAACAAACAAAGGAGAGGGAAAACCTAAAGCGTTAGATATTTACATTGGTGAATTCCCCTATAGTTCCTCAATTGGAGGAAACATCACTTCTGCCTCTAAAGAAGAGGTACCTAACGAATTTAAAGTAATAAAGGACGACCAAAAATTTGATGAACCAAGCTGGTTTAACGACACTGCTCCAGAGGTTCCAATTACTCCAACACCGACAGCAACTGAGGTCATTCCTGTAGACTTGGGTGGCGTAGGAGCATCTGTTTGTGTTATGGATGACACGACCCCAGTAATTGTTGATTTTGCATACTCATCGGCTGGATATAAAAATGTATTCAAACTATCAGATCCGAAGGTAATTGATTTAGGCTGGTCACAAGGGGAAATGCCAAATGGTCGAACTGGGACACCATTTGGAACTAATTGGAGTCTTGGCACATTCCCTATTGGGACAGAATTAATCTTTTCTGATACAGCAAATGGGAAAACATATTTCACAGGTCCTGCATCAAGAAATCCTGATAAGTTAGCTCATGCAGCGATTACCTTTAAAAACAGTGGCACACATCATCGATACCTTGTGAGTTTTGAAGATTTCTGGAATGGGGGAGATAAAGACTATAATGATTTAGAGTTTTACCTCAGTGGTAATTTATCTACAGGATGTACACAAGGTGGAGATACAGGAAGTGGAGCACTTATTCCCATATATACCGGCACCGTATGTAAGTGTAATTCAAAATATAAAGATGGAAATAAGTATACATGCGTCGCACAATTTACCTATAATAGTTCTGCAAATAATATTGTAATTCCAGTTCATGAATCCA
This sequence comes from Methanospirillum hungatei JF-1, assembly GCF_000013445.1. NCBI lineage: Archaea > Methanobacteriati > Methanobacteriota > Methanomicrobia > Methanomicrobiales > Methanospirillaceae > Methanospirillum > Methanospirillum hungatei. Next base: position 2,978,861 of record NC_007796.1, read on the forward strand.
GTCTTCCATGGAACGAATTCACTGGCTCAGGAATGGTTGAGCAATACCGGTGTCAGCCGACAACATTCTATATAGATGCTCATAATGCTCCATTTTGGACAAATAGATTCTGGAATAATATTAAGTGGAAATTAGGGCATGATCAAAGTGTATTGGTGAAATGTGAAGAGTCGACACCATCCTGTGAATCACTTGGATACAATAGTGATGTTGTGTGTGTTGATTGTAAAAGCAATAATAATAAAAGATAATTTTCACATCTATCTCCTCTTTTTTTGAATTGTTTAATCAGAGTCAGTTCTATAAATTTCATGATGAAAACATTAAAAAAAGGTAATTATTATATTTCAACTCTGAAATAATGAAGTATACAAAAATCATATAATTAGATCTTTTTTCTGCAAGTTTGACTCAACCAATTTTTAATTAATTGACTCAAAAAACGTTTTTGTTAATTATGTAAAATTATTCACTCATATTCTGGAAATCTACAATTTTTTGCTATAAAGAAATATTGATTACACTAATGACATAACTCCAGAATCTGTATTCATGATAAGATCCAGATACAAAACAGTATATCATAGCAATCATAAAAGATCTAATAGATGTGAAATACATCTGAATATAGTAACAGCACCTAAATCCCCATTTCAACGACATCTCTTGAATACAATAGTATAATCAAATTCACAAATAAAAACCAAACAACCTTTCCAGAATTTTCCAGATAAAAAACTCAAACACCATCCCCCTCCAAAAGAACATCTCATGACTTCCATTCAAACCCCTGTAGAAAAACCCACAGATAATAAAAAACCAGCAAATCTCCTTCCAATTACCGAAAAATCAGATAGGATTAGCTTAACCCCGGCCATCATGACCTCTCTTGATCCTGGTGTGCATGTGTGCAGATCCACATCCATTGTTTATACCGGAACAAATGACACGAGCCATCGGCATCATACCCGCAGCCACGACAACCACATTGACCAGATCTCACCTCTATCCCACACCCTTTGGGGTCATTCACCCGGCAAACTCAATGAGAATAGTATGACCTCCACCATTCACACACACCAGACAAGATCTCACATCCAATCCAAAAACTATCCCACCAGAAAAGGAAATCCCATGACCACCATTCAGATACCCAATAAAACCCCGGATATTAAAAGACCAGCAGGTCTCCTTCCAAGGACCAGGAAATCTGATCGGAGGAGCAGAAGCCCACATGTGTATATCACTGTCGGATACTGCTATGCATCTATGCACACCTATGCACGAGCTATGCACACGAACATGCATAACAAAGAAGGTCATGGTTCAGATGGTTTCTAAAAATATGAATACATGTAAGATTTCAATTCTGCTATGCACACTTCGGAAGGTGCATGTACACCTCACCGGAACCATAACTGAGCCCTCTTGTACGATCATAAAAAGTGTGCATACAATACTACTAAGTCATTTAATTTTAGCTATTTTTGAATTTATAAAGAATATTAAGGTTCTTTGCTATGCACACAGGTGTGCATAACCGGTGCATAGCTGTGCATAGTATGCATACACCCCTGTATATACTGGGAAAGATACAGAAACCATGCAGTGTGGAAATTGTGGTCCCTGCATAGATCTTTGTGAAGTACGGTTAAATAGAGACTATTTAAGCCATGGACGGGATTTGCACCAGATTATATGGAGAAACTCTTCGGAACGTTGTGGTATTCACAATAAAAGCAGCGAGAGAATTATTCCAGGCATAACGAAAATTGAGATCTGACCTGCCGGGGCCATATACCGCTGTGAAGAATCTGGGCATTGTTTCCAAACCCAGTCCTGAAGATGGAAAATACCCGCTGGTTTCATTAGAATACACAATTTTTATTCGATTCAGTATTTGATCCTTCTCCTGACTCATGGAGAATTAAAAAAATGCCGGTTCACAGCCATCACCATGTAAACCAGTATATCAGGTCATACACGTGAGGAGATTTAGTTACATTCCCCGGATAAACCCGTTCCTGCGGTTCGACGATCAAACACGACATTGAATAGGACATGATTCATTACTTCCAACACAGCATTATGGGCGGTAAATTTCGGTTATTCAGCGAACACAGAATTTTTAAGTTAAGATATTCCGAAGTTCAAAGTAAACCAACCAGACTGCCCTTTTGGGATATTATGAATACAGGGATATCAAAATATTTTTTATGACAAAACACAATAGAAACATATCAGAAATAAATTGACCATCAATTAGAAAAATTGCGATGGCTTGATTAAGAGATGATTATTGTGCAATATGTATGGACTATTCCTGAAAATTTTGATAAAAATTGAAAATATACAGAAACCGCATGAAAAAAGATGAAAAAATCCGATCCTTGAAGGAAATTCTGAGTCACCGGAATGAAATTATTTCAATTGCAAAATCACACGGAGCAGATAATATCCGGATTTTTGGATCATTTGTAAGAGGGGAACAAACAGAGGATAGCGATCTCGATATTCTTGCAGATATTGATGCGAGCAGAAACCTCCTCGACCAGGTGGCACTCATCAGGGAACTGGAAGACTTCCTTCAAATAAAAATTGACATTGTTGAACCGGAGTGTCTTCACTGGTATATTAAAGATAAGATTCTTCATGAGGCAATATCCCTATGAAGGATGATAGATATTATCTCATCCTGATTGATGAATATATTAAAAAAAATTCGTGAATACACAAAGGACGGATATGAATATTTTTTATCCGATGACAAGACTCAGGATGCAGTGATCAGAAAACTACAAATCCTCGCTGAAACAACCCAGAGGCTTTCAGATCACATCAAAAATAGGAATCACAACATCCCATGGCAGGATATTGCTTGTTTAAGAAATATTCTTGTTCATCAGTATACCGAAGTAAATGTAACCAGAAACAGGAAAAGTTGGCAACAACTCTTTTAAAAAGGGTCGGGCTTGACCCGATCTAACTCTTTGAAAAACTATCTATGAGTGATAAGATATTTGAAAGACGAAACCTATACTTCCATAGTTTTTATAAAGAAATATATAAATTTGGGAGTTTTCTGAGATTCAATGTCGGAATGCCAATATACCAGCCCTTTATTTGATATTGCCATATTGATGAAAATGATTATGAGATCACAAGCTTACTATTATACAACTTTACAGGGTAATACAACTGTATAAGGACACCCCCCATACGTTTGCGAGAAGGTTGTCATAATACATAATCTGGAATAGAGAATCGAAACATGAAATTGATAGAAATCGGAGATAGAAATAATGACAGCACATACACAGAAACAGGCTCAGGTAGCTAGTAAGCGGGTAGCTCTCACACCGGATACATGGGTGGCACTTTCAAATATTAAAGAACCAGGGAAGACCCTTGGTGATACTGTCGCTGATCTTATTGCTGAACACCAAAGGCGGACTCTCGAAATGGATCTTGATGAGATTAGTAAAAATGGCACCTTCACTTCATGGGAAGAGGCAAAAAGAGAACTCAAGCTGTAGACGAGGTTCTTTGTGCAGATCAGAATAGAAGATCGAGCAAAAGAGTTTATCCGTGGGCTTCCTGAAAAGGATCGACGTATCATTGGTGAACATATCGAAGAGCTCATCCACCATCCACATGCCCGGTGGAATATCAAGAGGTTAAAAACGAAAAAACCTCACTGGCGTATGCATATATCATGGAAATATACGTTGTTCTATTCAATTGATGCCGATATGATTTTGATAGAGAAAATCATGACAATTGAACAGGCTCACAAGAAATACGGGAAGATTTAACCTATTTCTGTGCATAGGCATACCCATAAATCTTCATGCTCCCCCTGATCATAATCTTCAAGGGTGTCAAGTAGGACAATCATCTGGAAGCTTACATTCTTATTAAAATTTAAAATTGTTAGTGAAGGGTTACGATGTACTGAGCCTTTCCAATTATCTAAAAAAGAAAATAAGATCCGGTACTGATATGATATAGAAAATGACCAAAACCCTTCCAGTGATCCATGAAGAGGATGGGTTTTAAATGAGACGTGAAATGGGTCTGCTTTAAAAATTTTAAGTTTTTGCATATTCCTATCAAATCAGGATGTTTTCGTGACCATTTCTGATATGACTTAATAAATCGTTCATTCCAGACTATTCGAGTCATCTAAATCTTTCCATAAATCTTTTATTGAGCCTTCTTTACATGAGCCCGAATAATATTCATTAAGAGCTTCATGGGCTTCTCGTGCTAATTTCTCTCTTTTCTGCTCAATAAGACGTTTATGAAGGATCTCTTCGATGTATTCCTGTTCATCTGTTGATAAAGAATGAATAACTTCCAGAATTTGCGATATTTTCGGAGTCGCGACCGACATAATAATAATATATCGCTATCACTCTATTAGTTTTTTGCCACACAAACCAAAAGCAACTACGTGTTCCACTCAAATTATTCCTTTACCCAACATGAGATACTTGAAAAATCAATGGCGATCTAATACTCTGCCACTCTGTTCATATGCTGTACAAAGTATCAAGAATATAATCCCCTTGGAAAGCATCAGGTCAGCATACACCATGAGCCCTGACACTACCGGAGAGGACGAAACCAGAATCAGGAAACCGGTAATATTCAGCTCACGAAACACCACTCCAATAAGAATGCACCGTGGAGATTCAGCCCCCATCTCATCATGCAACCTTGGAAAGGAGTTAATATCCTCTTTCAATGTATCACAGGTAAAAGCTTTCTCCGATCCATAACCCACATTCGCCAGATCTTTTTTCAACAATAGAATTTTTCGTACTCCGGCCCAAGCAATCGCAATATCTTCAATAGTTCTCGATCCAAATTCTGGATAGATGAATGGAGTGCATCATTGACAGAAATAATACATGACTTAATCTCTCTGAATTTAAAAAAAATCCATTTGAGCGTTGGACGAGAGGTAGGTTTCTTCTTCTGATTCAACACCGTTTCATCTTCTTCTTTCAGCCTTTTTCGCAGCAGCATTTCAGTATATGAGTAAACCATGAGGCAGAGAACCATAACCATACATAAAGCCTCGATCCTTTTTTCACTTTTCAGATAAACTTCAGCAACCCGGAATGATTTGTCCTTTAAAAACCGGAAACCTTTTTCGACAAGCATCTGTCCTTTATAGTGATTCAGAACCGTTTCAGAATCCAAACTCAAAACATTCGTTGCAAGAATAAATCTGCCCAGATACTGTTTTTCACTTTCAACGAAATCCTGAGCAAGTTCAACCCTTGCATCGATCGAATATTGTGGGATTAACGTTTCTCCTGCTTTTGGGCGCCCCTTCTTACCATTTTCCCGTTTATAACTGACCTTGATCCTTGAATCCACCAATTTTACTAAAGGTGTTTCATTAAGATAGCGTAAGAGAGCGTTATTGGCATCTGTTTCACATGCATAGCATACTTTAGAAATCTGTTTTAACCCTTTTAATGCGGCTTTGAACCTCACAGGGAGGTTTTTCTCAAACGTCTTCAATTCTCGAGCTTTCATCTCTTCAGATGAGACAACAATCCATTTTTGAGGAACACCACCATAATGTGAGTCAACGCTACTGCAAGAATACCGTGGATCTGAGGTAGGAGTGAAGAGAAGATCAGATTTGAGTAACTCTGTCATCTCATTTATTGTGGCTGGGACATTTGATATCCACCTTGTTTCCGGACCGAGGGTTTTGATGTTTTTATCAGTATACAGGGCACTGTCACCCATGAAGATTACATCAGGATCAAATGTGAATGAATCTTGCAATGATAGGATTGTTTGCACAAGAACTTCCTTATCTGATTCGTTGCCATCGTGTGCACGAGCAAAAATCGGTATCCCGTGTTGGTTAACCACCATACTTAAGGCAAATCTGTTTAAATCCCAGCGTTTGTCTTTTGGATGTCCCTTTGTAATTTTGATACATCCATCTCCGGATTCATTTCCATATTCACCATGAACACTGAAATTGGTTGTATCAACATGACAAAGCTGTACTCCATCTTTGTAAACAGTAAACATCTGGGTGACAAGATCAGTAAAGAGCTTGCTGGGGCCATATGCATATATCTTATCCAAAAGGCGACCAATGACTGATTCATTTAGATTTTTTGCAGAAATATCCGGACCTATGAGACGTTCCAAATCAAGATGCTTGCAGTATTCGGGAAAAAGATAGAGTCGTCTCTCTGTGAATCCAAGTCCGTTGAGAATGAGGGCTAATAAAATTTGAGAACTTGATATTTGATGTTGACCAATTTTAGGGATTGCCCGGTCAATTATAGGAGCTAAACCAAGCTTATGGAACGTGCCTGCAACTATTCCAAGATGATCAATGGTTTTTATGGAGTCTATTTCTAATGAAACATCCTCATCTTTCATTAATTATAGTAATGGAGATCTTCTTAGTTATATAGTTTACTATTATATAAAATTTTAATAGATCTGACGAATATAGGCATAATCAGGCCAGATTATGCCCTCTGGAGAATCCTAATTAGATAACAACCAGTATATAGCGTAAAAAATTTGTAGTGCATTAATAATGACAGCGAAAAACAATACTCGTACAGATCCGAATGCTGGAACAAATGCTACGAACCATAGATTCTCTTCTGGACCAGAGGGTGTACCAGCCGGCAGATGTAATAATGTTTGGAGTGAGGAGACAAGGTAACCAGAATATGGTTGATTATTGAGCAGGACCTTCCAGATTTATATCATTTTGTGAAAGAACAACTGAATGATACTCTGACACAATCCCATAAATAAGGGTTACCAAAAACAATCAAACCCTGTATTATGAGGCATCCGGTGTGTAATGTTATGTGTTTATTCCAGAACGATTTGCTTCCTATTTACAAAAATTATCTGAAATTTTCATTGAAAGGAAAAAGTTTCAAATAACATATCCTGGAATAATCTTTATCTCTGGATGCAAATAAAGTAATTTTTTGTTCGATACTTGTAGCTGCAATAACAGCGTCAGCGGGAAATAGCCCATAATCAACCATAAGTTGCATAATATGATCCGTATCTGCAGAATCCCGGTGAATAGTCATATTTCCAAAAAGAAGAGAAACCTTCTCATAAAAATCATCTGCAAAAGAATGCCCATTTTTTATAATGTATTCTTTTAAATCAATATATGAACGGATTTTTAACCTTTCGACGGCAATAAGTCTCATCCCAATAAATAGGGTCTCCTGATAGACCATCGAGCACGTATGAAATGATCCATGGAAGTTTTCAAAGAAACCTCTTACCTCCATAGTTGCAGGAGATTCAATAAGAAAAGGAATAATTACAGATGTATCTATAAAGATGTCCACGACTCTCTCCGCAATGACTGGATAATATCATCAGTAACCGGAGTCTGTAGTACAATAGGATCTAAAGAAATATGACGCTCTATATGAAGAGTTAATCGTTCACCTTTTTTCAGATCAATTTTTTCCAGAGGACGGAATACTTCTCCATCATAAATGCAATCAATCGTCACAGTCATTATTTCTTACCTATAACGTAAATCAGTATATGTAATTGCTATACTAATAACTTTTTTTGAATTTTTCATGAATATGCAATATTTGCCAGAATCGAATCACGCATTTCTGGCTTTAGGGCAGATACTGTAGTAACATCAACAGAAACCCCAAATATGGACTCCAGTTTTATTTTTAATCCAGATAAATCCCATATATCAGCTCCGGGTTCAAACTCTGCAAGGATGTCGATATCACTGTGCTCATGAGCTGACCCAGATGCATAAGAGCCAAATAAACCCAGACGTTTTACTTTATATACGGTCCGGAATTCAGGAGAGAGTTCACGAATCGTTTTGAGAATGAGATCCTTGTTAAGAGGAGGTTGATCAACCAAGATGTTCACCTGTACCTTATTCATACAATACTCTCTATGAATTGAAAAGTTTTTACTGCCATTTGAAAACCTAAGGCCTATAATCCCCTTTCCGGAACCACCATCTCAAACCTAAAACCATTCAACAATTGTTATTCAAATTCACTTCTTGGGAGATCGGACTGACGAATTATGGATAGCAATGTACCCACCCTTATCTCATCATGATTTGGAACCGGAACAGTGATTGTTGAATCAACAAGTCTTTTTTGCATAACAATATGGCTTCCCCGCCGATGGACCTCACAAAAGCCATGTGTAGAAAGGATTATACAAACTTCTTTTCCGGAGAGAATACGGAGTTTACCCAATTGCAACCTCCAGACTAGTCACATATACTTCCTGGTGTAATCGGGTCTGAATTTCAAATTGGGATGCAGTTTCAAAAAACAATTCAATTGCCTCTCGGAGATTATTACGGGCATCCTCAACTGAATCCCCCTGACTTGCGATATCCAATTCAGGACATAATGATACATATCCATCTCCTTCACGTTCAATAATTGCTGTAAGTTGTTTTATCATACTATTATCTCCTGAATAAATTGGGCAGTTATTCTATCTCCTATAGAAATTTTATGCAATATATGAACTTCTATCGTCAGATGACAACTCAATTTTCATGAATTTCAGGTGACACATTCTTTGAGACATATGGGTTTTAGAACAATATTAACATGGCACCAACACATACATACCGTATGGTTTCTTTCTTTGGTGATAGAGACAATTTGTATGCTGTTGGTGACGGGTTCGACCTCATCGGCGGCAAACTTTCAGACATTACAATAGCGGATATCTATGAAGAGATCACGAACCTGGAAAAGGAGCACCCGGATGATTATCGTATCCTGCTGACACGTGAATTATTACTCACCCTCCTGGGAGACCATGAAGAGGCAATACACCTCCTGAAGGAAATAGATGACCTGAAAAAAAGCCCGTTCTCTCAATTCAGGATAGCCAGGCATCTTGGAGCACTCGGAAAACATGAGGAGATGAACAATCTCCTCGCTAGGCTCATCACAAAACAGGATACTCCAGGCGATCAGTTGATTGCGTTCCTCGCTGCGGGAACACTTGATAAGAAAAGCGAAGCAGTATACCTGTGGAATAAAATAATTCAAACCGAAGACCTTGTTGATCTCATCATTGATGACGATGTCCTGGAATACCCGGATGATTTTTCATGCCTCCTTTCTTTGCCCATTGGCTTCTCTGTAATCGGACTTGAGATCCTTCAAAAATATAATATCCGGGAGAATTATGAGGTAGAGATCTATGCATTTGTGTATTTCATCAAAATAATACTGGACTCCATAACCGATCATATCTATCAGACACTGACCGATGAAGGACCATATGAAGCGTTGCCAGGGTTTATTGTAGCCGAAGCAATTGCTGATGAAGGATATTCCCTTGCATCAAAATTTTTCTCCTTCACTCCGATTCATAATACTGCAATAGATTTACACATACATACCAATCTCAATGAAATAAAAAAATACACGTCAGAATATTCCATCGGAAAGAAACTCATAGAATCACTCCATACCGATGCCATACATGACCCGCAATTTCTCTCTCATTTACGGGAAGAGACCGGAGGAAATGAGTGTCAGATATTTGAAATGCTGCTCCATCTCAGGAATACAGGACTTTCAGATCTCATAATGCCCCTGATTGAGGAGATGGAAAAAAGTTATCCAAATATTCGGATGGAAACCCGTGAACAGTCCCGGATGATGAATGCATTATGGGATTATACCATGGAAGGGAGATACTCAAGAAATAATCCGGAAGATAATCTTCAGGATACACTCAAACAATTGTGGGAAAAAGGAGATAATACAGAAACGTTTGAGTTCCTGTCCGGGCATATACGAGCAGGCAGACTTCTCTCTGAATCCTCCTGGGCATTTTTTCTGGCAGGAAAACTCGGAAGAATTGATGAGCTGACAGATTTACTTCCCATGTATAAAGAGAAGAAGATGAACGAAATTGTATATCTCCTGGAAGGATATCAGCATCTCATGCACAAGGACCTCAAACCGGGTCTGAACCTGATTGAGAGATCAGTTCAGGCAGGGCTGTATGAACCAATTGCCATGGTACTTCTTGCACGATTCCTGAACAAAGCAGGATATCCAAAACGGACGATCGGAATCTGTGAAAAACTGCTGAAAAAATCATTTCTGAAAGCTACTGAAGTGTATCCTATCCTGGTTGAAGCATATCGGATGCAGGGGAAAGAAAAGGAAGCAGCAGCAGTTGAAGAGAGATATAAAGACTGCTTGTGAGTTAGTATTTCTAATAAATCACCTTAAACCCATTTTTGCTCAAGATACCATTTGTTGTCCAGGGCTGTACTTATCGTTTTTAATCCTGGAAGAAACTAAATTGGATAACCAGATATGATCTATCAACAAAAAGAAAATTTATCTCATTCTGACACGATATGATAATCATGCTCGCTGAAGGGAGAATCGCATCTTCGGCCAAAAAAATACTAAATGTGGAGGAACCCTCACGAATTATTCTCTTTGGCTCATATGCCAGAGGTGATGCAACCGAAGATTCAGATATTGATATTCTTGTTCTTGTGAATAATCCTGAGAACAGAGGGAGAAAAATGGTTGAGTATCGGAATGCAATAGGAAGGGTCGCTCCAGGTATCGGGGTAGATATTCTTGTATACAGCGAAGAAGAGGCATTAAATCCAGTACCAGGAACTGTGTTATACTGGGCATTACGTGAAGGAAAAGTGTTGTATGAATCAAAAAATTGAGAGTCAACGGTTTTCTGAAACCCTTCCAATATACTTTGCTTCCCTGTCCGAATCCCAGAAATATCGAATATTTCCATAATCAAAAGCTACAAAAGACCCGAATTCTTTTTGTGCCCATTTTCCTCATATACCCGACAATACTCATTATCAGCCGGATATCCGAACCTCCATCATCATGTTCCCATGTCCGAGTCGAATAACCACAGCGAACAACGATCAATACTTATCGGAATGTAATTGGCAAAAACCTGACGCTTACTATTAATTCGGGTAAAAAAGATAGCATTCATCTCTGAATCAATAATTGGATGAATTATACTCAAGAAGTAATTGGAAAAACCTTCCTACTTAAAAAAGTGTCTGCAAATATCAAATAATTTTTTAAAACTATACAACCCTGATTACTCCTTATTTAGCTGTCCTTTTTTAGAAGTTCCATGGATATAATGATCATGCTCTGATGACCAATCAGGAGGGCCCTCTATGATCCCGGTATACTTATCTAATACTGCCCAGAGATCTTCTGATTTTTCAGGTTCGTTGATAATTATTGAAAGAATAACATCAGTACCATCCTTGAGATCAATCTTGTCAATAGGTTCGAAAACAGAAGCGGTAAAATGTGCACGGATCGTCTTTATTATAATCTAATATTATCCATTAATTCATTAATCCGTTTATAATTTCTCATGAAACCGTCAATTTAACCCAAGAATTTTTAATTGTCACCAGAGAAGTATATGAAGTTATGACAATCGATATCCCCCCTCCGGAATTACCATCTCAAACCTGACACCCTTCCCATATACCCCGCATTCCCTGATCCGAATCCCGGTAATATCCAGAACCTCCCGGATCAAAAATAACCCAAGACCTGAATTCTTCCCATGTCCCTGGCTGAATACGATCTCCTTCTCATCATCAGGAATTCCCTGCCCATTATCTTCATATACCAGACAATACTCCAGACCGGCAGGATATCCGGACACCCGGACGTTTGTCACCCCATCCCCATGTCGGAAGGAATTATCAAGAAGATTGTAAAACACCCGGGAGAACATCAGGTCAGCATACACCATGAGCCCTGAAACCTCAAGAGAAAATAAAATCGGTGCAAGAAGACGGGCAATATCAGGCTCTTCAAACACCGATTCGACCGATATCCACTTTGGTGCTTCGGTCCCCATATCCTCATACACCCCGGTAAAGGAGATGATCTCCCCGATTGTATCTCCGGCATGCACTATTTTATCAAGCGATTCAGTATCCGGCTCATCTCCTGACTCCTGAAGAATCCGGGCATAGCCATTCACGACCGTCACCCAGTTCAGGACATCATGCCTAGTGATACTCGTGAGAAGATTCAGTTTCTTATTTGCCAGACGAAGACTCGTTTCCGCAAGCCGGCGTTCAGAAACCTCATGGGCAAGATCAAGGTTCATCTTTTCCAGTTCTTCATTCCTGGCAGAAAGTTCCTGCTTTGATCGTTCCCGGTCGGTAACATCGATACAGAGAAGGAGCCGTCCACACCCTTTTTCAGGCATTCTCTTCCGGTTCACCGGGGAAACCCGAAACTCAATCCACCGGTCACCAATATGGGACAGCCGGTTTCTCCCATCTGAACAAGACGACCATTCATCTCCACAATCAGGAAAGAGGGGTGAGAGATATGAGACATGCTTTCCCACAACACCGGAAGTCACCGGGAGGAGGAGCATAGCAGCAGGATTCAATTCCACTATCCGGTCCTGTTCATCGATCACAATCACCCCTTCCTGCATATCCATGATGATCTGCTCATGAGCAATCGGAATCAGATCAAAGAGCAGGTGCCGGGTAATTGCATAGATGAGGACCAGGCCGGTCAGGGTAAATGATATGGGAGTAAAATCAATTCCAAAGAATATTGGTGAGGCAAACGCATAGAGCAGACTTGAGATGACAGGAAAGAGCGAACTGACAAATACCAGCCACATCTGAACGGCATATACCGGGGCTGACCGTATCACAGCATGAAGCAGCACACCGGCAGCGGCAAAATACAGCAGGAGACTATAGATGATCTCCACCCAGTACCAGGCCCCATGAACATAAAAGAGAGAGAACCCGGCCAGAATAGTATCGACAAGGTAAATCTTAGGCCAGACGAGACCATGAATTGGGAAGGTTGCAGAAAGAATGAAACTGATTACCGGAATGATCAATAGAAGATATACGGCCTTCTTTGGAATCCGGTCTCCATTCCGGGTGAACTGAAGGACAAAATAAAGAAAGAGGACCGGCACTACCAGGTCGATCACCGATACTACCGACCAGAATAATTTATACCCAATCGAGGTTGAGATCGCTTCAAAGAAAGAGGTGCATGACCAGCAGAAGACACCGATCATAAGATACAAAAATGCCCGCATGACCTTGTCAGATGGGCGATGAGATGCATAACCAGCCAGGGCAACTGATATCAGAGAGGATAGGAGAAGAAGGCCGGCATAGAGTGAAAACTGCATATATTATCCGAGTTATTTCAGGTACGGTATGAGATAGCTCACATATTTTCCCTGATAAAATATTAAGTGCTTCTGGGACCTGATTTTTTACCCGCATGACTGGATGAATGTCCGGGTAAATCCCGAATAATTCAGAAAATTTCAGATAAATTCTGGTGAATGATTACATTACGGCTGCATTATCCACAGCAAAATTCGAAGGTATTGAAGAGAAAGAACCATATTATGGTGAAATACCTTCATTACCCGGTTTCTGGTCAACAGGTGATTCACTTAAAGAGTGTAAAAAAGTCCTTCTTTCTGTCGTGAAAGAATGGATTGCCCTTTGGATACGATTTGGATAAATTACCTTCCACACATGGATAATTATATCTGACCTTCTCCCCTGTTTTATCGATTTAGAGAAAAAACAATACGATCAAACGGTAATATATATTGAGATGAGATTATCCGAAGGTGAGGTATCGCTCATTAAAAAAACGATATATTCGTTTGATCCCTCCGCCCGGGTTATCCTTTTTGGTTCAAGGACAGATGATTCTCAGAAAGGAGGGGATATAGACCTCTTCATCATTTCAAACAAAATTTCAGGAATTGAAAAACGTAATATCCGAATCGCACTTGAAGATAATCTGGGCGAACAAAAGATCGATATCCTTATTGAACCAGAACCAAAAACTCCCTTCGCACGAATTGCCATGAGAGAGGGAATTGAACTATGAACCAGACTGATGCTCTTGATCTTCTTATTCAGACAGATACGTACCTGCAGGAGAGCAAAGAATGGCTCTTGCATTCATATCAGATATGCTCAGGAATTGGGAAAAAATCAGCATACTCCATTGAAGAGATGGACGCATTCGAAGCGTTGAGTAGCAGATTTGCCCGTTCGAGTGATATTCTCATCCAGCAGATGTTTCGAACGATTGGGGTGGTGGAACTTGAGCCAGGCGGGAGTGTTCTGGACCGGATTAACCGGGCAGAAAAGATGGGTTATATTGAATCTGCACATGATGTACGGACAATCAGGGAGATCAGAAATACCATCGTGCATGAATACCAGCATAGCGAGATTATTCAATTATTTCATGATCTGCTGGATACAACTCCGATACTTCTTGAATCTATTGAATCGACACATGCCTATATCGCACGATATCAGGAGAAGTAATTCAGCCCCTATACTGAATTCAATAATCGAATCATTACCCGGATTCGTGATCCATAGACGCCTCTCTTGCCATATGGACGATTCGCTTTACGGATGAATACCCGATTTTTGTCCCGGACTCTGTAATCTGCTGATGAACGCCAATCTCTGAAAAATCCCCTTTGAAAACGATAAACTGGTTATGACGTGCGGTTGGGTTTTTCCCTATCCAGGTATGACCAAAGAGTTCCTCAAATCTCTTTTCTTGTGCACGATCATAGTAATAGTGAAGCATTGAACAGAAAAGGGATTTTCCAAACCGACGTGGCCTGAGAAAAACCGGGTTGTGAATCTCCTCAAGTTTCGCGATAAACCGGGTCTTGTCTACAAAATACGCATTATCCCTGACCAGTTCTGCATAGTTCATGATTCCATACGGGATAGGGCGTTTCACCTGACTCCCCCGATTTCTGAATTCGATATCGATCTTCTGGTAATATATGTCAATGAACCATAAAACCCTGTGGTACATAACCTATACATTCATATCCTCTCCTGCAGAGGATCTCTCATGCAACGGTATCCAATCATGCCCGTTCCCCCACATCACACCCTTCGGATTGCAGGCATTCTCGCCATCCTGTATCTCATTAGCTTTTTTTTCATCCCGACCGCCGCTGATGACCAGGCATTCGGGCCTGTAAAATTTCACATCCTTGCAGTAAACGACTTTCACGGACAACTCGGCCCTGGACAGAAGATGAATGGATCTCCGGCAGGGAGTATCCCGGTTCTTGCTGGATATCTCTCTGATGCAATCGATACCTACGGAACAAATACCACCATAATTGCCCTTCCTGGTGACATGACCGGAGCATCGCCGGCAGAATCAAATCTGCTTCTCGATGAACCGGCAATACTCTTTATGAACCGGTTTGTAACCGGCGACTGGAAGAAACCAGACACAACAGAGACAACGGGAGTCAGAGTCATTGGAACCCTTGGCAACCATGAATTTGATCGCAACCTCTCCGAATTACAGCGGCTCATAAACGGAGGCAATGATGGGACGAACATTACGCACCTTGTAGATCCCTATCCCGGAGCACTCTGGCCGGTCATTGCTGCAAATATCTTCTGGAATGGAACAGACAACCTCTTCCTTGAGCCATATGTAATAGAGGACATAGAGGGCGTCCCGGTCGCCTTCATCGGGGCTGTCACGGAGCTAACCGGTGAGATATCTGAACCTGGAAATGTCGAACAAGTCGCCTTCACCGATGAAGCAGATGCCATCAATGCCCAGGTGAAGGTGCTTCAGGAACAGGGTATTCATGCATTTGTCGTTCTCCTTCATGAAGGAGGAAGCCAGACACCCTATGATGGTCCGACACAGGAGACCGGGGATCTCTCAGGCAGGGTTACGTCGATTGTGATGAGACTGGATGAGGATGTCGACGTGGTCTTATCAGCCCATTCTCATCAATTCACCAACCAGTACGTGCCAAATGCCGGCGGGAAACCGACCCTTGTTACGCAGGCATATTCATATAGCTCGGCCTATGCTGATGTAACCCTTGAGTTGGACCCAGAAATGAAGGATATTGTGAACAAGACGGCAACCATTGTCACCGCATATGCTGACCAGGGGGCAGGATTTACGCCGGATGAAAACTCCCAGGAATTGCTCGATGCAGTAAACAGCACCATTGCACCTCTTATTAGTGAAGTTATTGCGACAACAGACATCCCCCTTACCAGGAATCCGGATGAGAATGGAGAATCACTGCTCTACGATATCGCAACCGATGCATTCCGATGGGATATGAAGACAAACATTAGCATCCTGAATATCGGATATCTTCGTGCAGACATCGATGCTGGTGAGATAACAACCGGCGATGCCTACTCAGTCATGCCATTCCATGACCAGATCTACTCAGTACAAATGACCGGGCAGCAGATCAAAGACCTGCTCAATCAACAGTGGACCCGTACGGTAAAGCCTGACCATCTTCTGCAGATATCCGGGTTTTCCTATTTCTATGATGAATCCAGGGATCCATCAGACCGGGTAGTCAATATCACCATTGACGGAGAGGAGATGGATATGAACGCATATTACACGGTTGCGACAATAGACTTCCTTGCCCATGGAGGAGACGGATATACCATTATGAAAGAAGGGACACTTGTTGGATATGGAGCACTTGATGTCGACGAATTTATTGCCTATCTCACGTATATTCCGTCACCAATTCATGAACAGACCGGTGGAAGAATCAACCGGGTAGATAGCGGTATTGAGCAGGAATGAGATAGAAATATCTTCACTCATCTCTACCAAAAATTTTTATCCGAAAAATTCCTCGATGAATTCAGCTAATTTTTTTGAGAGATGTCCCTTTGTCTTTCCCTTCTTTCCTTTCTTTCCTTTTGATGGAGCAATTTTCGCTGGTTTTTCAAAAAATCCGGGAAACAACATGACGGATATGGTTTTTCTCACATATTGACGCCGTACCCTCTTTACACGAACCAGCCGTGGGAAGAAGTTCCCTTTCATCTGTTCCAGTGAGGATACCCATCGCATCTCATCAATGAGCGAGATATCAAACCTCTTCAGGATAAGTGCCTCAAGTGAAAATAACGGAGGAATGATGACAAGAGCGGTAGTCATCCAGGGAATACATATCGGAAGTGAGCGTGTATAACACACCGGCAGCAATACCATATCACCATTCCGGGCTGCAAGAATTGGTATGAATCTGGCAGATATCCGGAGCGGGAAGGTCATGCAGAATGGAAGAGGAATAACCGGGATCACTATCCGGTCCCGCTGTACCCGTCTTCGTTTCAGATGCCTGACCGTATGTACTGGTGCTGACAGCAGAAACACAACTCTTGTCGGTAATATACAGCACCGGGGACGAGGGGCCAGGAGAAGACGTGCAGACTGATCCGGATAACAGAATGGACAAAGTCCGGGATACGTACAGAACCAGTGATCAGGATCAGCCGGGCAGGAAACGAGGGAGAGGAATGCATGTTCAGACCGTTCAAACCAGCAGGAGAGGATATCTTCAAGTGATCCAGAACAATCCTGCGATCCTGAAAAGATACTCCTCATCGGAAACGGAATCCGGTCAGGAGAAGGAACAGAGAACCGATATCGGGCTCTTCTATTAAAGACCTGAGCGGGATCACATCCGTCCATCATCATGTTACAGAGAAGGGTTCTGATCTCGGAAAGCAGGGACCTTCTATCTTCTTCATCGGTCCTCACCTGCTCCTGCGATACTGCAAGAACCCGAACTGAACTGTCCGGACCGACAAAGACAGAACGGGGGGACAGGCTGAATGGAGAGAGTCCCACCCGACTCATGGAGAGAAGAGCGGAGAGAAGATTTGTGCATGCTGCAACCCGGTACCTGAATGAAAACTTTTCTCCTCTCCACGATGTGCGGGTTTCAGGATCTGCTGCCTCGTGCCAATGAACGTACCGGCTGAAATCAATATCAGGAATAAGATAATGTATCCGTTTTTCAGGCCCCTGGTTCTGGTAGACCATTTTTTCCGGGACTATCACCGATGGCGGTACCTGACTAACCGGGCATGATAACAGAGGAGTGAGGCGGTTCATGCTGATAAGGAGCTGAAACCCGTCACGGTCGGTTTTTCGAATCTCCCCATGAGAAATGCGAACAATTCTGTCTCCGACATCAAGCGAACATCCCTCATCGTCGATATAGTCCGGTACAATCGGTTTTGTTGGTACCAATACTGATTCAGGCGTTGTTTTTATTTCCGAACCCGTCACCCGTATCAGAACTTTCGGGTCTGCAGCAAGTCTGCCATCATATGAAAATCCCAGAACCTGTGCCCATCGTGAGGGTTCGGGACGGGCCTGCGGGTGCTGGTGACCGGTCACAAATGCCTCATGAAACAGGGCACGGACCGATGACGGAATCCGGTCGTAGGGCGGGGCATAGTCAGGAGGATACAATCCTGGTATCTTTCCTTCATACGCAAATAGGCCACGAATAATCTTATCCGGAGTGGTGGGTGCATCCTCGATGAGCGGTCCCCGTCCCTGGTACGGGTGGGCTCCCTGCATCAGGAACCTGAAGATAAGGACGGCAAGGGCAAACCGGTCAGCAAAGAGCCGGTCAATATCCTGCTTCTCAAACGATCCGTCTATCAGTTCGGGAGGCAGGTATTCTCCTGTCCCGACCCGGCAGAACCATGTCCGTGAGGATGACGGGTCTGTTATCTGAAAAGAATCGGTATCGATGAGACATATCTCTCCGCTCGTGCTGATAAAAACATTATTCTCACGAAGATCGCCAACACAGTGTCCGGATGCATGGACCGCATGGACAAGACTGGCAAGTCGTGCTGCTGCCTTCATTGAGAAGGAAAAATCCTGGTCAGGTTTATCATACCAGGCATGCACCGGCATAAATCTGCTATCAAGGCGGGTCATCAGGTATCCAAGAAACCGTGAGGGAGCCTGTGAGAGGATGATACCCGACGGCCAGCAGATCCCCGTACCGGCAGGAATCCGGATCGGACTCTTCTGCATGATCCGGATCTTCTCTTCCATCTCAGGACTGCTTCGGTGCGGATGAAATATCTTCACACACCGTGTTTCATCACCTTCCACATACCATATCTCCCCTTCGCCGCCGGATTTTCCGGATGATAGTATCTGCAGCTGACCACCATGCTGATCAAGGACAGTCATTCGTGATCTGGTCTTTATTCTGGGAAGACGGATCCGTGCTTTCTCCTGTGCCAGATATGAACGTGAGATCTCGATATTCAGCGTGAATGGCCCGACATTGGTGATGATCACCAGCTGAACTGATGCTGGAACATGTCCCGGTAGCAGGCGTGTATCCACTCTGATCGTAACCATGGTGCTGTCGGTGACGGAGAATATTGACGGAATTGCGGTTATCCAGGGATATTTTGAAGGAATAGTTCCCCGAAGGGTTCCTGCTCCGGTGTTCTTCACGATAAGACGCTCTTCGATGATACCCCGGACAGTCCAGGATATGCGAAGTGAAGATGGCATAAACCGGGGAACCGGTCCTTTCTCCTGTGAACGGTGAATGGATACCTCAACCGTCTCCTCCCCGCCATTCGTCTTTACATGAATCCTTCCGATCGGATGTCGGGCTTTCGGGGCTTTCGAAGTGATAACTCTGACCGGGATGACCTGCACCGTCCGTGTCCAGATGCCCCGGGCAGGTATCTCAATCCAGTCACAGAGCGGAACTGCGGTTCCTGATAAAAAACCGGAGCCGGCATTTCTGACCGTCAATGAAAAAGAGATTGGTTCATCTTTCGTAATACCGCAAAACTGGAAGACCTTCTCATCCATCCGAAGCGCTGATACTGGTGTTGGGGCTTTTCTGATCTCAATCTTTACCCGCCCGATTCCACCGGTTGAGAGAATATGAACCGATGACTCCCCACTTGCCGGGGCTCTTTCAGGCCGTATCTCAAGAATTACCCGCTGGATAAAGGTGGTATTCAGATTTGTGTCAAGAACAGTAACCCAGTCTGCATCTGAACGGATATTTCCATACAGGCGTCCCTTTCCCTCGTTCATGATGACCAGTTCTTCGCGAACCGGACCTGATGAGAGAGGAGAGACCTCTATTACGGTACGGTCAATCCGGATTTTTGGTTCTGATCCGGACGACCCGGTCATCAGAAGGGCTCACCAGACAGGGAGAATCCAACGGCCAACGTCATGTCGTCTGATGAGAGTGCCCGCATGCGGGAAGAAGAGAGGAGATCGGCAACCTCGGTATTCAGGTCCCGGCCTTCATGTATGTACTGGCCAAGGGATCTGACAAGAGGCACAACAAAAGGACTATATGGGATATAGGCGCCATCCTCCCTTCGGATAAGGGCTCCCTGGCATCCGTCGGTTGCACAGATGATCGCATCGGCTGCTCGATGTGAGATGCGACATTGTGACTCCCAGTTCTGTGCGGTCAGGACAGCAGTCTCATTGGCATACTCGGCAGTTCCGGGAACCGAGAGCAGGGATGGTTCGCCTTCTGAAAGGGTGACACAGGCTCCGTCCCCGATATGACCACAGAAGGCGCCATCCGGGGTGAGAAAAGCCAAAAGCAGCGTCGTTGCGAAGGATGAGATGTCCAGTCCTTCAGAAAGGGCATGATCATCAATATCCTCCCTCCCGGCACTCATGGCTGACCTGATAAGAGCAGCAATGTCCGGCTCACCGGCCTTATATCCATCTGCGGCATTTTTGACACTGGAAGATACGGCAATATCGGCACCTTTTCCTCCATGTTCTGCGGATGAGAGACCATCAGCAACCGCGATGATGAGAGCACCGGGGAGGATGACACCGGCCCAGGCATCTTCACATGGTATCTGATCCCGAATATGCCTGGTTCCTGCGACCGAAGCACCACAGGCAAAATACGATCCGGGTCTGGCATGTCCGGCAGACATTGATATCAGAGCTGAATTACTCCCCAGCCTTCAGGACCAACCGGGTTCTCTAGTGATATCTGTTCACCAATCCGGGAGTCTGATATCTGGGAGAGACTCTTTGAAAGCCAGAGGAACATCTCGGCCCATTTCGCTTCCTTGAGCATGAGCGGGGTCCTGCCCGGAGGAGATATCTCACGGAGCACCGTCATATTGGCCTGGTCAACACCAAGCGCCCAGAAGAGGAATTTGTGATCCCTCTCTCCCCCATGCACCGCCTCAATAACCTTCTCCCAGATTTCGTCACCTTTGCGCATATCTGTCGGCTGACCGTCGGTGATTAAAAATATCCAGGGGCGGTAGTAATCGGTTCCGATGGTCCGGTACTCGGCCTTTCGCTCTTCAACAAGCCGGACAGCCTCAAGAATAGCCTGACCCATGGGAGTATACCCGCCGGCAGAGAGTTCCGGAGGGTCAAATGCCGATATGCCGGTGAAGGGCCTGACCAGTTCAACCCCTTTCCCAAAGGTTATCACGGCAAGATCTATCCGTTTTACCGCAAGATCGTCCTCTTTCAATTCATCGGTGAGGATGCGAAGGCCCTCGTTCAGCTCTGCTATCTTATTGCCTGACATGGATGCCGATGTGTCAAGGACCAGGACCGTGGCACAGTGGGGATGTTGCGGATAGGGGATATCAACGATGTCTTCAAGTTTTTCTAAGCCCATTGATTGAAAATTGGCCGGTAACTTATAAAATAATTATCAAACAATACCGGTTATTTGAAGTCAGGAGGGAGCGGTACATAGCTGTGGATCTGCTCCTTGGTATTGGAAATGACCTCCTCGGGGATGACGGTGTTGGCCCTTATATCGCAAAAGCACTTCTGGATTCGGACTGGACTGTCATCAATGCAGGCATTGTTCCGGAGAATTTTATCCGTCCGGTACGAGAACGCAGACCAGAACGAATTGTCATCGTTGATGCCGTTCATATGGGACTTTTGCCCGGTAGCATCCGGATCATTCCGCACGATTCTATCAGGGACTATGGGATTGGGACGCATCAACTCCCCCTTACCTTCTTCATTGAGCAGTGTGCCCCCCATTCACACGTCACCTTTATCGGAATAGAGCCCGGCTGCCTAGATCCTGACACCCCGCTGACACCCCCGGTTTCCCGTGCCGCCGCTGAACTTATCAGTCTGTTGAGAACTCACCGGTATGATCACCTGCCGGTCCTGGGTTTTCAGGGGAAGCAGGAACAAGATTGATTTTAGCTGCAGGGTACACGTATACAGAATAAGGGGAATGATCATGCAATATGAGAATATCGATAGCGCTGAGATGGCCGAATTGGCCTTGTCACAGGCCGTTGATGAACATATTGAAAAGAGCAAAGAGGCAATAGACCGGATTTCAGAACTAGAGCAGCAGATCCTGCACTGGAATCAGGAAGATATCAGAAAACTCCGCAATGATATTCAGGAGCTTCGGGAACTCCTCAAGAAAAACTTCCAGGTTCAGATTGAAAACTTCATTCATATGCGATCCATCCCCGGCATGCGGGTACCTGAAGAAATTCGCCAGCTCTACAAGATAATCTCGGTGGATAAAAAGGGGTTTGCCCTCTATGGGACTGAAATGGATAAAATCGCACATATAACAAAGATCACCGAGCATTTCAAGAAACGAAAGGAAGCGGCAGCACAGGCGAAGGCAAAAGAGAAGAAATAATTCTCCTGTCAGGTCTGGCTGGCACTGTGCCGAAGAAGCGCAATACACCCTGTTTTATCAAGCGGCTGGTTATCATTCCCACATTTCGGTGAGTAAATACAGGCCGGACACCCGTCTTTACACCTGCATTCCCTGACCATCTTCTCCGCCGACTCACAGAGCTCTTCATAAATATGATATGCACGTTCCGCAAGACCGATACCCCCTTCGTACCCATCATAGATGAAGATGACCGGTTTTCCCCTGACCTCTCCGGAGCTGGCCGATGACAGGCCCCCCAGATCCCACCGGTCACAGAGGACATGGTAGGGCATCATGGCAATAAGAGCATGTTCTGCCCCATGGAGAGAACCGCCGACATCACGATCTGCTGACAAGATCCGCATTCCTTCGAGAGAGAATTCAATCCAGACCGATATGGTCTCAAAGGTAATCGGTTCAAGGGAGAGCAGTTCGGTGGAGATGGTCCTCTCATCTATAAGCCGGCGATACCCGTGATAGAGTTCTGATACCTCTACTCTGCCCAGACAGAGTGTTCCGGACCTGATCTCCCGGCTCATCAGCTGCTCACGGATCTGAACACTGGTCTGGTGGTTTACTCTGGTATAATACCCCGGATCCTCCTGGGTCGCAAGGATCCGGTGACGGCCAAAATCCCAGCTGCCTACCAGATACCGCTCTCCCTGGTGAATAAGGACCGCACCAGGATGGGCCTCGCGACATGCCTGCCTGATATCCAGCGTCTCAATAACCCGGTTTCTGACCTCCACCGTCCAGACTTCACTGATCTGGGACAATGACACCAGTTCACTTGCCCGCTTTCTCCCGGTGTAGACATACCCCCGCGGAGTCTCTGCAACAAGGCCATTCTCTCCCAGTGCATTAAGATGGTCAATAATCCCTTTTCCAAACCAGCGGATATCAGATACTGGTCTGACCGGAAGTTCAGAAGCGGCGCAGAGGAGCTGTCCGGAGAGGATATAGGGGTTTTTCGTGTCGATAATGGCATGTTCATGGGGGCGGGCAAAGAACTCCTCCGGATGCCGCATAAAAAACTGGTCAAGCGGGTTTTGCATCGCAATAAGAATGGCAAGGGCATCAGATACCGACCGGCCGGCCCGTCCTGCCTGCTGCCAGACTGACATCATGGTCCCCGGATACCCGGTCATTACCACGGCATCAAGAGACCCAATATCAATCCCGAGTTCCAGCGCATTTGTTGATACAATCCCCCGCATCACCCCTGCTTTCAGATTTCTTTCAAGTTCCTGCCGCTCTTTAGGGAGGTACCCGGCCCGGTATGCGGCAATGCTGTTCACCTTGTCAGGAGACTTTTTGTGAAGGTGGTTTTTCGCCCAGACTGATACCAGTTCAGTCATCCGGCGTGACCCGGTGAAACAGAGGGACTGCAGGCCGGCTTCAACCAGAAGAGAGAGGATCTCAGCGCTTTCCGAATAAACCGACCTGGGCTGGACCATCTCCTGATATGGATTATACAGAATAAAAAACCGATCTCCGGTAGGTGCACCACTTCTGTCGATGATCGTCATCTCCCGTCCGGTCAGATTCCGGGCAAAATCAGCAGGGTTTGCAAGCGTTGCCGATGAGAGGAAAAACTGTGGTGATGAGCCATAATGATCACAGATCCGAAGCAGTCTTCTTATGAGAACAGACATACTGCTCCCAAACACCCCCCTATACTGGTGGGCTTCATCCAGGATTATGTATCTGAGCCGTGAAAAGAAGGAGGACCACTGCCGGTGCCAAGGGAGAATCTGATGGAGTTCATAGGGATTTGTGAGGATAAGTCCTGCCTGTGATCTGATAAGAGGCCGGTCATGCTGGGGGGTATCTCCATCATAGATAGCCGGCTGAATAGGCATTCCGGTTGCCTTTTCCAGTTCCTGCATCGTCTTCTGCTGGTCACGGGTTAGGGCTTTTGCCGGATAGATGGCAAGGGCGGTTGCATCCCGAACCTCCTGGCGTATGGTGAGGAATGGCAGCAGAAAGGAGAGGGTTTTTCCTGATGCTGTCGGAGTACAGAGGATAACATCCTCACCGGCTGCAATTGCCTCTATTGCTTCAGCCTGGTGGGAGTACAGCGTTATTTTTTCCTTCTCCAGCCAGTCTTTTACACGGGCGGGGAGGACAACCGGAGCCGGAGACCGGGCAGCATCCTTCCCTGGGATTCTCTGGATATGTGCAATATATTCAGAGTACCGCCGGTTCTCCAGGAGAAATTCAAGAAAACCGGAGACGCTCATACCACTCTGAAACAAGACGCTCAAGAAGGAAGGCCAGACTTACCACATCCTGCCTGTTATGTTCAACAATCGGGACCAGGGGGCCTGGATTCTTCGTCTCCATGTACCTGCAGTACCATTCAGGTACAAGGGCACCAGGGAGATCCTCATCCCTGATGATATCCAGAATCCGTGCCTCAAGGGTACCCAGCCTGCAGTCCGGGACAGCATGTTTCCACAGGCGCCGTGAGGGGTGGAGGAGATCATAATGGGGCATTGCAGGAAGTGGAGGGAGCCCGTAATAAGCCAGCCGGTCCGCAATATACGGGATATCAAAACTCCTGCCATTAAAGCTGACAAGAACGGCATCTTCAGGGATCTCCTCCATGAATGCAGAGAGGGCCGGTGCTTCCTCACTGATATCACGAAGAAGATACTGCTTCACCTGCAGCTCCCCGCCCCTGAAGTACCCAAGACCTATCAGAATGACCGGCCTGCCAAAGATACCAAGAGTCTCGATATCAACAAACCGGAATGATTCAGGAGAGAAGAGACCGGATGTCAGAAGCGTGAGCGGGTGGGCTGCCCCTTTTCGTGCTGTACTGAGTCGGCAGATAGCAACCGGTTCCTGCTCCAGTACCTCAAGCACACTGAGAGCAGATGGACGGTACTTTCTCATCCGTGCCATATCCCGCAGCGTTTTACAACCCTTCGATCTCAGCCGTGCAGATACTGCAGGACCAACCCCCCGCACCAACGTCAGGTCATGATCAAACAGGGCATGAATATCCGATCTGCCATGCCGGATACATGGTGCAGAAGACCGGGAACTGATAACATAATACTCCCCCTCCTGATTTCTCCGCTCTTCGCCGGAAAAACAGTCCTCAAGACAGACATCAGAATAGTCACGACAGAGCCTGGATAACAGCTGCTGGTTCTCGAAAAACACAGACTCCCTGACCGGATACCGGTTCAGACCAAGCCTGAATATGTTATCATGAGGGACAATGGTATACTCAGGTGATGCAGCTATCTTCTCCTGCCATCTCCTCCCGATACCTGCAAGATCAGCCCCTGCCATACTCCAAGGTCATCGAATAAGCATATAAAGGATGAAGGCCGCAGGGTGAAAGTGAAGAGGACCGTGTCACCGCCTTGCCAGCTCTAAACAGGGTCTGCCTGCCATTATCCCAGTGACTGCACTGGTCCCGATCCGGTATACATCATCAAGAGCAGTCGGGTGCCCGGTAATGCCACCATATCCATCCATATTAGAAGCAAGGTACCCAGCACAATGGGTAAAACCCAGAATATTAAAGAGAGCCCTGATCATCGGATATGCTGTATCAAAGACATCTGCCTGATCCATCCCTGCAGTCGAGAGAAAATACCCACGGCGGAGCTTTTTCTCCTCTGGACTGATGATATGAGAACCAAGGACAAAATGCCTGACCCAGATATAATGGGCACGATCAATAAATGACTTGAGTTCAGCGGTAATGCCCATGGTATAGATAGGTGAACTGATGATGATACAGTCAGCGGCAAGCATCCGGTCATAGAGCTCCCGCACTGCATCGTCCATGATACAGGTGCCAGTCTGATGACAGGCATTGCATCCTTTGCATGATGAGTATTCCAGGGTGGAAAGAACCACCTTTTCGGTGATCCCCCCTGCATCTGAAGCTCCTGCCAGAAACCGGTCAAGGAGCTGTTCAGTATTTCCTCTTCGACGCGGACTTCCGGAGAGCCCGATGACTGTGACCGTCTTCTTCAAGTCAATCGCTCCTTCATTGTCTCTAGTACTGACCGGGAGAGAGATAAGGCATCTCCTCTTGCAGTCGGGTGTGACATAACTGCTCCTTTTTCATCAACATGCCGTATCATCAGGTATGACAGATCACGGTTTTTGACTTCAATGACGTGAAAGAAACATTTGACAACCGGAATGGCCGCATCAAACACATAATCCCAGTCTTGACCTGCGGTTGAGATGAATATGCCCCATCGCTTCCCAATCCGTTCAGGAGGGACGACCGGGAGTTTGAGCACATATTTTCTGGATCTGAAAACCTGTGCCCGATCAACGAGTGCTTTAGCCTGGGCACAGATGCTCATGCAGTAGATGGGTGCGGACAGGATGATACAGTCTGCCTCAAGAATCTGGTCATGAAGAAGATCCATACCATCATGATTGACACAGGCGTTGAGTTTTTCACAGGCATTACACCCGCGACAGGGAGCAATATCTGCATCACTCAGGACGACCTTCGTAACACGAACATCCGGGTCCTGTCCCATCTCATCAAGAATCCAGTCAAGGAGTATCTCAGAATTGCCATGTCGCCGGGGACTTCCAGCAATGGCGAGCACTCGGATAGGTGTCATAAAAATTTTTTAGAGGTTTTTAAAGCAGAGATACCAGTCCTTACACTCATATCCCTGGGAAAGACGGACCTTTGCATCTTCCATGGTTGCGGGGGCCGGGACGACGACCTTCTCACCAGGCTGCCAGTTTGCCGGGGTAGCAACGCCAGCCTTATCTGTTGTCTGAAGTGCCTTGACCAGCCTGATGATCTCGGGAATATACCGGCCATTGCTGAGGGGATAATAGATCATAGCCCGTAAAATACCCTTGTCGTCGATGAAGAATACCGCCCTGACTGCAGCAGTCGAGCTCTGACCAGGATGGATCATCCCGTATTTTGAGGCCACATTCATATCAAGGTCAGCAATAATCGGGAACGGAATCTCAACTCCCATCTTTTCCTTGACATTCATGACCCATGCCAGGTGGGAATGGACACTGTCGATGGAAAGACCGATCAGCTGAACATTGAGTGCTTTAAACTCAGCTTCAGCCTGTGAAAATGCAATAAATTCAGTAGTACAGACCGGTGTAAAGTCTGCCGGATGGGAAAAGAGCACTACCCATTTCCCCTTCAGGTCGGAGAGTTTTAATTTTCCATGGGTTGTTACCGCTTCAAAATCCGGTGCAGGCTCACCAAGGATGGGAAATCCCACCCCGTCACATTCGCACTCTTCTTCATAACACATAAACAATCACATTATCTCTTCTTCGATTACCTTTCCATTCACATAGGCAGGCATTCCGGCCAGGAGATACGCGACCCGGAGTGCTTCTTCAACTTCATCCTTGGTTACTCCCAGATTTTTCGCACCTGCCATCTGGGCCTTGATTGCATGCTGATCCCTCATGGAAGCAGCAATTGCAATCGCGATGAGTTTTTTTGTCTTTCGGGACAATGCCCCGTCATCCCAGATATACTGATCCAGGCGGAGAATCATCTCATGTATGTCAGGGTCGGTCTCAGCCAGTTTCTTAAAGATTTTGGGGACCTTTCCTATCTTCTTCTCAAGATCATCCATCCCTGAAGACATGTCCCTCACCCCTGAAGAACCATCGGTTCGCCACAGCAGACGAGTTCTCCCCCTCCGACTTCAAGAACTTTGACTACATTTCCACAGATTTCACACTCATACACTTGTCCTTCTTCTGATACATTTACCATTGAAATCTCCTCCGAAAGAATATGTTCATCAGGCGATACGTGGCATAAAGCCGGGCTAAAAAAAGAAAATTACCGTTTTGGTGGATTGATTGCATCCTCAGGGGTCTTCACATCTGAACGGATGTGAGTCATGGGGAAGCAGTCATACATCTCACAGGCACAGGCAGGACATTTCCGTAAATCCTGTTCTGCCTCGGTAAATTCAAGTGCTTTACCACAATCAATACATACGTATTTTCCCGGGCCGACCTTTTCGCCAGCCTTGACCTTTTTTGCTTCGGTCACGGTTGTCACCATATCAGTAATCATCCTTGATCTTTATAACTGATTCGAATCCGTACATGCCAAAATAGACTCGATTCAGGATATAATACCGGCAATTTTCACTGGATCATGAAATGAACCTGATAGGAAAGACAATGAATTAAAGAATGATGATGTGAACAGTATAGTATGAAACCACAAATCCTTGCGCTTCTGGGAAGTCCTCTTCCGGAAGGAAATACGGCAAAACTTTTAAAACAGGCAATAGCCGGTGCTGAAAAGGCAGGATGCGAGGTGACCCTCATTGATGTACCGTCCCTTGAGTTCTCATCATGCAGGGAGATGTATTACTGTAAGGAACAGTCCTCCTGCATCATGGAAGATGATATGATCCCTATATATCCATTACTCAAAAACATGGACAGCCTCATCATCGCCACACCGGTCATGACCATGGGAGTTCCCGGCCACCTGAAATCATTCATGGACCGGTGCCAGGTTTTTTATTGCGCAAAATATGAACGAAAGGCACCCCTGATCCCAGCAGAGAAGCGCAAAACCAGAAAGACCCTGCTGTTATCAATATCAGGCATGAACCTGCCCAATAACTTTGACGGAATAAAGATCTCCACTCAGGCATTTTGTGATATCCTTGACTGTAGACTTGCAGATGAGTTGCTCATAAAAGATATGGATAATAAGGTGGATCTGGACCGGTTCCCGGACCTGCTGAAAGAGGCATATGATAAAGGATTTGCCCTTGGGTCAGCCCTGACCAAACATTCATGATCAGAGGTATCCAAGACTGCGAAGGGAGGTGACCTTCCCTTTGGTATAGATCAGGTGATCAAGAAGGCTGATGCCAAGAATCTTCCCGGCCTCTGAGAGTTGCCTGGTCACCGTGATATCTTCAGAACTTGGTTCAGGGTTTCCGGAGGGATGGTTGTGGATGCAGATGATCGCAGCCGCCCTGTCGGTTATCGCATCGGCAAAGACTTCCCGTGGATGGACAAGGCTGTGATTTAATAGTCCCATTGTAATGGTACGGGTGCAAATAACTTCTGAAGCGCCATTCAGGGTGGTAACGAGGAAATGTTCCTGTGATTTTCCGGAAAGGTCAGTCACCTCAGATATCTTCAGGATATGATCCGGCTCGGTTATCCGGATCCGTTCCTTTTCTGCAGGGGTCCCGTACCGGTTGGCAAGTTCGAAACAGGCCATGAGCACCGCTGCTTTTGTCGGTCCAATGCCATTTATCCTAAGAAGTGTATCATAGGACGGAAGGTTGTCTTTCTTTAGAAGATCCGCAACCTGGCTGGAGATGGTGAGGATATCATTATTTTTCGTTCCTTTTCCCAGGATTGCTGCGATTAGTTCACTATCTTTCAGGGCAGATGCCCCTTTCTTTTCAATCTTCTCCCTGGGGCGGTCAAGGGGATCAATATCAGTTATCCGCTTGGCAGGCATATCTGTGCCCTCATTTGTTATCCGGAGTGAATGATGAGATTACTGATCCGATCCTCTCGAAACACTTATCCACATGGATCTCGATCTTATCAGTATGGCAACCAAAGATAACCTAATGGAAGGGTTTGCAGGGGAGTCCCAGGCAAACAGAAAATATGCGTCATTTTCAGATAAGGCAGCCGAAGAAGGGTTTACAAAAGTTGCAACACTCTTTAAGGCTGCATCACTTGCAGAAGAGATACATGCACGCCGCCACCTGCAGGTATATGGAATCCCTGGAACCCTGGAGAACCTGTCCGCAGCAATTGAAGGTGAGACTGAAGAATTTACCCATATGTACCCTGAGTTTATCAAGCAGTCCCAGGCAGAGGGAAATGAGGATGCCACAAGGTCATTCACCTTTGCCATGAAGGCAGAACAGGTCCATGCAGGACTTTATGAAAAGGCACGTGCAGCAGTAAAGGCAGGAAAGGATCTGGAAGTTTCCAAGATATTCCTCTGCCCCGTCTGTGGCAATGTTGTGCTGGAATC
Organism: Methanospirillum hungatei JF-1; assembly: GCF_000013445.1. Classification (NCBI taxonomy): domain Archaea; kingdom Methanobacteriati; phylum Methanobacteriota; class Methanomicrobia; order Methanomicrobiales; family Methanospirillaceae; genus Methanospirillum; species Methanospirillum hungatei. Next base: position 3,009,522 of record NC_007796.1, read on the forward strand.
AGCTCCTGGTGCTTGTCCTATCTGTGGTGTTCCAGGGAAAAAGTTTCAGGAAGTAACCCTCTGATCCTGCAGCCCTGATTCGCAAAGCCAGCACAAAATCATAACATTTTTATAAGCCTGCTTATGCAAGGCATATTACTAAATAGGCGTCAATAACCACACTATACTCATTATCCATGGACCGGTATTCACCAGAGCTCGAACGTGTCAAGCACTTATTACGTCAATCTCCCCGTGGGATGACAGTCATTGAATTGTCACGTGCATTGAATATCAACCGAAACTCCATGGCGAAATATCTCGACGTTCTGGTCATATCAGGGGACGTGGAATTTGACCGGATAGGGCCTGCGAAACATTTTTTCCTCTCGCAGAGGATGCCACTGTATGAGATGCTTAGTGTGACGTCTGACTGCATTCTCATCCTGGATGCATACAATGTTGTCACCTTCGCAAATACTGCATTCTTTGAAGCGGAAGGGTTGGGACCGGAGACCATCATCGGAAAGAAGATCTTCACCCTGAATCTGAAGATGGTCAGTGATGATATATTAAACGGGCTTGAAAGTGCAGGACCTGGAATAACCCTGCAGAAAGAGCTGATCATCAATGCAGACTCAAATATCAGGATTTTTAATGTAAAGATGATCGGAACCGTCCTGCATGGCGGCATACACGGGATAACTCTTTTTTATGAAGATATTACAAAGAAAAGACTCTGTCAGGAGCGCCTGAAATCCAGTGAAAAACTCTACCGGGCCGTAGTTGAAGACCAGACAGAGTTTATTATCCGTTATCTCCCGGACAGGACCGTCATTTTTGCTAATCAGGCATACTGCCGTGCATTCGGTGTTGACAAGGATGATATCATCGGGAAGAAATTCACTCCGCCCATACCACCCAGGGATATGAAGCGGGTACGATCGCAGTTTGCTGATATCACCGTCAATAACCCGATTGTTACTACTGAAAACCCGGTCATTATGCCTGACATGACACTTGCATGGCATAAATGGACAAATCGTGGGCTGTTTAATGACGAAGGGGAGCTGGTGGAATATCAGTCCGTCGGTCGTGATATCACCAGTCAGGTTCGGGGGGAAAAAGCGAAAATGGAGCTTATCTTTGAGATAACGCTCCTCTCGGACTTCACAACCGGTCTTCTGGCGATAGAGAATTCCGACCAGCTCTATCAATACCTTGGTGATTACCTGAAAAAGACCGCGCCGCATTCATGCATTATTATTGTGTCATTTTCAAAGACACAAGGGGCCGTCAGGGTGATCTCACAGGGAACTCACTGGCGAAACAAAAAATGGTCAGATTATTTTGAGAATCTCATCGGAAAGTCATTTCCCTGTATAGTAGGAGTCCGGACGGTCCTCTCACCCGGATTACTCTCCCCGATGCCCCCGAACATCTTCGATTATCCGGGGATATCTGGAACACCATTCGCATGCCTTGGCAGGTACCTGAGCCAGTATGAGGTTCACTGTATGGGAATCGGACTAGAAGAGGAGTGCCAGGGATCAGTACTTTTTATTTCACGTGCAGGAAATCCACCAGGTCCCGAACGTCTTGTTGAGACACTTCTCAGGCAGACCGGGGCATTTTTGCTCAGAGTAAAGGAAAATTTGAAAGAGTCATAAAACACGGGAGTGTGTGGTTTTGGGAGAGAGTCTTCCCGTGTTCTGGTATCATAATATTCAGAATATACGTAGGTTTTAAACTCATACATTCAGGTGGCCATGGTTCAGGAACGAATTTTTTCCAGGGCTTCTTCAGCTGCGATGCGGACAAAACAATTATCATACTGGCATACCTGCTCAAGATGGCGTACTGCCTCTTTGGCCCGGATATTACCAAGGGCTTCAGCAACAATGAACCGCACCATCTGATCTTCATCCTTTAAGAGTGGAAGGAGATGCGGGACCACGTTTTCATCGCCAATTGTTCCGAGTGCTTCAGCCATGAACATCCTGACCCATTCATTATCATGGACCAGGGACTGAATCATATACTGATATGCCGGTTTCCCCATGCTGGCAAGTTTCAAGGCGATTGTGCATCTTTCTTCGTTTGTACTGGACAAGAGTTTCATATAGTGGGTTTCAGGCATGCTTACACCTTGTAAGAGGTATCCATACGATCGATAGTGACCATCCGGACATAACACTCCTACACTGTTCCATTCTCATTCAGACCGGCATAAACCTACGCCATGCGAATACGAAATGCGAATATGCATATTCTCTTCAGAAAGAAAATACCATGAGATGATTTTTATCCATAGGTAATCAAAAAAGTTCAACTTCTCCCATATCCAGGATTGGTACATCACAGATCACAACCTCCATCAGAATCAGTCATCAGGAAATATGTCACATCCAGGATGCGGTATGACAGACATGAAAACCCGAGTATACCATATATAAATACGTGTACTGGAGTCCTGCTTCACAGATCATTACATCTTGTGAGACATGATACTATCATATGTCCAGCTTGCCAGTGCCCGTATGTGCGGAAGAAAGAATATCCATTCATCCGTCATCCGGCCCCTTATTGAGTCAGAAATCGCCTCCTTCCGGTGTCCTGGGAGAACAAAATCCTGCGATGAAGGAGAGAATTTCTGATGCTGTTCTCATTCTTGATGAATACCTTGGTATATCATACTACAATCAGGAATTCTCCTATCTGGAATCAGCTGATGAACGAAATTACATCGGAAAAAATCTCATGCAATGTTTCTTCCGGATGATTCCCCCCTCCATGTACGAGTACATCGAGACGATTGTGCCGGGAATGGTAATCAGGAAGACCTATACCATCCATGCCGCTGATCAGGACTACTGCTTTCAGTACCACATACTGGGGACTTTGCATGGGAACGGACGGCCGTGAGTAATCATCCTGATAAAACCAGAACCGGATAATTTGTGTACCTGACCGATAGAAAGGCGATAGATAGAACCAATAGAGCACACTGGATAGGAATGCAGAACATAGTTGAGATGAGGAGGAGTTCAATACCTGCACGGACCTGACATACTGGCCCGTACGGGTATTCTGATTTATTCAGAAAATCCGGAATAAAAAAAAAGGGGAAAAGAGGGAAAATTATTCAGGATGACTCTGCATTTTGAGGGTTTTTATTTCAGGATCTTTTCAATTGCTTCTTCTGCACTGACACGGACAAAGCAATTATCCTCTCTGCACACTTCTTCAAGATAAGGAATAGCATCTTTTGAACCAAGATTTCCAAGGGACTCTGCTGCCATGAACCGAACCATCTGGTCCTCATCTTTCAGAAGTGGAAGCAGGTTTGGGAGTGCCTGGGCATCACCTATGTTTCCAAGTGCTTCGGCCATGAACATTCGGACCCATTCATTCTCATCTGCAAGTGACTGGACAATATATTGATATGCTGGTTTTCCGATCTTTGCAAGATCAAGCGCTACGGAGCATTTTTCTGCTTTGTCGCAGGATACAAGACGTTTATAATGCGTTTCGGGCATAACTATCACCTATGGGAGAACCAGGACGAACAGCACACAGGAAAACTGTCCGCATGATTGTTCCCGACCTCCCTACTCACAACTCTTGTGAGAACCGGTTATTAAGCATACGCCATGCGTATACGAAATGCAATTGTGCATATCAAAAATCAGAGAGTAATCAATACTACTGAACCAAAGGGATTTTATTAAGCTTGAATATCATACTGAGCGAGAGCTCATTGAGAGATTTCTCATGATTTTCTGATCTCGAGTATCATACGCAGTCTGTCAGTCAGCTCTGATCACTGCGCCATGACGAATCCTCTCTGATCATGATCATCCAACTGGGAGATTTCAGGGGAATGTAATGCATGGAGTCATGCCTTTTCTGTATAAGAAATGCATAGAATATATAGATAACCCTAAAGGACTCCAATTAAACCTTTTTCAAATAATTTTACACCAAAGGAAGTATGTTCACCCGTGGCATCATGGTGCTGGTGACACGGCGAACAAAGGAGAGAAGCCATGAAAAGACTCATCGTTTCAGGACTTCGGACCTGTGACCGAAAGGACATCGTCGAAGCTGAAATCTCGAAATATATTATGGAGATAGGAGGCGTCGATGAGATCGTGTCCGGTGGTTCAGAAGGTGTGGACCTCTTTGCCAAAGAATATGCACAGGAGAATGGAATTAAGTATGTTGAGTTCCTTCCAGACTGGCAGAGTCATATCAATGCAGCCAGTTTTATCCGGGATGCCCGAATGGTTGAGTATGGCACTCATCTGCTTGTCCTCTCAAACGGAATCAGCAAAGAATCTTTAAACCTTATCGAAGAGGCCAGAAGAAACCGCCTCACTATCAAAACAATCGGCGTCTTTAAAGGAATGCCCGGACATGAAAGCGGGTATGCCGGTGCATATCCGGGAACATTCTATTAATGCCATACGGTATCTCCTCCGTCCCTCCAAATACATACCCGGATGCATGAGACCCTCCTCTCATGTCTTTTGTTTCTGTTGACTGACTGTCCCACCCTTTTTTTCGCATATCATGATTACTCCTGAGAGAGAATATCGGATTATGAATAATCTAAAGAAGAAAATGGAACCAAGAGATATTCGGGAAGAGAGAATTGCAGGATTTTATTTTACGTTTTAATTTAATATATAAAAGTATTTTTTATGGAGTTTAGATAAGATACCTATTTTTAACCACAAATGCAAGGATGTTTGTTCACATGTGCATCGGTGCTGATGCCACATGAACCAGGAGAGAATGATCATGAAGAAACTCATTGTAACCGGCCTTCGGACCTGCGAAAGAAAAGACCTCGTATATGCAGAAATCAGCAAGTATATCTCTGAAATTGGCGGAGTTGACGAGATTGTATCAGGTGGATCCAAAGGTGTTGACACCTATACCAGACAGTATGCAGAAGAACACGGCATTAAGTTCAAGGAGTTCACCCCTGACTTCCAGAGCCATATCAATGCTGCAACCTTCATCCGTGATTCAGAGATGGCAGAATATGGAACTCACCTGCTTGTCCTCTCAAACGGAATCAGCAAGGAATCAAAGAACCTCATCGCTGAAGCACGATCACACAATCTTCAGGTAAAAAGTGTCGGAGGATTTGAAGGACCTTCAGAGAGTGAGATGTACAGACCTGGTACCGTCCCGACCCTTTACTAAACACCATCCCCAAATTCCTCGGGATCTCTATCACCATACATGGGAGATACCCTCCTTTATCCCATGTTTCATGAAATAAAACGCATGGAACGTTTTTATTCTTCAAAAGCTCATCATTTCTGACATGGATGCTTTTTTGCCTGAAGATATCTCCCCACAGACGACGGATGAAAAACCTCACCCGCTTCTGAAATATCTGAAGGGCTTTCAGGCAGGTTACGAATTTTCTGAATTATCACCAGAAGAGCAGTCCCTCTCAACAGAGATCATTGATGATTTCTCTTATTATATGTGGTTGTATCAGGATCAGACACCGGGCAACTGGACAAAGGATGGAGTTGAAAGGACATTGCTCATTCACTATCCCAGGTCGCTCATCCATTGCGAGGAGTATATTCTGGCGGTCCCGATCATTTTGTCCCGTTTTTTTGCATACTGTGCATCAGATAACCAGATGATAGGAGAAGAAGATCTTCCGGACCATATGCCGGCTCTGACCACTCAGTATTATTGCCGGATGGATGAATCACAGTATTGGGGACCGAGAAAAGCATTCATCTTCCTTGCGCTCGCCGCCGGCGTTGATAGTTCCCGGGATGATGCCATGTCCACCTTTATCTACCGATTCATTCAAAACCAGGTTCCAGGAAAAGATGAACAGACCATACGCTCCTTAACGCACGTCTTATACGAATGGCTGTTCCCTTTCTCTGACTCCAGGGAGCTCGCATCCCTGGATCCGGATTCCTACCGGCATTGTGCACCAGTTATCAGCACACTTATAAAATACCTGGTTATTGGATGCGGGATTCCTCCCATGGAATGGACAGGGGCAGATATATCGCGATCTCTTACCGATCTTCTCATCACAAGCCCGGACCTTGAAAACAGGCAGCACTATATCGTCCCCATCCTCCTATCTTTCTTTACCTTCCTTTCAAAAGAGCAGTTACAACCCCATGCTGATGAGATATGTCATGTATTGGCTTCTCCTGACCGGAAGATATGACCAGCCCCCCCATAATCACCTTCCGGTTGGATACTCTGTTATAAACAATAATTTTATCCTTCAGCCATGTCAGTTAAGCAGATAAGGATAAATGCTACTTTATAATTTATAAAAGTATGCCATAAGGACTCCTGAAAAAATATCTATTTTTAACGTCAAATGCAAGGATGTTTGTTCACAAGTGACATCATGGTGCTGATGACACACGAACCATAAGGAGAGAATGACCATGAAGAAACTCATCGTGACAGGACTTCGGACCTGCGAAAGAAAAGACCTCGTATATGCAGAAATCAACAAGTACATCTCGGAGATCGGTGGAGTTGATGAGATTGTATCCGGAGGATCCGGTGGAGTTGATATGTTCACGAAAGAATATGCACTGGAACATGGCATTACGTTCAGGGAATTTGCCCCGGATTTCCAGAGCTATATCAATGCAGCCACCTTTATCCGTGATTCAGAGATGGCAGAATACGCGACCCACCTGCTTGTCCTCTCAAACGGAATCAGCAAGGAATCAAAGAACCTCATCGCTGAGGCAAAGGCAAACAATCTTCAGGTAAAAAGCGTCGGTGGCTTTGAAGGACGTTCCGAGGCAGATTACTACCACACCGGTGCAGTCCCGACCCCATACTAACCCTATACCAATCTTTCTGATTCCTCACCTATCACATACCATGAGAAATACCCTCTATTTCTCTTACATGTTTATTATCAAGCCTTTTCCCGATTATTCATAGTATATCATTTTTTGTGCCCTGGATTCAAATCATCATCTTCATCTGTATACACAGCATGATGTTTTTAAAAGGCATGTAGGATATGCTCGTCTATGAAATCAAATCCTGACACCTCACTACACATCCTGATCGTTGAGGATAACCGGACTCAGGCAGAATATCTCCGCCATCTCCTTGAAAAACGGGGACATCAGGTTACGGTATCACAGAACGGTTTTGAAGCTTTGGAGAGAATTGAAGAGAAGAGACCGGATATCATCCTTACTGATGTGATGATGCCTGATATGGACGGGTATACCCTGTGTAAAACGGTAAAACAGCATGAAAAGTTTCACGACATCCCTGTCATCCTGGTGACGCATCTGTACAGCCCGGTGGATGTGATCAAGGGTCTTGAAGCCGGTGCTGATAACTTCATCATTAAACCCTATGATCCTGAGTATATCTTCTCCCGGATAACGGGCATCATGCAGGCAAAGAATCATCCAGGCACACAAGAGCCTGTCCAGCCGCTTGATGTGGTATTCTCCAGTGAAGTACATACCATCGCATCAAGCCGGATGCAGATCCTGAACATTCTTCTTTCAACCTATGAAACCGCGGTCAAGAATAACAGCGAACTGCAGGTAGCCCATGAACGGCTCCATTATACGAACGCACAGCTGCAGAAACTGATTGAAGATCTTGAGCAGACAAATGAGTCACTTCATCTGAAAAATCTTGAACGAGGCAGGCTCGAGACCGCACTGGCTGCCGCACATGAAAAGATCGAGATTCTCTCAGAGGCGCTCAAACAGATATATCAGATTCGGGTGCAGCCGGCAGACGAGATTCTTTCAGTACAGGCATCATTACCGGATGTAGGAGAGGGGATCAGTACTGCTTCTTCGCACCTGCATGCCGGTATGATCGCCCTGAAAAATATCCGGCAGTATATCAGAACAGGAACAATGCCCCGGACATGGCTGGGTATCAGAAACAGTATTAATAATACGATTGACCGGGTGCGCAGGCAGTCAATCAGGTATGAAAATCTCATTCCTGAAGACATTGAGATTTATGCCGATCCCTGCTTTGAACACGTCCTCTCAGATCTCATCGTTGCCCTTCAGGATGGAGATGAGAAGCCAACGGAGATGCGGTTCTCGTTTCATGTGAAAGAGAACGGATATGTCATCATCTGTGAAAACAATGACCAGGGAATAGCAGAGACTGACAAGGAAAAGATATTCACCTTTCACCATGGTCTGTTGTCACATCCATCCCTCTGTCTTATCAGGGAGATGCTGGCACTCTCCGGCATGGATATTGCAGAGACGGGGATACAAGGCCATCGGACACGATTTGAGATCGGGTGCCCGGAATCATCAGTCCGGTTTGGATCAGATATTCAGGACCTCTAAAACATGGGGTTTTAATCCGATTCAGAAAAGAACAGCCCTTTCAAAAACAGGGGATATCGAGGAAGGGTTATTCATACCAGAATGAACACATGTTCGGTGATTGTGATATATTGGCCCCTGTTTTCCTGTGTGTGATTTTAGCGTTCAGAGCAGACTCCGGCTCAATAGCGTGAAGACCTCGCCTCACACATGAGCATACAAAATTCGCCCTATGGAGATTAATAGGTAAATAAACGGGTGGCCGAAAGAATAAATCTTATTAACAAAAACATAAAACCGTGGATTCCGGTAGTTCAAAAATAAATCAGGATATCCTGGAGACCTTTACCAAGGGAAAAAAATCCCTGAGTATATCAGATATCTCCCGTTTATCCGGCCATCACAGACACACCGTTGCCCGGTACTTAGACAACCTGGTATCATCCGGAAAACTTGAGATGCGCCAGCATGGGCAGAAGAAGAAGTACTATTTGTCAGATATCCAACCGGAATCCTCCATACTCAACTTTTCGCCTCACATGCTCATCATCCTGAACATGGATCTCTCCATTAGATGGGCAAATGATTCATTTTTACGGATGATACATTCAACAATTGAAGCCATCTCCAACCTGAGCATTGAAGCACTACATCTTGATGACCTGTTTGGCCCTGACCTTGTTGCAGCAATCCGGATGGTCCGACCTGGTGAAACACGATCAGAAGAGGCACGAATTATCCGTGAAGAGAAAGAGACGCTGTACCTGTTTACCATATCCGCCGTCTCGTTCTTCCAGGAACGTCCTGCGCTTGTGATCACCGGGGAGGACATTACTGAAAAGAAGGCCCTTCAGGAGGCAATACGTACAAGTGAGTCAAATCTTCGTCTTATCACCGAATCAGTTCATGACATGATCATCAGGTGGGAGCCTGACGGAATGATATCCTATGTCTCACCTGCATGTGAACTGCTCACCGGGTATGTCTCCCAGGAACTGATGGGAAAGACGATATCAGAATTTATTCATCCCGAAGATCTCCCCCGGTTTCAGAATGGTGGTGAAACCGAGACGGTGAACTGGTCCCGCCTCCCTTCATCATTCAGATTCCGGACGCTGAAAGGGAAATGGATATGGTTTGAGACCACCACAACCCCCCGGCTTTCAGAGACCGGCGAGATTCTGGACTATATTTCGGTCTGGCGGGATATTACCGCATGGCTTGAGGCAGAGACCAAGCTGGCACTGAGTGAAGAAAAATACCGCCGTCTTTTTGAGGGTGCAAAAGATGCCATTATCCTTATGGAACTGACCGAGAACTTAAAGCATGCACGATTTCGTGAAGTAAATAACCTGACCTGCCAGCTGACCGGGTATACCTATCAGGAGTTTCTGACCCTTTCCCTGTCTGATATCATTCCTGAATCCATGGAGGAGTATTTTAATGAGGTTACTGAAAAGTTCATGCAGAATGAACAGGGGTTCTTTGAGATAGATCTCGTTCGCAAGGATGGGAGTCTGGTCCCGGTTGAAGTAAATGCCCACCTCTTTTACCTGCAGGGAAAACCGGTTGTTCTCGCAATTACCCGTGATATCACTGAACGGAGAAAGACTGAAGCAGCGATTAAAGAAGCACACCAGCGTCTTGAAGACATACTTGAATTCCTCCCCGACCCGGTCTTCGTGCTTGATACTGAAGGAACAGTGACGGCATGGAACCGGGCTATGGAAGAACTAACCGGGACAAAAAAGGAGGATATTATCGGATGTGGAGATTATGCCTGTGCAGTCGCCTTTTATCATCAGAAACGGCCGGTCCTCGCAGATTATATCCTCCATCGCGATGAAACCGTCCTCTTTCGGTATAACAATCCGGATATCGACGGAGACCGGGTCACGGTTGATGTTCAGACCCTGCATCCGGTTACAAAACAGCGAATCTGGCTGTGGATAAAGGCAGCTCCAATATATAATCTCAACGGGGACATCATCGGAGTCATTGAGACCCTGAGGGATATCAGTGAACGAAAGATAATGGAGTTGGAGATTCGAAAACAGAACGCGATTTTCGAAGCGGTAAGCCGGGCTGCTTCAGATATTCTCCAGTCAGCAAACTTTGAAGATGCTGCTCTTCGGACCATCGGCTTGATTGGAGAGGCAACATCCGTCAGTCGTGTCTGCCTTCTTGAAAAGGCACCCTCATCCAGTATCCAGCTTATCAGATCAGAACTTGAATGGAATGCGAAAACAGGAATTGTCGGACGGACCCGGTCTCCCTTATCAATGAGACTGAAAAATGACGATGAAGGATCGATCATAGAGGATGTGTTCGTACAAGAGAAGACCATCTACAGTCTGGTAAAAGATCTCAAGGGAAGTGATCGTCGGATTCTTGAACCGGAAGGAGTAAAATCAATCCTTCTCGTCCCTATCAAAACCAAAACTGATATCTGGGGTGCTGTCGGGTTTCTTGAAACAAACTCTGAGCGTATCTGGAGTCGAAAAGAGATTAGTGCTCTAGAAATCGGATCATCGCTCATCGGAAGTGCTCTCATGAGATTTGAAGCCGGGGAAAATCTTGAAAAGAGTGAGAAACAGTTCAGAACCCTGGCTCAGAACATTCCTGGGATCGTGTTCAGGGTCTCACTTGCCGGTTCAGACATGGAGTTTTACAACGACCATCTCGAATCGGTGACCGGATACACCGCAAAAGAACTTGCAAGCGGACAGATCAGCTCTCTTATCCCACTTATTTTTCCTGATGACAAACAGCGGGTTATTCAGGCAAAGAAAGAGTCAATCAAAACAGGAGAGCCATACGAGATAGAGTACCGGATTATTGACAAGTTTGGACATATAAGGGTCATGAGCGAGCGTGGCAGACCAGTCGCTGATGAAACCGGACTTGTCGTCAGTATTGACGGCATTATTCAGGAAGTTGGATCAGGATAGCCTGAAGGACGAATCAGGTGCAACCGGGGAGTACCCGGAAAACAACCGTCGCTTATTCACAAAATGCCTGTTCAAAGGCCATCTGGTTATGAGAGTACCGAAAATGTCTTCGAATGGCAACACTTTTACTGATTGGATTTATCCATGACGGGTGGCGATTTGCCAGAGGCGATGCGTGATAAATGAAAAATTCGCCATTCCCTGTTTTATACATAAATGAACCCCGTTCTTCTCGTTCTCCAATCAGAATGGAGGTTCTCGTGTCATATATATGACCATTTATTATCTCTTTCACGTGCACCTGCGCAACGATGCGCCTGAAATAAACGGCCTTTGAGAATATAATACTGATGGAGGAGAGATGGAATACCTAAATCAGGAAATATTCGCATTTTGCAGCGCCGGGACATATTTCTGGTCTATCGTGGAGAGATGCTCATTAAGCCAGTTGGTGAGGAAAATGGTCACTTCTGCACTGAGCGCTTCATCATTCTGATTGTATTTAAATAAAAAATCATTCACCTTCGAGATAAATGCATCATGAAAGATCCGGTGTTCGGCCAGATCAGAATAACCTGCCCTCTCCATGAGAGATTCCTCGGTCTGGAAATGGTACTCTGCGTACCGGTTCATCTCCTCAATCACATACGATACTTCCTCTTTACCCCGTTTTTGCAATAATGCCTCAAACATCCGGTTCAGAAGTGAGATAAGATGTTTATGCTGGTCGTCGATTGATTGAATACCGGTCGAATATACCTCATCCCATACAATAAATGCCATGCACGATTCTCTATCTCAAATGATATGAAACCTGTGATATCATGCGTTGGAAAAAAATAAAATGTAATTTATTTTCGGATATAAAACCTGACCGTTCCCTCCTCTTTTCCCGGTCCGTCCGGAATAAACCCGTTCTTTTGAAGGACCCGGACTGATGGATAGAGGTGCGGGTAAGTAGTCGCATACACCGTCCCGAAATCTCCCTGTGAAAACACAAAGTCAAGGATGGTGCCGACCGCTTCGGTTGCATACCCCCGGCACTGGAATGCCTCAAGCACTGAATAGCCGATCTCACAGGTCCCATCCTCGTTTATATAGAGCCCGCCACTTCCAATCAGAACCGGGCGACTGCTTCTCCCATCCGATTTCAAAATCCAGTACCAGGCACATAACCGGCAGGATGACGGATCAGTGAGCATTCCGATAAATTCATGAAGGGTTTCTTTGGTGACAAGTGGCGGAGGCCAGTCTCCTGGAACATCTGCATCCAGCAGGAGGGATAATCCGTAGTTTTCTTTCAGTTCTGCAGTACAACTGGCGACCGTTACCGGAACCAGACTCAGTCGATGACTCGAAAGTTCGTGTGCTATCATGGATAATTGATTCTGTTATTCGCATACGCTACTGAAATCTAAAAGCCAGGAGAACCAGTATAACGGGAGTTTTACAAGAAAAACACACCATCATGCACGGAAGATGCTTCCCGGAAAAGTCCTGACAGAAGGGAGATCAACCGGACAATCATGGCATCACCAGAGAAATATTGGATATAATACAATATACCGCTTTTTTCCCCTGTCAAAGAAAACAAAAGACAAATATGAAGAACCGAAAACGGTATATGATGAGCGGGCTGTCGCCGTTATACCGAATACTGTTTGCTATCCTCCTCATTTTTATATGTGTTGCAGGGTGCCTTGATGAAAAATCTGAACAGGGGAGAGTGATTGAGAACGAGCAGAACAGAGGTGTTGTTCCGGTATTCTCACCAGCCAGGGTATCGCAACAACAGACTATTGAAGATGCCCGGAATGTCTGTGATGCGGTCACACAAACCCTGACAGCCGAACTTGAGACCATCAATATCGCCCTTAGGAAAGGCGCGGACTATCTGGTAATGCAGGGGGTGAACAGCCCTCATGCAGAGAAGGTTTTGTCAGAGACCAGGAACGCTTCACCATATACATATAGTCCCATTCTCCTGAATCATGAACTTATCATAACCGGCGTTGCATCAGACGAGTATGCCGGGATCATCGGATCTGATCTCTCAAACCAGGGACATCTGCAGGACGCAATCACCCTGAAAAAGCCGGTCATGGGAGGACTCATCCAGACGGTTGAGGGAATTTTGGCAACTCCCATCAGCTACCCAGTCATTGTGAACGGTACGGTAACCGGAGTTCTTTCAGTCCTTATCGAGGAGAAAGAGATCTTTTCAGATGCCATCCTTATGGCTGATCCGGAGAGGAGATATGAGACATTCATCATGCAACCGGACGGTCTCGTCATCTATGATACCGATCCACTCCAGATCAATAAAAACGTCTTTACAGATTCATTCTTCCAGAAGCATCCATCCCTCACTGCAATTGTTCATCGGATAAAGAATGAGACCAGTGGAACCGGCGCATATGAATTCCAGAACGATATGTCACCTGATCTGGTGACAAAAGTAGTAGTCTGGAACACCACCGGCCTGTATGAAGGAGCCTGGCGGATAGTTGTCAGCCGGGTAATCTGTGAGACCTGACCCCCAGGTTTATTCCAGGGAACCGGTCAGGAGGGTTGCATCTGCTTCACACTCATCTCTTGCTACACGAAGGCGTTCCTGGGCATCCATATCATCGGGTTTTATCCGCATGACCTCTTCAAATGCTCTGACAGACTCACAATATCGTTTAGTTGCAAAGAGCAGAACACCACGATTATACCATGCCTGGGTGAGATTCCGATCTGAATCCAAGGCTTTGTTGTAGACCTTGAACGCCTCGTCATATTCACCACGCTGCATATGGACATTGCCGAGGTTATTCCATGCCAGGGCAAATGACTGATTCAATGCAAGAGCCTTGTGAAAATATTCGATGGCTTTTTCATACTGGTTCAGTTCATAATATGCAGTCGCAGCATAGTACCAGGCGATGGAATTTTGGGTATCCAGTGCTGTTGCTTCGAGGCACATCTCAATGGCTTTGTCATACTCCCCCAGCAGAAATAACGTCCGGCCGATATTTCCGAGGATGACAGAATCACCCCCTCCACTATCCCGTGCCGCCTCGTACCGGGCAAGTGCCCCCGTATGATTACCCTGATCAGACAGGACATTTCCCAGGTTGTTGAGAAGAGCGGAATTATTCGGATCACAGACCAGGCCCTGCTCATAGGCTTCTTTTGCTTCAGATAATCTGCCCTCCTGATGGAGCAGCATACCGGCAAGAAACCAGTACTCATAAGAATCGTCCATTCCGATATCAGCAACACCTACCTGATTGAAGAGAATAACAATCAGGATACTTTGGAAAAGTCTCTGCGTATCAGGGAGGATAAACAATAAACCCTTCCTTTTCTCCCCGGAGAAAACCAGCCTGCTCATAAAACCTGAATACTGCCTCACTCTTTCTACCGGATAACAGCATAACCTTGTAACAGTTCTTCTTCCATGCACAGTCAAGCACATGACAGATCAATGCAGTACCATAACCCTTATTCCGAAACTGCTTTCCGGTCACTACATTCTCAATTATACCAAATGGTCGTGCCCCCCTGGAGAGGTTCGGGACATAAATAAACATGCATGTAGACACCGGAACAAAATCCACCTCCAGGATAAAAGGCATCAACGCAGGATTATCCATGATCTCCTTCCAGGCATAGGACAATTCCTCCTCACCTGCCTGCTCATCATAATCATGCATGTCAGCATAGAGGGAGAGAAGAATGGGGAGATCCGAAGGATCAGCTGTTCGTATATGCAGATGAGCCATAGAATATATGAAAAACAGGTCTCTCTTCGATAATAAATTGAAAGGTATCACTCAAAAGATTCGAAAATAAGAACTGAACGCCATTCGGCATATCGCCCTCCATGATCCTTTCCGGAATCAAACGAGAAGATAATGGGGTTACATTGGTGCAGGAACCCCGGAATTTTCAATCTGACTTTTCAGATCCGCAATTCTCATCTCATACCGGTCAATTGCCCGCTCCAGAATCTCTTTCTTTATCCTTTGGATATCCGGCTCCTGATTCATTATTATTCCCCTGCCTGCTATGTCAGCAATGTATTCAATGCACTATCCGGGTATATCAGAGTTTGCCATGCAATAGTGCCAAACAATACGATTTTGATTCAAATGGAAAAATAATGCCGGGATTATGATTATTGCGTAATCTTCCCCATGACCAGACCGAAAACCATATCTCTGCACAGGGCACAACCCGGTTATGAACAGACGATATCAGATCGTATTCTGTTTCTTGTTAATTCTTATCCATCTCGCCCTGTGGCAGGTCCTGGCTGAAGAAGAGAGCATGCCTGAACCATTCCTCGATCCCGACGATATGCCCGGACCCATTGATGATATGTTCTTCCCTGATCCCTTCCCACCAGTCATCGGAGGTGATGTTGGATGGTTCCGGATTACCTCAGAACCTTCAAATGCAGAGGTCATCTTTGATGGCTCTCTGGTAGGGTATACACCGGTGACGGTTGAAGTATACACCACAGGTGCTCCATACCATACCGTCAGGATCGAAAAAAGCGGATACAAACCATGGAGCCGTGAACTGCATGAAAACCCGGCAGCAGGAGAGACAAAGCCGGTACATGCAACCCTGGGCCCTGATCCCTGCTGTAAAAGTCTTCGGATAACGTCAGCACCATCCGGGGCACAGATAACCCTGAACGGAGTATACCAGGGAACCACCCCAAAAACCATTGATAATCTGATAATTGGCTCATATCAGGTCACCCTGACCAGATCCGGGTATGAGACCTGGAATGGGAATATTGAGGTACGGCCGGACTCGGACAATACTATATACGTGGTTCTTGAGCCGAGCTTTGCCCCAATCACATCAGGTACACTCATGATCGAATCATATCCGGAGGGGGCAGAGATTGTTCTTGACCGGACCAGCCGGGGAACCACCCCCCGAACCCTGACCCTCCCTGAAGGTTCCCATACCCTTGTCCTGAACCTTGCCGGATATCAGCAGTATACGACATCCGTATTTATTCGGGACAAAGAGAATGCACGTATTACCGCGTACCTGGTGCCTGTAGGATCCATCCCAGCACAAACTCCGAACCCGGTCATCGTTGCATCACCGGTCAGTGACACTCCATCATATCCTCCATCATATGTAAGTCTCACCGTTCTTGGAGAGAAGGCGGCATCTCAGGCTCATCAGAACAAAAACTCATTCCTCGCGGCAGTCAATGATCCTCAGGGGGCGTTTGCGGGCGATACAGAATTTGTGAGTGTCCTTGCAGTGAATGGGACCCTTCTAGCCGACCCGGCTGCAGCGACCTGGATTGGAGAGGAGATTGCCACCTACATGGATCAGAACACAGTTCCCTATGGACAGGCAAGACATGCACTTGCCAGGCACGGGGGTGGAATGCTCTATGAAAATAACTATAACAATGCCTCTTCTGCTGGTGAACTGCTCATATCAGAAGTCAGGGCTGAAGAAGATGGGCTCATCATTACCGCATCCCGCCGCATGCAGACAGCAATTCCTATGATATCAGAAGCGACCATCAGATCCCTCTCCTCTGTGTCAGAAACTGATGCAGATAAGACCGGTGTCCCGTACCAGCAGGTGGTTGTCCCTGCAGAACCCAAAGACCCGACAGGTCCCGGAGATACTATCCTTGGGCCTGACAGAAACGGAATCAGTCTGTTTCCGGCGATTTATGCTCTCGCATCAGAAGGAGGAGGACTCTTATATGGTATTGAACCGGACGGAACTGATATTACCCTCTTTTATGTGTTCCCTGAAACAGACGGACAGATACTGGTCAGGTGGGTGTCTGAACCAGGGAGGGAGCACAAGGAAGAGGACCTTATTCATTCATAAGTCAAAAACTCTTTTTATTCAGGAAAATATGAGCATCCGGCTGGATTTTTCCTGCCCGGAAAGTTCATCCCTTCCTGCACCTAAGCCTGCCATATGTATTCTCGTCTGGTGTGGCTCATGCTCATTCTGATACTTCTCAGTGTACCGGTTCTGGCAGGTCCGGTTATTGTTCCTCCAGGGGGAGAGGTCTATTTGGGAGAAGAGGGACTTGACATCCACTATGCTGTTCCGTACCCCTATACATCCATCGCATATTTTCCGGCAGGATCTTCCCCTGGTCGTGACCAGCCGCTTGACATCATGCAGGTGAATCTGGGGAGATTCAGTGTAATTCCTGACCTCTTTTATGACCGGACCGGTGCATGGTACCAGTGGGACCAGGTACGGGGAACTCCCGGCCAGGTTGCGTTTATCGTCAGGAACCCGCGAATATCGTTAAAGGTTATGGACCGGAACACGATGGGAGATCGGTCATATGGCACGGTATCGCGGGGAACGCCCCTGGTCATCCAGGTTGAAACAAATCTTGCCGGTATTACCCGGAGACCGGATTACTCCTACAATGACGGGCCGGTGAAGATCCAGATAAAAACTCCCGGAGGAGGGACGCTTGCCGGAGTAAAGACACCCGGTGGTGGCCAGTATGTCTTCAGTTCATTCATGCCAACCGGGGAACTCGGGTATGCCCCTCCGATTGAGAGCGGTGGATGGGACACCGGCTGGAGCGGGTATGAATCAGGCCTCTATCATATAGAACCAAAATTTGCGGTGAACCGGATGGAAGACAATCTCAGGTCCTATGAGGGCGGATATACCCTCCGGGGCACCGACATTACGCTCGGAACCGAACGGGCGGGACTTCATCTCTCAGAAGAGACCGTGGTGAGAGGAGATCCATTTGGTGTAACGATTACCGGATCTCCGGGATCCCCCTATATCCTTTGGATTGAGGGAGGAAGCAGAACTGGTTCTCCAGGTGACCAGCCACCGATGATCATCACCTCACAGGAAGGGGTGAGACAGGATAATCCTGATGGACCCTATATCATCGGATCCTATCGCCCCTCCGGAAAACACACTACGATTCGTGACCTCGTTCCTTCATACCCGTTTGGCGGGGTATATTACTATGCAGAAGTGACGCCTGACCGGACCGGCCGACGGACGATTGAGTGGAGGACAACACAGGAGACTGGTGACCGGCGATACACCATCCATATCGAAGGCCCTGCAGGATCAGTACATCCACGATCAGACACCATAGACGTGCAGATAGTCAAAGGGTCCGTATCCCTCACTACCGGGAGCGAGACCTTTACCATTGGTGACGAGGTAATGCTCAGGGGAACAAATACAGGCTCGTGTGAGACGTACCTCTTCATCACCGGTCCAAACCTTCCGTCAGCGGGTGGCAGACTGGATGCCCCACGACGGCAGGTCTCTGATGGAAATCCGGGAAGTTTCACGACGGCATCCGGTGACTGCGATACATGGGAGTACAGGCTTTATACCGGCGAACTGGGCCTGGATACCGGGACGTATACCATATATGCCGTGTCTGCACCACGTGACCGGTATCACCTGGAAAGCACCTCATGGCAGGCGATTCCCATAACACTGAAACGTCCGTATATCTCGGTCTCAAGCAGGAGAATGACAGTTGCACAGGGTGATGAACTATCGATAACCGGATCGAGTGGCGGGCGGACTGATGCTGGGGTAGCCATCTGGATATTTGGCAGGAATTATTTCAGGTATGACACGGTGCAGATCGAGCGGGGAGGATGGTTCTCGTATGAACTTTCCAGTTCTGTCACCCGTGATATGGCACCAGGTGAATATTCTGTCATCATCCAGCACCCGATGGCCAACGGGAACTTTGATCTCTGGCCAGACCGGAATCGTGAGATGGTGCTCGGAGCAACTCCCTGGTATGGCGCTCCGGTGTTCAGAATTGCAGGCCCGGGGGCTCTTCAGGGTCCTGCTGCCGCTGCTGCCCTGATTACCGCCCTGCAAAGCCAGTTTATTGATGATACCTATACCGAGTACTCAATCTTTGTGCAGAACCCGAAGATTACCATCACAGCAGGATCACTGAACGGAACGACAAAGATGCCGATTGTCCTGTCAGGGACAACGAACCTTGCATCAGGTTCACGCCTCCTTGTGGAGATAACCGATGAGCGGTTCGGGCCTACCCAGAAGGGCGGTGAGGGGAGCTGGTCCGGCTATTCAGGAACGACAACAACGTATCCGGGATCAGAAGAAGAGCGGGAGTTCTCATTTGAGATCCCGGCAGGAACACTGAAAGAAGGACGATACCAGGTTCTTATCCAGGCGGTCTCCTCTCCTGGTACTGCATCAGGTGTTCTGCAGGTCACAATGCCGGTAACGCCTGTACAGACCATGACGATGAACCTGACACCACCCCAATCCCCGGAACCAATCCAGACACAGATACAGATCCAGACATTGGAACCAGAGCCGACAACCGCGGAGCCTGTCCAAACGGAGAAGCCGGCATCGACACCAGATCAGGTCCACGAGACTCCGACTGCGGATACGAATGGAATGATACCGAACATTATGCGGACAATGCGGGAACCACCTGTCCTGCTCGGTTTTGGGATTCTCTTCGGCCTGTGCGTAGCAGGACTTATTGCAGCACTGGTTACATGGATGCGCAAAGAGAGAGATGAAGAAGAGAATGATTCAGAGGGCAGTGATGAAAAGAATGTGAAACTCGCTGAAAGTAAAGAGGAAATGGACGAGGATTCCGATTCATACGGGAGATGAGAGAGGGAGTGAATACGAACGTGTGCGGCATGACATGGATATTATTTCCTCTTTCTCTTTTCAGGCAGATGTTTCAAAACCACTTTTTACCGGAATGCCAGAATGTGTATCAAAAATTGCGCGCCGACAGGAGGAAAGATACCGGGTATTTTCCGACAAACAAAGAGGGGATTACACCACCATATAAAATTTTACCCGGTGCCCTGGCATAAAGCGGCATTGTACCTTATAATGTTCAAAAATATACCGGTAAACAGGTGGGGAGGCACATGACTGAAGAAGATCCTCTATCAATAGTGCAGGTGCGGTATGCACGGGGAGAAATTGATACTGCAGAGTATGAAGAATTTCTCTCCTGGTTTTTGAAAAATATCTCATTCCAACAGGTTCCTTCTCTGAAGATAGCTTCAGAGCGGTACGCAAACGGAGAGATTACTATTGGGCAGTATAAAGAGATCATCTCTCATCTTCTCAATGATATCGGCAATTATCAGCAGAGTGCTCCGCTCAGGGCAATTCATCTCAGGTATGCAGAAGGGGATATCGACACTGCTGAATTTGAGGAGAAGGTTGGGGTTCTCATGCGGGACATTCCTGCATATCCCTACAATCCGCCACTTGCGGTCCTGTTTATGCGGTATGCAAAAGGTGAGATCGATAACCTGCGGTACCAGGAGATGCTCACCCATCTGTCGACATACTGCACGCCAAATCTCCCCAGTACGCCAAAGGAGGCATCCACTCCTCCTGAACCACAGAAAACTTCTGCTCCCTCCCCAAAGCCCGCAGCACCCCCTGTTGGACAAAAACCTCCTGCCTCATCCCCTCCACCTGAAGCACCCCAGACACCGGATCCCTACCGTTTAAATTTCGCAGCAGTTCAGAACCCTCCCTCTCCCTCTCCGGTTGGTGATGTCAGTGCAGTCCACCCGGACATACATGGCGGATTACCCCCGGAGATGGACATCGGAGGACTGGGAGGATCAGGTTCCGGAGTCATCAGTGAGCAGCAGGTGATGATGGAGCCGGCCCGGGACATCACGGCTGAACGGGGATCATACCATATTACCGATATCAGTACATCTGCCACCCCGGTCACGGTTCTGGTAAAACCGGACATGGAAATCCCGAAGAAAGAGACGACCATCTCATTTAAGCAGAACGTATCAGAAGTTAAGCCTGAAGAGGAGATTGGCGCAAAATCTGATCAGGAGTCGGCACCATCTGCACCAGCCCCGGAACCTGACAACATCATATCAGAGGTTGCCACTTCACCCTCAGGGAACCATCAGAAGATTAAGGCACTCATTAAGCAGGGTAAATACTATGAAGCCATTACCCGCCTTGATGAGATGCTTCTTGAGTCTTCTGATGACTACCGGTCATTGTTCCTGAAGAGTATTGCACTTTTTAATATCGGGAAAGGTGATGAGGCACTTGAAATATTAAGCAAAGCGAAGGAGTCCTGCACCAACAAGGATGATGCGAAAGAGATAGAGCGGATCTACAGCCATATTGTGCAGAAGGGCGGAAGCAAGAACGGACAGAAGAAAGAGAAGGAGAAAGAGAAGGAGAAAGAGTCTGCACAGAGTGCACAAAAGGACGTGGGCAAAGTCCCTTCCCTGACAAGTCATCCTGAACGGGTAAAGAACGAACACTCAGATTTGATCGAGAAGATCTGTAATCAGGCCCAGAGCCTGATTGACACCGGCGATTATAAAGGAGCAAATGAGATCTTAGCCGATATCCAGGGCCTTGTTAAGGATATTCCGGTTGAAATCATGCAGAAAGAGTCTATCGACGACCTTTTTGCAGCAAAAGGATTTGTCCTGTATCAGCTGAAAGAGTTTTGTGAGGCGAAAAAATTCTTCAAGGAAGCGACCAGGATAAATCCAAAGAATGAGACCGCGATACATTACCTGAATGACATCAGGGTTCGTGACTGTAACAAGTTTGTCCGGCACGTATAAGTCATGGTAAACCCATGACCATTTTTACACCTGAAGGGCGGTTCACTATCAAACACTATCTTTTATATAATATATTGGATAATTGGATCATACAGATATCTGGCCTGTTTGTGGGATGTGAGCCCCCGGTATCCGGAACGGAGGTATATGATGAATGATGAAGAGGACATGCTCGAGCTTCTCGACGATGAGGGGACGGCTGATCAGCTTGACCTGGAGCTTGATGAGCCGGAAGAGGAAGCTTCGCCTTACGTTGACGAGAGTATAGAAGAAGCAGCGCCTGAACCTGAGGAATCCGAAGAACCGGAGGAGACCGGCGGGCGCGAACTAGAGATCGATATCAGGTTAATTATTGTTGCAATTGTCGCAATAGCAGCGATCATTCTTGCAGGAGTATTTTTTGTTATGCCCATACTGATGCCGGCTGGTCCGCCGACGGTTACCATGACGCCAAGTCAGTCTGGAGAAGACGTATTCCTGTATTATGAATCCGGCCCTGAGCTTCAGGAACAGGATGTAAGATTTACGCTGGGCGGCGCTGAAATACCACGGGAAAAGATCATGCTGATGGGGGGCGTGACATGGCCGTGGACACAGGGGACGGTCCTCAAGGTTGACACCTCCGGATATGAAAAACCGGCATCTGTGGCGGTAATATATACGAAAGGGGAAGGTGAAACTCTGCTGTTTTCAGCACCAGCAGAGCCCACGCCGACACCAACACCGACTCCCACCCCTGAGCCTACACCTGAACCGGTTATGACCCCGGAGATCCTGGTTCCGTCCCAGCCGATTCCTGTTCAGCCGGTTCAGATGGAGGATTTCATGAACCAGACCCTGATCAGGTTTGATGCCCAACCGACCACCGGCATTCAGCCACTGACCGTTCAGTTCGCTGATCAGACACAGGTGTGTGCACAGAACCGGTCATGGAACTTTGGTGATGGGATGACATCCAATGCACGATACCCTGAGCACATCTATCCCTTCCCGGGTACCTACACCGCAAGCCTTGACATGACCTTCTGTGACCCTGATGAGTCATCAGAAACACCGGTAAAAGAGATCACCGTGCTCCCGGTTGACAGGCAGGACACGCTTCTTTCAGGCCCCGGAGCAGCAAGTATTGATGCAGGAGGATCATTATTCTTCACCGTCAGGGGCCCTGCGATGTTGATTCGAATAGGAGGAAAGGATTACTATCTGAAGAAGGGGGACCTGGTCAGAATTGACCTGAACGATGGGGGCACCGGATATATCTCTATCATAAACAATGCAATTGTCCAGTTCAACTTTGAAAACGTATCAATCTGGGTAAATGACAAGGAATTTGGATCCGGATGGCTTACAAACATCAATATCAATCAATATGAGCAGATTGCATCGGCTGACATCACCATCCGGATCATCGCCCAGGAACCTGGTCTGAAAGGACTGGTAAACGGGATTCCGGCGATTGTGGCAAGTCCGGGTCAGATGGTAACCCTGCACAATGTCGGAACCGATTCAACCGGCAAGTTCCTCTTTAGTATCCAGGATGGGGCAGGATTTTCCTTCAGGGGAGGCATTGAATCATATGAAGTCACTACTCCCTTTTGAATATTTTTAAACCAGCTAATAATCAATGAATAAAGGCAATCTGTGCGGGGGTGCAGAAAGGTGAGGAAATCGGGATGGGTTTGGTACATGAATAAAGAACACGCAATGACGCAGATTCAGACAATCGTGGTCATGACCGTTATCATGGTTGTGCTGTTTCTTCTTGGTGTGATCCTGGTGGTATGGAATCCGATACCTGAACGGATACCCCAGGCCACTATCAGTATTGAAGGCGAAGGCGACTCGATCGTGATGCAACACATTGATGGTGATTCGTTCTCATCAGACCGGCTTATCATCAAGGTGAACGGGGATGTTCAGCCGAACACAAATATGAACTTCCAGGGCGGTACATGGCCCTGGTCACCAGGAGAACGGATGCAGTTTTATTACCCGGCACCGGATGCACCACGACTGGTAGAGGTGCTGTACGTGACCGACAAGGGAGACAGTGTTCTGATAGACAAGGCTCGACTTGATCCCCCACCGGTGGTATCGGCAACTCCCCTTCCGGTTGAGATGGTCCTTCCGGTCACCCCGACTCCGCTTCCGACCAACATCCCGGTAAATTTAAAGGATGCAAACCCGTTCCAGCCACCCATCAGTGATTTTACCGCTGAACCCAGGGTTGGCGATCCACCACTGACGGTGACGTTCCATGATCTCAGTTACGGGCAGGTTTCCGAATACCTCTGGAGCTTTGGAGACGGCTCGACGTCCACCCTTCAAAACCCGGTTCATACATATTTTGTACCAGGAGCATACACTGTCAGCCTCCTCGTGACCAATGCGTATGGATCAAACCGCCGGACTGCCGGGGACTTTATCGTGATTGGATCCCCGCCGGTCGCAAAATACCTTGCCGAACCATCAAGTGGACAGGCCCCCCTGACCGTTCAGTTTACTGATCTCTCAACCGGCAGCCCGAAGAGCTGGGAATGGTCATTTGGCGATGGGACCCAGTCATCTGAGAAGAACCCGGTTCACATCTTCCAGTATGCCGGAGTATACAATGTCACCCTCCGGGTCACCAACGCTTATGGAACAGACAAGTACTCCCAGGAGGCTGGTATTAATGTCACTGCCCCGACCAAGATGGATGTATATCTTGCAGGAAGTATAAACGGAGCACTCATCCCTGATGGATATGTTAGGCTCAGAGTGACTGATCCGGCAAGTTCCATGAAGATAGCCGGGAAGATTTTTACCTTTGAACCAGGAGATATGATCCAGCTCATCTACGGGCCGGGATCCATGGATGGAACCATATCCACCGATAAGAACAGGTTTACCGCATTCAACTTTAATGATATCACCCTTGTCAAGAATGGGGAGACGCTGGCACGTGGCCCGGTCAACAGTTTCTCTCTTGGCGGGTTTGACAGCTATGCATCAACCCTGAACCTCACCATACCAAGAGGGGATCCCTATTCAACGCTGTATATCAATTCTGAACCGTACAAGTATGTTGAAAGTCCGAAGTTCACGTTCTCCGGAATCGGACCGGATAGTGCTGGCCGGTTCTTTTATCAGAAATCAGCCCAGGCTATGAACTTCCAGGGCGGGATTGCCGAACTTACCATGGGATAACCCGGGTACGATCGGCAACCTTTCATTCTTGGGATACGATACCATAGGCACACACGTATGCCAGACCCCCGATTAATATTTTCAATCCTCATTCTTTCATTGATATTCTCCCTCCATGGAGGCGTTATTGCCGATATAACCCTGTATACAACAGACTTTTCAGACGCAACCGGGTGGGAAACGAACAGCCCGTCGTCATTTTATCTGGATGAAGGGAAGGGACAGTACCATTACCAGATAACAGGAGGTACCGGATCCTATGCCTATTATCCCCTCTCAGGGCCATTCACCGGTCCGTTCACCCTGGAATTTGATGTGCACCCGGTGCTGACCGAAGAGAAGAGTTCATTCAGGTTTGGTCTTGGAACGGAAGGATATGACAGTCAGAAAGGACCGGTTGTCCTGGCCGAGCTTTATAATCAGAATGGAGAAGGGGCTTTTGCTCTCACTGCAATATCTAAGGAAAACCTCCGTTCCCAGACGTACTCCATTCCAGGGAAAGCAAATTATAGTGGAAAAACCGTGCGATTTGTGGACGGGGAGGAGTATCATATCAGGCTTACCTGGTACCCGGTTGAAAAGCGGGTCAGTATGACGGTCACTGCTCCAGGTGATGATACCCCGTTGTTTAGTCATTTTGTAATGGTAACCGGTAAGATGGAAGAGTTTACCCACCTGTTTTTGACTTCCATCGGTGAGGGACAGAACGGAAGAAAGGCCCACGGGTATATCGACAACATCAGTCTGACATCTCCAAGTTCAGTCCTTGCAACCCCTGAACCTGTCATCACGTCACAGGAACCAACACCTACACCAACTCTGGTGACCAGTGTAACAAGCGTCGTTCCCGGACAGAATGGTGAACCGGTTGATATAACACCTGATCCGATCCCCAAAAGAACCCCTCTTCCTGCACCACCGACCCCTGTCCCCACTGAAAAGTCAGGATTATTACCCCTCATCGGGATTTTGGGAGTTGGATTCGTTCTCCTCCTTTTCAGGAGATAAATTATGGATGAACATATCATAGAAGCAGCCGGACGTTGCAGAGTCGTCGTCAGAGATGGTAAAGTGGTCGAAGTAGGAAGTCCTCTTATAACCGAATGCCCTCTTGCACGCAGATTTGCCTGTCCGGTCAATGAGATGACATCTGAAGCAATACGGGATAATATTCAGAACCGTATAGACTCGTTTGGGATGTGCACCCCAGGTCGTGAGCTTACTTCAGATGAGGTGTTTGTCGGATTTGGAGCGTCAGAAATAATCAGCACTGCCCTGAAAAGCCGGTTTATTGATGCAGCGGTCATCGTCTGTGACGGGGCCGGTACCGTTGTTGTCACGAAACCGGAGATGGCACAGGGTATAGGAGGGAGAATGTCAGGACTTATCAGTACGTCACCGATTCCTGATGTTATCCGGAGAATAGAAGATGAAGGAGGGATCGTTGTTGATCCTGACCATGCCTTCCTTGATCCCATTGCAGGCGTCCGTGCTGCGAAAATGGCCGGATATGAGCATCTTATCGTGACCATCCATAATCCGGAGGATGCACGGGCGATCAGGGAGTATGATTCAGATGCTATCATCATCGCCGTGCATACTACCGGTTACTCTCACGAGGATGCAGAGAAGGTTAAACAATATGCTGATATCGTAACCGCATGTGCCTCACAGACTATCCGTGAGATCTGCGGACCATGCGCCATTCTTCAGGCAGGATCCACAGTGCCGGTATACGCCCTCACCTCTGGCGGAAAACACCTGATCCTTCTGCGAATGGCCGCGATAGAATACCCGCTCTTTGTAACCCATGCAGATCTGCCTGTCTCCGGGGAGAAGAGTCCACACCCCCTGATCTGAGAGTCATCTATTTATCTCCACACGCAAAAATCCAAAAGCTGATGAGATCTATACGGACCGGAATGCTCATTGCACTGTGCATTTCCCTCTTTTCATCTCTTTCCATGGCCGTACCGATGCCTGATGACATGATTTTTTTAACCGAAGAATATCCACCATTTAATTATCTTGAAAACGGAGTGCCTTCCGGCCTGTCTGTGGAACTTCTCAGGACAGCACTTGAGAGAGCCGGGATTTCCTTCTCCACCGAAGATATCAGTCTTATGGCCTGGTCTGATGCATACCGGATGACAGAATCCAGGAACAATACCGGGCTTTTCTCAATGGCACGAACACCGGAGCGTGAGGCACGCTTCAAATGGGCTGGGCCCCTCATGCAATGCCCTCTTGTTTTCTTTGCTGAAAATGAATCTCTGAAGACGGCACGGCCGGAGAACAAGGATCTTCGGGCAGTTGTCATCAAAGATGATATCGGCCTGTATGTCGGCAGAGAGGCAGGAATTCCGGATGAGAACATATTCCAGGTGACAACCCCTGCTGAAGCAGTTCAGCGGCTGATCGATGGAACATCAGATGTATGGGTTTATGCCCTGTATCCTGGTGAGAGCCTGATTCAGACCATCGCAGAAAATCCGGAATCATTCTATATCCTTGATGATCTGGGCAGGTCAACCTACTACATTGCATTTAACCTGAATACTGATCCAGACATCATCGATGCCATCCAGACCGAACTGGATGCGATGAAAACGGACCGCAAGGATGAGGGAATTACCACCTATGAAAAGATTGTCGGGAAATACGTAGGTCCGATTTGTGCTGAAAAGTCACAAACACGGCAACAGATAACCAACCTTGTCAATCTCACTGCGGATGCCATCAGCCGGGATGCAACCGGAACCCTTGCAGATATTCAGAACGGGCGACATCCGTACAAGGATCGGTCTGACCCTTCATTATATGTGTATGTCTTTGATACCGGAGTCACTCTTATTGCCAATGCTGCACAGCCTTCCCTTGCCGGGACGAACTTTTCAGGAAAAGTAGATGCGTCGGGGAAGAAATTCAGGGATGAGATCGTGACCGGAGCTATGAAGCAGGGTTCAGGTATTGTGACATACACCTACTCAAACCCGCTTGAGACGGGGATTTTCTACAAAGAGGCCTATTATACCCTCGTGACAGGGAGTGATAAAAAGCAGTACATCGTCTGTGCCGGACGGTATCTCTCCTGTGACGAGATCTGACCTATTTCCATCTTTTTTTCACATGAAACAGCCGCGACTGCTCTTCCCGCTCCAGTTCTTCCCGGCTTGCCGTAATCGTTGCGATAGACGCTTCGAGTGATGGTATTACCACATGCTCGAGTGCCTTTACCCGGCGGGAAATCCGCTCTATCTCGGTTATCAGGTGATTGAGTGCCGCGGCATTTCCGGCATATGCAATAATTGCATCAACGAGCTTCTCATACGCATCTGCCATATCATCAATGACCAACGAAGTACCGAGGAGTCCATATCCCCGATCCACGAGATCTGTCCTCACATTACTCCCGGTAATCACCGGGACCCGGATACCAAAGAGGTTCTTTTCAGAGACTTCAATCTCGGTCTTTGATTCAACCGAGTATGCCGCAATTGTGACATTAAGCATCCCCTCAATCATGTAGGCAGGGGCCAGAAGATGCCTGACCCGCCGGTACCTGACCATGAGAAGATCATATTCTGCCTTCACGAGAGGAGCCAGCTTTGTGACTTCCAGAATAAGGCCATCACGTTTCATCTGCAACGTCTTATAAGACCTGACGGCGATTTTAAGTCTTGACTTTAAAACAAGGAGTTCTGATTTTGTCGGCCTGATATCACGAAGATATGACACCTTACATCACCAGATGCTGTCTAATAAAATCCGGATTAACCCCGAACTGCTTCCCTCTCGCTATAGCCCGAAGGTTTGCAATCTCATACCGCTTGTGCTCAAGATAGGATATGATGGGAAGAACAGAGAACTGGTGTCGCCGTGCAAGTCCGTCCAGATGATGAAGGAGCATGGCATTCACCGAGAGCATGACGGTGTATAAGGGTGTCTTGTGAGCCGCCCATCTTCGCCAGACGACATCTGCTGCATCAGCCTCACAGACATTCTCATCACATCGCAGGTTTTTGAGTGCTTCGGTGAGTATTGACAGGATCCCGGCACGGGACAGTTCATTCACAAAGGTCTCCCGGTCTGTCACCCCATAGAGCCTTTGAAAGTCTTCCGGAGTCATATATCCGCCTGTCACCATAAACGGGGTGATATCAGACACGTTGCTCCCGGCACGAAGCCTGAATATATTTCTGATATTGAGGATATCTATCTCAAACCGCAGGTGGGGAAGGATGACATCACCTCCCCTGATACCAAACCTGGCATCGGAGAGCAGATTTCCATAATACGCAAGGTAAAGTTCGTTCTCCAGGGAGGCGAAGAGGCCACGACGGTATCCGTCAGTAATCCGGGCTGAGAGAATATTATAATGAATCCATGAAGAGAGACTATCGGTGATCTCATGAATGGACCGCAGGGTCAGGAGATGGTCAAGATGGGAGGGGGACAGGACACCGGCAGGAATGAGCACGGC
Organism: Methanospirillum hungatei JF-1; assembly: GCF_000013445.1. NCBI lineage: Archaea > Methanobacteriati > Methanobacteriota > Methanomicrobia > Methanomicrobiales > Methanospirillaceae > Methanospirillum > Methanospirillum hungatei. Next base: position 3,039,112 of record NC_007796.1, read on the forward strand.
CCGTATCCGGTCACCAGGGATGTGAAACTGGCATCCCCGCAGAATAAGCATGACATTCTCGATATCCCATCGCGAAAAGTATTGCTCAGCAAGTTCTTGTAAGGCTCCGGGGGCAATAGAGAGGATACTCCGGTATGTTTTTGCGAGATTTTCAGTAAGAGCATGTTCAATTAACTCAATGTCTGAATAGGCAGAGGAGAGCGTATGCACCTCTTCATGGTATCCGGATTCTCCGATAAACCGGATGATCTGGGAAAGCTCCATATTCAGGAGCCGGTTGTACTGGTCAGGCGAAATGAGAGACTTCTTCTTCAGCCCAATCCGGGTACAGATATACCGGTACGAGGAAGGGGTTACCAGATAATGGTGCATGATAGGAGTGATTTTCTATTCTGCTACAATATATAAGTCAGGTATTTCATATACCCTGTCATATCGTATGTCATGAGAGCGGAGGTGACGAACCATGCATTCCCTGGCTATAGCTGCCATCACCAACACCGGGCTGTACCGAAGACGCAATGAAGACAGTCTGCTGGTGGGCAGAGATGTTCTTGCCTGCGTATCCCTGACTGAACCAAAAACATGGAGGATTGATTCATATCCGGTCATCCTTGCAGTTGCAGATGGTATCGGCGGCAGTGTGGCCGGAGATATTGCAAGCAGGGAGGTGATGAGATGTCTGGCACGACCACTTTGCCCTGACCGGGAGGAGACCCTTCATAACCTGATACACGCAGCACAAACCCATCTTGATCACCTGGTTGAAACCCGGCCAGACCTTGACGGGCTCGGAACAACCCTCGCAGGTGTGCTCGCTCTTCATGACCGCATAATCATCTTTTCATGTGGTGACTCCAGGGTGTATATGAACTTACCTGGAAATGAGGGAATACAATGCATGACAAAAGACCATTCAGTTGTCCAGGAGATGATCGAGACCGGACGGCTGACTGAAAAAGAGGCACGATCCCATCCACTTGGTCATATCATCACCTCATGCCTGTCCGGGGGACGAAGAAGAAGCTCACTTGATATCAGAATGTCAACTCACCCCATACAGAAGGGGACACGACTGGTTCTCTGCACCGACGGGGTTTGGGATTACGGAGGGGAACTCTTTCTCAAGGCAGCATTGAGAGGGGATCCAACCTCCGCAACACAGGAGATTCTTTCCATCTGCTATGATGCAGGAGCTCCGGATAATATAACCCTCATCATCGCTGATGTTGAGTAAAAAGGTTAAAAGTCGTCCCAGCTTTTGTTCTTGTCTTCGATGACCACCAAAGACAGGGTCGAGAGTTCATTTATTCCGTCACCGGTTTCTTTCCTGGTATTCCATGGATCTATCTTTATCGTCAGGTGATTTGGAAGCCGTGGGATATCATGGGGAATCATGAACCGCAGGTCAAACATGGCGGATGTTCCTCCTTTCAGGGGCGGAAAGGTATCAGTGACCGGAATGAGCCTGGTATCACCAATCCATGCCTCTACCGGGACATTGCCAGGGGCGATGTCATCGCCTCCCTGATTTGTGATGATGATCCGGGGAGTAACCGACCTTCCCGGGCGGGTATACGCATAATCACCTGCCAGAGAGACCTTTTCCAGAACATAGTCATGTCCAGCTGACTGAGGCGATACCACCTGGGCAGGGGCGGTGAAGACGATAGGCGATGTAAGTGACTTGTTTGTATCGGCGACGACAGGACCGGTGAGCATCAGAAGAAATCCGATGCTGATGACCAGAAGGGTAAACCTGATATTCATATTATGCCTCGATAATCCTGTATAAGTTAGATTATCTATTAGGAAATGGTTTCCTCTATGGGTTTTAAAGCAGCCCGAACCATGCAATATACGAGGTGATGACCATGATGACCAGGATGATTATCAAAACCTTATAGATGCAGGAATGACAGATACCACTTCCCATATGGATACATGCAGAGCAGTGATTTTCTTTGCAAATACGACAGGTATATTCTCCGTCATGATCTTCATGATGTATACAGGGAGTGACTGACATACCATATACTGGCAGGTTCTTTTGTAAAAATCCTTGGTGTACTCCCTGATCATTACGATACCCCACCGGGATCTAAATTTTTCTACAGGAACCCATATCTCTCATATGTATTTGGAGTTATATTCCTCCTGTATTCAGAATAAGGAATATGGTTTCATCTCAAACTATCTACACGGATTCTGAAAATCTGGCTTGAAGGATACACTGCATTCAGAGTCCTGGATTTGAAAAGCAATCTTTTCACCTTGATTACCGAAACCTTTTCCAGGCACGATAACGTCACCCACAGAGAGATCCCATCATCTGGAATGGTTCGACCTCCGGCGATATATGAACAATCCTGATAGCAGGTTTCTTCTCATTTCAATGAAAGATAGATTGAGCAACCAAATGTCAGCATGTCACATGTGAGATAAAGATGCAGTCACTGAAAAGAAGAGTCTTTGATAGTATCGATGATAAGGATGAGGGAGGGAAACCGAACAACATCTTTGACTTTTTCATCATTTTCATCATTATTGTCAACACCTTCGTCATCTTCATTGAGACATATCCGACCATCCGGAATAATTACACAGAATATCTGGATCTTATTGAATACATCACCATTATTGTCTTTACCACAGAATACCTGCTCAGAATCTGGACCTGCACCTGTTATCCGGAGTATTCACACCCCGTTACCGGAAGGCTGCGTTATGCCTGTTCCCTCACGATGATCATAGACTTTTTCGCAGTTTTTCCATTTTACCTGATGTTTGTCATACCCCTCAGTCCATATGTTGTTCATTTTCTCCGCCTGTTCAGACTGTTCAGGGTTTTAAAACTTCTGAGATATTATGGATCCATTGATGTGATATACCGGGTGATTAAAAGAGACAGCCAGTATCTCTTCTCGATTATCATTATCCTGCTGGTTTTTCTCTCCTTCAGCTCATACCTTATTTATATCTTTGAAGCTGAAGCACAACCTGATAAAATCAAGGACTTTGATGATGCTCTCTGGTGGGCTATCGAGACGACGAGCACGGTTGGATATGGTGATGTTATTCCGGTCACAGAGATAGGGAAATTTTTTTCTTTCCTCATAATAATTGTAGGAATCGGGATAATTGCACTTCCAACAGGGATTATTGCTTCAGGATTTCTCGAAGAACTCCGTGCTTCAAAAGAAGGATCATATGATCTCTCTGACCTGCATCTAGCAGATGAGATAAGGAAATTAAAAGAGCTGCTGGATGAAGGGATCATTTCAGAGGATGAGTTCAGGCGAGGGAAGGAAAAGATCCTGAAATAATCGTATATCTGATATTGCTGGAATTATTCGTATTGGTTTGGAAACCGATACCAATAATCGTAAGGGTTTAATGTAATGCCAACTTTCTGTACAAATCCAGAAAATATGGCTTAAAAGATGAATTGCATTCAGAATGCAGGCTTTGGATTAACCACGGGTTTCCATTGATTATTACAGGACTTTTTACCGGACACGATAAACCGGCAGATTTTTTGAAACTGTAAACATATACCCATTCTGGAAATAATATGGAAGAATGTTCATCGTTCCGGGAGATTGACATGATTGAAAAACAGATAGATCCTGAACGAGTCAGAAACCTGGCTGAAACATGGGGGATCGCGGTCACTGCTGACGGAAAGGTCAGGATTCCGATCTGCAGGTATAGTGATGTGCTGCCTCTCATCAAAAAGAGGCCGGAACGTTAAAATTTCATAAAAACTGCCTGCCATATATCGTGTTCCTGCTCTCAAACGGATACCTATAGATGAACCACACCAGAATTTTCGTAATTTTTTCCCTGATACTCATAATTTCACCAGTCTCTTCCCTTTCAGTTCATTTCCTTGATGTTGGTCAGGGTGATGCTACGCTTATCAGGCATAATGGCCATACCATGCTTATCGATGCAGGGGATATGGATGCTGGCCCTGACATTCTCTCTTATCTTCAGTATCAGGGAGTTACTCGTCTGGACGTTCTGGTCTCCACTCATCCGCATACTGACCATATAGGGGGAATGAGCGATATTCTGCAAGCGCTACCGGTCAGTCTCTATGTGGATAATGGAGCGACCCATACCACCCCGGCCTACCGTAATCTGGAAAAAGCCCTGATAAAAAAACAGATCCCATATGCAACCGCGAAAAAGGGTGATACAATTCCCTTCACCGATGATATCACTATTCTTGTCACCTCTCCGGATGAGCTCACCGGTGATTTGAATGAGGACTCACTTGCCCTTCTGCTTACCTACGGAGAGGTCAGGATCTTCTTCACCGGGGATTGTGAGAGTTGTGATGCTTCATGTGATATCGTGAAACTTGCACATCATGGCTCCAAGGGATCTGCGACCCGTGCCATCCTGAACGGAGATATTCCTGACTGTGCAATCATCTCGCTGGGCATAGACAATGAGTATCATTATCCGGCCCCTTCCACGATCAATGCCCTGAAAAAGGCCGGGGTTGAGGTATTCAGGACTGATGAAGAAGGAACGATTGTTTTGAGGACTGATGGAGAAAAATACTGGTTCGTCTAATATGGTCCTGGCGATTGTTGACCGGGTTGAGGATGATGTATTGGTACTGGTCACCCCTACCAAGCCAAATCGGGAGATCCATCTCCCCTGTTCACTCTTTCAGGGAATGAATGAAGGAGACGTGGTAAGGATAACCGTAGAGAAGGACGAGGAGAAGAGGAAAGATATTGAGAAAGATATCAAAGACCAGAGAACAAGACTGAAGCGGGTAAATCTTTAATTTTTCTGGTGTGGGAGCAGGATCTCTTTTGCTCATCATTGTGTGAGAGCCCTCATTCAATCATTCCTGAATATATGGCTGCAACGCCTGACAGAACGTTATTCTCCCATTTGGTATGTCAGACATGTGCAAACAATTACTACCCGCCCAAACAATTAAACTTTCAGAGCCGAATTAAAGTATCATCACAGTCCGACTCCAAAGTCCCAGTCTGACGCATATGATTCCGATTTTCCATTCCAAAACCAGGAAAAGACCTCCGCGGTGGGCATTGGTACTTCTGGCTCTCCTGTGCATCATGGCAGTATGCTGCTCTCCTGCTCTTGGTGCTCGAGATGTCAGAGTACCTCTGACTGAGCTCAGGCCCTCCCTGTTCACCGATGAGCAGGGAAACCCGGCCGGGTTTTTTGTCGACCTTATCGAGGATCTGGCTAAAAAAGAAGGTTGGAGTGTCATCTGGGTAAGTGGTACACTCTCTGAGAGCTGGGATCGCCTGTCACGGGGTGATGTCGATCTCATGCCTGCGGTGACGGTCACGCCAGAACGGCTCATACTCTATGATTTCACAAATGAATCGGTTCTCTCGATCTGGTCACAGGTCTATGCACGCCCTGATTCGGGCATCAATACCATCCTTGATCTGGAAGGTAAACGAGTCGCAATGGTCAGGGGAGCATCCAGTGGGGTGGGACTTCGGGACTATGCAGAAAAATTCGGAGTAACTGCCATATATCTGGAGAAGGACACAGCGACCGATATTTTTACCGCTGTTTCAGAAGGAGAAGCAGATGCCCTTGTGATGTTTAACTCTGCAGGTCAGGAGGAGGTGAAGGAATACGGGCTTGCCACAACCCCGGTTATGTTTAACCCGGCACAGTTTGGGTTTGCGGCATTATAGGGGAAGAACCAGGATCTTCTCAAGGCGATCGATCCCTATATTGCAGAAAGCAAGAAGAATCCATCCTCCATCTACAGCATGTCAATGCAGAGATGGTATAGCATTACAGCCGAAGAGATAATACCTGCTTTTCTCTGGTGGATTCTTGGAGGAGTTGCCAGCCTTGCCTCTCTCTTTGTTATGATGAGTTATCTTCTCCGGCGTGAGGTAAGACGGAAGACGGCTGAACTTGCCAGACAGAACGAGGAACTGGTTCGGAAAAATGAAGAGTTACGAGCTGCATATGACCAACTTACCGCGATGGATGAAGAACTGAAAGATAACTTTTATCAACTGAGAAAAAGTGAAAGTGCACTCATTCAGGCTCGGAAAAAACTAAACCTCCTCCATACACTCATCAGCCAGGATATCAGGAATGCATTCTTTAACCTGGCAGGGTTTATCCAGATTTCAAAGGAATCTGAATCCTTTGATGAAGCAAAGATAATTTTCGAGAAGGAAGAGAAGATTTTACAATCGGTTCAGGACAACCTCTCCTTTTCAGAGAAATATCAGAATCTCGGGATCAATCAGCCACGATGGCAGAATTTTGAATATGTTCTTCTCAGTGCCATATCCCATCTTGATCTTTCACATATCTCAAGGAGAATAGATCTGCCTGATATCGAAATATTTGCAGATCCCCTGCTTGAGGATGCATTTTTGTCAATCATGGATGCGATCGCTAGGCAAGGGGATCAGGTTACCAGAATCGGGCTTTCGTGTCAAAAGAACGCAGACACCATTACCATCATCATTGAATCTGATGGTCAGGGAATACCGGCAAACGAGAAGGAGCAGGTTTTCAAATGGGAATATTTGGGAAAAAGCGGGACCAGCCTCTTTCTTGCCCGGGAGATACTCTCAATAACGGACATATCACTGCAGGAGACCGGAGAACCAGATGCGGGGATTCGTTTTGAAATTACGGTACCGGAGAGTGAATACCGCATCGTGGAAACGAATGAGTGAGTGGAGATCCTGGACATTACCACAGAGAAACTTTCTGAGTACCGGATCTATAGCCGGGCTGAAATTCGAATTATCCTTATAGTGCCCAACAAAACGTATTGGAATAATCGGTTTGAAAAAAAGGTTATTCCAAGACGTGCATTCGAATTGCACTTCATAGGAATAAGCAAAATTTTTGAATTACTTCAGAAAATTTTGCATTATCCTATAATCATACATCTTTTTTAGGGCTATGAGAGATAACGGTGCTTTTATTACCTGACAACATCGTCGTATCAGATTCTCTGTGTACAGGTGAACAATGAAGCGGATTATCCAGGGAAAGGCATCGTTCTTTTTCTCACTACATTCATCCTTATTGCAGTTTTTGTATCCGGTATTCCGGCAGATCCCGCATCAGGTGGCGATGCTGTCATCCCTCCATTTGGATGGGTTCAGGTCCCGAAACTGGTCTGTGATACCTGCACTGAAAATCCAATGGCCTTGTTATATAATTATTCGAATATCTCGGTCACCAGACAATATCCAACTTTTTTGCGAAAAAAAGTCGCTGATTGTGATAAAAAACAGGTGACCGGTAGAGATCCCGGCATCTTCCTTTCGTCGCAATAAGGCTGCCTTATGACGCCTCATTCCCGAATAAGGGGGCCAGATCAACCTTCTGCCACTCCTTGTCCATGACATTCATCCAGAGCGTCTGGTTCTGTGGCTCGAAGACAACCTGATGGTTGCTTGAGTACTTCCCGCCTCCGAGGTCAGAATGACAGAACTTTGATCCTCCATCCTCGATACAGACGTCACGGATCTCCATCATCTTCTCTGCATCGATCATTCCCTTCGCCTCTTCTGCCTGGCGGAGGAGGTTGTTATACCGGGAGAGTGAGTGTTCAGGGGGCTCTGGGAGGTTCCAGGATGGATCAACAAAATGGTTTGCAGCTGCAATAACTCCGTCACCGGTCCTTTTTACCGTCCGGTCGGTTGATTTCTCAAGCACAAATGCCTCGTCCGGCCCTGCAACATCCACGATCCAGCCAACATCAGGGGCAGTTCCGTTTATTGCCGCCTCCAGGGCATTCAGGTCAGAGTAATCGAACATGAACCGGTAGTATTCAGTGATGAATTCCGGTCTGGTCTCGGGGGCATTATCTTCCCGGCCACAGTTATCATCAGCAATGAAGAGTCCTTTGTTGTTCATGAAGGTCTCTGGTCGTGCTCCGGCAGGGCTCCAGGTCGCAATGCTGTTGCTGCCATCCGTGGGGCGGTATATGGCAAGGACATACCATTCTGTGAGCGGCATTATAGAATCAGCAAGATCCCAGTTGCGGGAGACTACCGGGGAACCATCGGTTGTGTAATTGTCCCAGGCGGCAAGGTATGAACATGATGCAGGAACCGGTTCTGGGTTTGAAGAGGATAATAACAGGAAGATTGGCCCGTAATAGAGGAATGCAATATCATCATAGGTGAGCCCTGATGTCTCTGCCATACCGGTAAAGATCTCCCTTACCCGCTCGGGATAATATGCCGGAACCATTCTGGCATCCTTCATGATCTCTTCCTTTGTCATTCCCTGGCTTGTGATAGTGTTCATGAGGAATGCGTATTCTTCAGTCAGTTCTGTTTTCATAAGACCGCCATACTGACGTCCCATCTCACGATACGAACCGGTAAGGACAATGACCGGATAGAGACCAGCCTGATACCGTTGTCCGTCCTCAAAGGTGGCGATGAGAGGGAGATCAGTCGGCATTCAGGTGGGAGATTGCTCCTGCTCCGATGAAAAGACGGCAGCAGTGATGGCCAGCAAACAGAGGAGTAAAGTAACGAGAATTGCTTTCATAATGGTATGAGTTCTTTTTAAGTATATAAAGGGGCTGATGGTAGAGGGATGCACCGGATTTATTGGAGGATGAGCGTTTTTTAATTTTGTCTGATTATAATTTAGGGAGTGTTTTTTGAGGATAGTATCTAAACGATCCCCGTACACAATAATCATAATCACATAGAAACTAAATATTATTGAGAAGAGGAATGTTCCAAAAATTCAACATACTCATAGAACCTGGAGAGGATGGATGGTTTGTTGTAACCGTACCGGGGCTTCCTGGCTGCATCACACAGGGAAAGACAATAGAAGAAGCTACAGATAATGCAAAAGAGGCAATTGAAGCATATCTGGAAGCAAATCCAAATCATATTACTCTTCAGGCTAATCAGGTTTGCGTCAGAGAAGTGCAGGTTAATGTCTAATAGTAATGAGTAAATTTCCTCTTCTTCCCGCCCGGAAAGTAATAAATGCCATGATTCGGTTGGGATATTTCATCGATCATCAGAAAGGGAGTCATGTTGTTCTTAAAAGAAACGATGGACAGAGAACAGTCGTAATTCCTGACCTTAATGAACTGGATAGAGGGACTCTGAAAGCAATTCTGAAGCAGTCCGGAATTGAAATCGAGGAGTTATTGTCGGTTCTTCTATTGCAATAATTGATTGGATAATACACATTCTGATAGATAGTAACTCACCCTGCAACTGCCGAACAGAGTAACTCCGCCTGTTGCATCCCACATTCGCCAGATCTTTTTTCAACAATAGAATTTTTCGTACTCCGGCCCAAGCAATCGCAATATCTTCAATAGTTCTCGATCCAAATTCTGGATAGATGAATGGAGTGCATCATTGACAGAAATAATACATGACTTAATCTCTCTGAATTTAAAAAAAATCCATTTGAGCGTTGGACGAGAGGTAGGTTTCTTCTTCTGATTCAACACCGTTTCATCTTCTTCTTTCAGCCTTTTTCGCAGCAGCATTTCAGTATATGAGTAAACCATGAGGCAGAGAACCATAACCATACATAAAGCCTCGATCCTTTTTTCACTTTTCAGATAAACTTCAGCAACCCGGAATGATTTGTCCTTTAAAAACCGGAAACCTTTTTCGACAAGCATCTGTCCTTTATAGTGATTCAGAACCGTTTCAGAATCCAAACTCAAAACATTCGTTGCAAGAATAAATCTGCCCAGATACTGTTTTTCACTTTCAACGAAATCCTGAGCAAGTTCAACCCTTGCATCGATCGAATATTGTGGGATTAACGTTTCTCCTGCTTTTGGGCGCCCCTTCTTACCATTTTCCCGTTTATAACTGACCTTGATCCTTGAATCCACCAATTTTACTAAAGGTGTTTCATTAAGATAGCGTAAGAGAGCGTTATTGGCATCTGTTTCACATGCATAGCATACTTTAGAAATCTGTTTTAACCCTTTTAATGCGGCTTTGAACCTCACAGGGAGGTTTTTCTCAAACGTCTTCAATTCTCGAGCTTTCATCTCTTCAGATGAGACAACAATCCATTTTTGAGGAACACCACCATAATGTGAGTCAACGCTACTGCAAGAATACCGTGGATCTGAGGTAGGAGTGAAGAGAAGATCAGATTTGAGTAACTCTGTCATCTCATTTATTGTGGCTGGGACATTTGATATCCACCTTGTTTCCGGACCGAGGGTTTTGATGTTTTTATCAGTATACAGGGCACTGTCACCCATGAAGATTACATCAGGATCAAATGTGAATGAATCTTGCAATGATAGGATTGTTTGCACAAGAACTTCCTTATCTGATTCGTTGCCATCGTGTGCACGAGCAAAAATCGGTATCCCGTGTTGGTTAACCACCATACTTAAGGCAAATCTGTTTAAATCCCAGCGTTTGTCTTTTGGATGTCCCTTTGTAATTTTGATACATCCATCTCCGGATTCATTTCCATATTCACCATGAACACTGAAATTGGTTGTATCAACATGACAAAGCTGTACTCCATCTTTGTAAACAGTAAACATCTGGGTGACAAGATCAGTAAAGAGCTTGCTGGGGCCATATGCATATATCTTATCCAAAAGGCGACCAATGACTGATTCATTTAGATTTTTTGCAGAAATATCCGGACCTATGAGACGTTCCAAATCAAGATGCTTGCAGTATTCGGGAAAAAGATAGAGTCGTCTCTCTGTGAATCCAAGTCCGTTGAGAATGAGGGCTAATAAAATTTGAGAACTTGATATTTGATGTTGACCAATTTTAGGGATTGCCCGGTCAATTATAGGAGCTAAACCAAGCTTATGGAACGTGCCTGCAACTATTCCAAGATGATCAATGGTTTTTATGGAGTCTATTTCTAATGAAACATCCTCATCTTTCATTAATTATAGTAATGGAGATCTTCTTAGTTATATAGTTTACTATTATATAAAATTTTAATAGATCTGACGAATATAGGTTGCATCACCGTCTGAATAGCATTCTCCTGTTTGTCCGGAGGATACCCGTTCACCCGGAGGATTCTCTTTATCGCAACCCGCATCTTTGCCCGAACCGATTCACGTGATGACCAGTCGATCGTAACATTCTCCCTGATGGTCTTTACCAGGTCCTGGGCTATCTTTTTGAGTATGTCATCACCGAGAATCACCACCGCACTGTCATTCACACCGAGTGCATCGTAAAATGCAAGTTCTGCCTCGGTAAGTCCCAGATCCTCTCCTCTCTGCTGAGCCTCCCTGATCTCCCGTGCAATCTGCGCAAGTTCTTTTAAGATCTCCTGGGTCGTGACCTTCCGGTTATTGTACTTGTTTATCGTCTGCTCAAGCATCTCGGAGAATTTTCTTGCTTCGGTTGTGTTTTTCCGGGTTCGTGCCCGGATCTGATCATTCAGCAGCCGGGTCATGGCAGCAATTGCCACATTCTGATTTTTGTATTTCAGGAGGTCATTGAGGAACTCTTCGGAGAGGACTGAGATATCTCCGACATCCTTTCCCATCTCCTTGAAGATATCGACAATACCAAGGGGGACAATGGATTTTGAAACTATCTGCTTTACCGCCAGATTCAGTTCGTACTCTGATTTTCCTGCTCCTTCTGATGTCTTTATGATTTGTGCCCGAACGGCCTGGAAATACGCGACATCTTCCCGGATCTCAATGGCTTTTTCATGGGGGAGAGCAAGGGCAAAAGCCTGGGAGAGTTCAAGCACGTGCTGCATAAAGTCTGATTTCCGTTCAGGATCATCAAGGACATAGTTGAATCCTGCCTGAAGGATGGAAAGACGAGTCGCTGCCGGAGCTCCCCGCCAGCCTGACCAGTCAAATCCATGGAAGAGATGACAACAGACCTCGTACTTCTCCATCATCTTATCGACTATCCTCTCCTGGTCAAATACGGGATCCCCTTTGCCTTTACTCTCCGTGTAGGTGACCAGGGCTTTTTTCAGTTCTTCGGCAAGACCGATGTAATCAACAATAAGTCCACCAGGCTTATCTCTCCATACCCGGTTTACCCTGGCGATTGCCTGCATAAGAGTATGGCCCTTCATGGGCTTGTCGATATACATAGTATGCAGACAGGGAACATCAAATCCGGTCAGCCACATATCACGGACAATTGCGATTTTGAATGGATCTTCCGGATCTTTAAACCGTTTTGCAAGGAGTTCCCGGCCTGATTTGGGTCTGATGTGTTTCTGGAAATCTTTCTCATCGCCTGCTGAACCGGTCATGATCACCTTCAGGAACCCCTCATTGTCTGAATGAGAATCCCAATCAGGTTGCCTCTCAACCAGTGCTTTGTAGAGCTCCACACAGATCCGCCTGCTCATGCAGACGATCATCGCTTTCCCTTCGATGGCATCTGACCGCTGCTTAAAGTGGCGGATGAGATCATCAGCAACCTCATTGATTCGTTTCTCATCTCCGACGATGGCCTCAAGGGCAGCCCATTTTGTCCGGAGTTTCTCTTTTCTGATGACTTCTTCGTTCTCAGTGACTTCTTCAAACTCCTGGTCAATGAGCGGTTTTATCTGCTCATTCATCCTGATATCGACGATACGGCTTTCGTAATAGATAGGAACGGTTGCCTTGTCCTTGATGGCCTGCTGGATATCATAGACGCTGATGTATTCACCAAAGACGTTTCTGGTGACTTTATCCTGAAGGTCGATGGGTGTCCCGGTAAATCCGATAAATGAGGCGTTTGGGAGAGCATCACGGATGTACTTGGCAAATCCGTAACTTATCTCTCCTTTCTTGCTTACTTTTCCATGCATCCCGTACTGGCTCCGGTGTGCCTCATCTGCGATGACAATGATGTTCTTCCGGTCAGAGAGGAGGGGATAGGTCTCCTTGTTCTCATCTTCGGGGAAGAACTTCTGAATGGTAGTGAAGACGACACCACCAGATGCGACACTGAGCAGTGTCTTCAGATGGTCCCGGCCCTCTGCCTGGATGGGCGTCTGGCGGAGGAGTTTTCTGCACCGGGAGAAGGTTCCGAAGAGTTGATCGTCAAGATCATTCCGGTCGGTGATGACCAGGATCGTCGGGTTCTGGAGTGATGGAGTCTGGATGATCTTTCCTGAGTAAAAGACCATGGTGAGACTTTTTCCTGACCCCTGGGTATGCCAGACGACTCCGCACCGGCGGTCTCCGACGTCACTGATAGCTGTCTCGGTAGACCTGACCGCCAGGTTTACGGCATGATACTGGTGGTATCCGGCCAGTTTCTTGATGGTGTTTCCCCGTTCATCCTCTTCAAATACGATAAAGAACCGGATCAGGTCAAGAAGCCGCTTTTTGTTACAGACACCCCGGATGAGCACTTCGATCTCAGGGATATGATTCGGGGCTTCCTGTGCTCCGTCAATCGTCCTCCACCGGGAGAACCGTTCAAGTGATGCGGAGAGGGTTCCAATCCGTGTCTGGATTCCGTCTGAGATGATCGCCATGGTATTGTATGAGAAGAATGAGGGGATCTCCTGCATATACGTCTGGAGCTGGTTATGGGCAATGGTCAGGGTGGCCCGTTCATCGGTGGGGTTTTTGAGTTCAAAGATGATGACCGGGATTCCGTTGATGAAGAGGACGATATCAGGCCTTCGGTGGTTTTTCCCTTCCTGAATGGTGAACTGATTGACGACAAGGAACTCGTTGTTCTCCGGGTGTTCAAAGTCAATAAGCCTGACCTGATCTCCACCAACGGATCCATCCTTCCGCCGGTATTCAACCGTGATTCCACCGGAGAGCATCTCATGAACGGTCTTATTATTCTGTATGAGGGTGGTATGACCGGGATTGGTGAGGATCTTCTGTGCTGCTTCATGGGCATCACAGGGGAGCGTTTTGTTGAGCCGGAAGATGGCGTCTTCGAGTCTGGACCCAAGGAGGTATTCTTCAAACGAGTTTCGGATCTGATCCCGTTCTCCGGGTGCGACCTCATACCCATAGAGGACCTCGTACCCAAGGTCACGAAAGATATCAAGTGCTGTTTCTTCTACGTCAGATTCACATAATCCCGTTGTTGCCATGATTGTTACCGTTTGTCGGCAGTGATTTCAGAGAGATATTCGTGTAATACTTCTTTTCCAGCAGGGGTTATCCGGTACTTCTGATTTTTGCTTGTTGGTCTGTCCGGAATGGTGAGCTCAAGAAGACCATCTTCTACTAATGGCTGGAGAATATGTTTTCGGAATTTAGTCCTATCAGTTCTCCCAAAATATGAGAGTATTTCAACTAATGTACTCTCCTTCTGGCATATCTTCAGGAGATCCATCTTCTCTCTTCTTTGTGCTATCTTAGTGCCATCTTGGTGTCGGTCATCTTCAGGAGTCTCCATCGGAGTGAAGGTTACGGTGAAAAACCCATCTGCATCAAAGACCGGTTCCGGGCACCCAGATTCCCGTGCTCCTTCCCTCATCCGCTCGATTCCGGTCCCGGCCTTTTCGATAAACCCTATCCGGTGATAGAGGTCAGCAATGATGGGGTTCCTTCTGACGCTCTTATGTCCGAGATCGGTCTGCTGCATCCCCGGAGGAAGGCCGCCAGGACTTATTATCTCAATCCGGTCAGAGAAGATCTGGACAAAGACGTTCGCACCTTCGATAAACCAGTCCCGGTGCATGACCGCATTGGTGATTGCCTCCCGATGTGAAGCCATCGGGTATTCAGGGATCTCTTCTCTTTTCAGGCCTTCGATCTTGTACGCAAGCCGGGTATTTCGCTCGATAAAGCGGAGACTATCCTCGATATCGGCAACTGCTCCACCTGCGAAGTCCTTCCGGTCAAGGATACGGACATTGGTCGTCCCCTGAAAGAGGATGCAGGTGATGTATGCCTGGTTGAAGAACCTCCGGGGATCTTTTGCAAAGAAGAGGATGCCGACATTCCGGAAGAGAAGTTTTCCGCCTGATCGCTCTGTTGTTTCGATATTGACGAGAATATTTTCCTGGTTTCCATTCGGTGATATCCCACTCTGTGAGAGCCAGTTCGTGAATTTTTCTTCGTCTAAATCTTCCGGATACCTGAATTTTGGTGATACGGAGAGTTCAAACCTGATGGCTCCTTCTTTCTGGAAGAAGGTCCGGATCTCTTCACGGGTGAGTTTCTGGGTGACGGCCCCCTGTCGCCAGAAGAACCCGTCGCTGCACTGGACTGGTTTTTCAGAACTCTCCCGGACCGTGATGATGGTGACGGTGTCG
This sequence comes from Methanospirillum hungatei JF-1, assembly GCF_000013445.1. Lineage (NCBI taxonomy): Archaea > Methanobacteriati > Methanobacteriota > Methanomicrobia > Methanomicrobiales > Methanospirillaceae > Methanospirillum > Methanospirillum hungatei. The sequence goes on from NC_007796.1 coordinate 3,054,355, forward strand.
ATGTGGGTGAGAAGGATCTTGACCGGCGGGTCACAGTTCCGGGCGATGTCCTGTATTCGTGCCCTGATGTCATTCGTGTCTGTGATACCCTTGACCGATCCGTCGTCCCTGACTCCGAGGAGGATTTTGCCTCCGGTTGTGTTGGCAAAGGCTACGAGTTCCCGTGATAAAGCAGAGGAGAGAGATTCCTTGTACTCGAGCATGGAGCCTTCGCCTTCTTGGAGCAGGATCGAGAGATCAGTACGGTTCATGTCAGGATACACCGGTGAATTGTTCGGGGTTGTCTATGGGAAGTTCGCCGGAGAGGAGTTTGGGGAGGAGGGTATCACGTGTTTGCGACAATTCTTGATTTTGTATTAAATTAGATTTTATTTTCGTAAAAATCGGGTTTATCAATAAACTATATGCCTGCATTAGTTTTTTTGGTGGTAAACATAGTGATAAGGGCTTAAAATTCTTTTTACTTATCTCTAAAAAAGTAGTTCCATTGGCATTTCCTATGATCAACTCCATATTTGCTTTAAGCCATTCAAAGATGAAATAATTATTACAGGATTCATTCGGAATTAACGCAATAAAACCTTGATTAATTGAGATTGGGGCAATTGTTATTGAGACATATCCAATAGGAGCTCTTGATGATAAAAGAACTGTACCAATAGGTAAAATCCCAGAACTTATTTCTCCAACACCTAATTCAGTGATTGTTCTTTCCGTTGATAATATGAAGGGTGTTTTACTATTTGACAAATCTTTAGGAGTGCAAAACGGAATATTTCCGCCCCAATAAGATTCATTTTCAGTTGAAGGAGTCGAACCACCTTTTACTTCCAGTATATCTCCAATCGGTTTGATCTGCCACCCTTTCGGGATCTCCTGCCCCTCAACTTCTTCAAACTCGCTCGGAAACAGGGCCGCCGTTGCCGCATCCATCCCCTCGGGCTGCCGTCCTTCGGCCTTGGCCCGGACCGGGTCGAAGTCGATGAACCAGCTCGTGAAGATGGCCCGGGCGATGGATTCGAGGGTTTCGTTCATCCGGCGGTTGAGTTCGATCTTATCGTCGAGGGTGCCGAGGATGTGGGCGATGGCTTTTTGGGTGGGGAGGGGAGGGAGATTTATAGATATTTTACGAGCTGAACCTACGTTAAAATGCTGTTGGACTGCACCTACCAAATGGGATTGAATATGAGAATGAGTAATTGAGTTAATATAGTGCGACAAGAAGCAGTAAATCGGATTGCGAACCCGGTTTAAAATCGGTAACGCCACCCAATCCATTCTGGGCGTCCCTACCTGCACGTGCGTGTTTAGCAATAAACGGGTGCGAAGCTGCAGGAACAACGTGGTGATTCCCATAGTCTCTTTGGGATAAGCTGCCAGGGAAAGGTATCATGGACAAACAAACGTTGAACCGCTGCAGGATCGTTAATTATATCAGGAGGAAAGAGATTTGCCCCTGTCCCCACTGAGGGAGAATCACGGTATCAGTAGCTTGAATTATGCTGGTACGAATGGACGAAGCTGATTCCGGTCTATGGGCGGGTCCTAAAATACCACAATTATCCGATTTATTGAACTTGGAAAACCCAATACGCTCCTAAAAAAAAAAAAAAAAAATTTTTTTTTAGGTAAGAACCTTGTGAGAGGAACCACATGCGTAGTGGGAGTAGGAGGCTGCAAAACGCGAATGCCCGGCTGTAATGGCTGTGGATAGGGGTTCAAACTTTGCCCTGACCTGAAAGGGTGCCGACGTGCAGCTGGTTTTTCACGGCGAACAGGATGGTTTCAATGAACGGGATAAGTTCAATTACGCATAAAAGCGAGGACATCTCGGACAGAAAACTTGCAAAACAATGGAAGAAATTTCCATTTGCTAAAGCAAGAGATTATGTAAAGCGACTTCAGACACGTATCGCAAAAGCAGTGAAGAACGGCCAATATCGACTTGCAAGACGACTCCAGTATCTGCTTACACATTCGTTTTATGCAAAAATGTTGGCAGTACAACGAGTAACCAAAAACAGAGGTAAAAGAAGTGCAGGAGTAGATGGGGAAAAATGGACCACCCCTGAACAGAAAATGAAAGCAGCATTAACGCTTTCGGACAAGGGCTATCGGGCAAAACCTCTCCGGAGAATCTACATCCCTAAACCGCAATCGAGTAAAATGCGACCTCTTTCGATTCCAACCATGTATGACCGTGCTATGCAAGCTTTGTATGCAATGGCTCTTATGCCTTGGGCTGAGACCACAGCAGACAAGACATCATTCGGATTCCGAATGAAGCGAAATGCACAGGATGCTGCTTCATACACTTTTCAGTGCTTAAGCAGAAAGACTTCAGGTCAATGGATATTAGAAGGTGATATCCGCGGGTGCTTCGATAATTTCGCACACCAATGGATGCTTGATAACATCCCTCTTGACCAAAGAATCCTTAACCAATTCCTGAAAGCCGGTTATATTTATGATGGAATACTCTACCGTAACAAGTCAGGTACGCCCCAAGGCGGCTTAATTTCCCCCTTATTGGCTAACATGGCTCTTGACGGCATGGAAAGAATGTTGAAAGAACACTTTCCCGGAAATAAGGTTCATCTCATACGGTTTGCAGATGATTTTCTCGTAACGGCAGACTCACAGGAAACGGCACTCCAGTGCAAGGAACTCATCACTGAATTTCTTCATGAACGAGGGCTTGAACTCTCTGAGGAAAAGACCAAAATCGTTCATATCAACGAGGGGTTCGATTTCCTGGGCTGGAATTTCAGAAAATTCAAAGGCAAATTCCTGATACAACCTTCGAAGAAAGCTATTGCCGCAATCATTGATAAAGTAAGGGTAATCATTAAGTCGGCGAAGGCCTGGAAACAGGAAGACCTTATCAAAGCCCTAAATCCCGTAATTAAGGGATGGGCAATGTATCACCGGACGGTTTCTGCAAGTATGACCTTTGGGAAACTTGACTGGGTTGTCCGAAATATGTTGTGGAGATGGGCAAAGCGCCGTCATAATAATAAAGGGAAGAGATGGATTGCCAGAAAATACTGGCACCCAACACTTACCAGAAAACAGGTCTTTAGAACCTCTACTCTTACTCTCGAAAACTTCTCCAACACCAAAATTCAATACCGAAAATTCATAAAACTGGATGCAAATCCGTTTATTGATACCGAGTATTTTGAAAACAGGCCAGGAGTTTTCCTCTCAAAGCAAAGATCGATACGGATGTTCCTTCACTACGCCCATAAAAGCGGGTAGTGAAAAACTTGAGCGGATTGCGGTGAAAATCGCACGGTCCGTTCTTGGAAGGCTGGGTTAGGGTAACCTAACCTGGCTATTCGACATACACCAAAAAACGATTAGAAACTGAAGATTTAGGTCGGAGAATTACTACATCGGAACAATTTGAATTGTGAAAATCATGTGGAATAATCGCACAGGCTCCAGGTTCGCCAGTTCTTACAATTACAATATCACCACTCCGTAGCGATGATTTTTTTAATTTTTCATGGAATTCAGGTGAAATATATTTCAAATCTTCCTTAATGATTCGAAATGGTTTAACGTTTAAGGAACGAAGGAAAGGAATACCTGAGTCTACATACTCATTTGCCATTGATCCAACATGGCCAACAGTAATATCATCACATAATTCTTCCAAATTCACTTTAATCCAATCATTTCCGTAATTATTCATCATTCCTCATTGATCAGGGTTAAAAGGACTTTTGATAAATTTTAAAAATTTTTGTCCTAGAATTGTAGTCCTTCTCCGTTGGTTCGTTTTAGGGTTGATAGCTTCATCAGGTAACTTATCTTCGTAAATTAAACCATCATTAACAAGATCTTTCTCTATTTTATAAGATAATTCAAAATTATTTTTAAATTCAGGTATTAATATTGATAAATCACTTTTAATTAGAGAACCTGAAGAATGTACAAGTAATTTGTGAACATCTCTTGAATGAAATTCATCCATTTTTTCTAATAATTTTAAATGTAATGGAGTATATCTATCTATTAAATTGAGGAAAATAAATTGGATGTCATCCTCTAAGGGAAGATCAGTTGCTGAATTAATTACAGCATTTCGCAATGCTTCGATCTTTTCCTTTTGATGCGTTCTCATTGCAATATTTGTGGCATACAACAAGACACTGATGAATTGCTCATTATCCTTGAGATTATCAATTCTAAATCCATCAATTTCTGTTTCTAACCTCACTAACTCTTGATATATTATTCCCATCCATTCCTCGCGTCTTTTTGATAATGGTGGTGCAATAATCATTGAGAAAAATTCTGAAATTGGACCTCCAATTATTGGAAATAAAGATAAACCCGCTTTCACTCCTGCATGTGCATAATCGCTATAACCCGGTTTCAAATCCTCATGGATATCTTTCCCTTCACTCATCCCGGATAACCCTCTCTACAAATTCCCGGCTCTCCTCTGTCCCCGGCAGTCTGACCTGATACTTCGATACAAACACCTGATTATCTATTCCGGCACAGGCATATTGCACAAGGGCATGATTCTGGGTAGTACACAGAAGTAACCCGACCGGAGGATTATCCCCCTCGGTCATAAGATGAGCCTTGAAATAATTCAGATACGTATTCAGCTGCCCCAGTGCCTCATGCGAAAACCCGCCGGTCTTCAGTTCAATAATCACATGACACTTCAACACCCGGTGATAAAACACGAGGTCAACAAAGAAGTACTCATCACCGATCAGAATCCTCTTCTGCCGAGCCTCAAAACAGAACCCGTACCCAAGTTCAAGAAGGAATGACTCAAGTTTGCGGAGAAGAACCTGCTCAAGATCAGACTCATACATGACCTCCTCACTTTTGATCCCGAGAAAATCGAACACACATGGGTCGCGAATTATGAGGTGGGGTGAATCTGTCTGTGCTCCGGCTTGAACATGTTCAGATAATGCTTGTTTATCCTGTGAAAGAGCGGATCGTTCAAAGTACAGACTCTCGATCTGTCGTTTCAGTTCTCTGACCGACCAGTTCCCCCTGACACACTCCACCTCGTAAAACCGGCGTTTCAGGGGATCGTCTAACGGCATCAGGAGGGTAAAATGGCTGAATGAGAGGTTCATCAGGATATCATCCCGCCCGGCATTCATACTCTGAATCGGGATTTCCTCGCCGCATGGTTGCAGAAGATGAGAGGGATTGAATGTGGCAAACAATGATTGCCATTTTTCAGGACCTGCAGATTCGGCAGACAGTGTTTGCCAAATGTTCGGATATACCAGATAGAACTGGCGATATAATCGGAGAGTACGGGCTGAAAATCCGGAAGTATCAGACAAACGGGCCGCTATCAGGTCAAGGAGGGATTCACCATATAATGCCCGATCTGACCCATGTTGCTCGAATTCACGTATATAATACCCAATAAGCCAGTTTCGCAGGGTCAGTGATCGGTTTACCGCTTTTACAGCCTGCTTTGTGAGCTCAGTATTGACCTCCGAGATGCAATGAACCAGGTCTGAAAAATCCATCTAGCGTCCCACCTTCTCTGAATAAATATCCTCATCCTCTTTCCCGAACTGATTCTGTGCCCTCTTCATCGCACTCTTCAGTTTCGCCTCAAGGAGTTCCCTCGGCGGTAGTTCAGTCAGGTATTCAGCAACCCGTATCCCACTGTCCGAAAGCCCGAGCAGCTCCACATGCTCAGTAGACTTCCCGGCACAGAGAATCAGACCCATCGGTGACTCTTCACCCGGAACCCGTTCATATTTGTCAAGCCACCGGAGATACAGTTCCATCTGACCCTTATCAGCAGCCTGAAACTTTCCCAGTTTCAGGTCAATCGCAATCAGGCACCGAAGCCGGCGGTGAAAGAAGAGGAGATCAATATAATAATCCTCTGCGTCGATGGTGATTCTCTTCTGCCTCGCGATAAACGAGAAATCAGAACCCATCTCAAGAATGAACCGCTCGATCTCCCGGATAATACCCGATTCAATATCCTTTTCAGAGTAGGTATCAGAAAGCCCGAGGAAATCAAGGAAATACGGATCCCGAAAGACCAGGTCCGGACTCATCTGATCCTCTTTCCGGAGAGCTTCGAGCTCCTGCCTGGCTAACTCTTCCGGTTTTCTTGAAAGGGCTGTCCTCTCAAAGAGCATGCCCTGGATCTTCTCCCTGAGATGACGGACACTCCATCGCTCAATCCGGCACATCTCTGCATAAAAATCCCTTTGTAATGAATCCTTCAGAGGAAGAAGAGCTACAAAATGCGACCAGCTTAATTGTCGTGATAGTGTCGTGACAATATCCTTGTCAGGAAAAAGTTCTGAAAACTGAATCATCTTTCGAAGATTTTTCTCTGAAAAACCAGTTCCATATCGGGTAACCAATTCTCGTGACAGTGTCACGACAATGTATTCTCCATACGAGGCTCGATCATCATGAAGTATTTCGGTGCGAACACTGCTCCCAATACTCCAGTACAGCTGAACCATCTCGTAGTTGATACCTGAAGCAATCCGAAGATGAGTCTTATCAATATACGAGGATAACTCAGTTAGCAGAGCAGAGATTCGCTCTTTAGAAATCTCATCAAAACCGGACAGGCTCTTGATTGACTTGTCTGCCTGCTTTCTCATATGGTGTATCCTAAGCCCCCCAGATTCTTCTTAATCTCCTCGTCAAGCCGGGCACCATCCTCCATCTGTTCAGATAACTGTTTTGTCAGCCGGGTCATCTTTTCAGCAAACGGCTCTCCGTCATCCTCGGCATCTTCGGCCCCCACATATCTACCTGGAGTAAGAACATGCCCGTGTTTTGCTATCTCCTCTAGGGTTGCCGAAGCACAAAAACCCGGTACATCCTCATATTCCCCGGCACTCGCATCTCCCCGCCAGGCATGATACGTCCCGGCAATCCTCTCGATATCCTCATCGGTCAGCTCCCGGTGGGTCCTATCCCGCATAACACCCATCTTCCGGGCATCGATAAAGAGCACTTCACCTCTCCGGTCCCTGAACCTCCCGTTTGATCTGTTCCGGGCAACAAACCAGAGACAGGCAGGAATCTGGGTAGAGTAAAAGAGCTGACCGGGAAGGGCCACCATGCAGTCCACAAGGTCAGCTTCGAGGAGGTTCTTTCTGATCTCTCCCTCTCCTGACTGGTTTGATGACATCGATCCATTTGCCAGCACAAACCCGGCTATCCCGGATGGGGAGAGATGATGGATGAAATGCTGAATCCAGGCATAGTTCGCATTCCCGGTCGGGGGGATACCATATCTCCACCGGACGTCATCCTTGAGGTTCTCCCCTCCCCAGTCTTTCATATTGAAAGGAGGATTGGCAAGGATGTAATCCGCTTTCAATGTTGCATGGAGATCCCGCCTGAAACTATCCGCATGTTCAGCCCCGAGATCATGATCAATCCCCCGGATGGCAAGATTCATCTTTGCCAGTTTCCAGGTGGTTGGGTTGGACTCCTGCCCGTAGATGGAGATATCACCAATCCGGCCACCATGAGCCTCAACAAACTTCTCACTCTGGACAAACATCCCGCCAGACCCGCAGCAGGGATCATACACCCGACCCTTGAAGGGAGAGATCATCGCAACAAGCGTCTGAACAACACAACGGGGCGTATAGAACTGACCGCCGTTCTTCCCTTCCGCACTCGCAAACTCGGAGAGGAAATACTCATACACTCTGCCGATGATATCCTTTGACCGGTTTTCAGAGTCGCTCAGGTTCAGGGTTCCGATGAGATCGATGAGTTCTCCCAGTTTCTCCTTATCAAGACCGGGACGGGCATACTCCTTGGGAAGGATGTTTTTCAGAACCGCATTATCCCGTTCGATGGCATACATCGCATCATCGACGATCTTCCCAATCTCCGGACGCTTCGCATTCTGCTGGATATAGGACCAGCGTGCCTCCTTTGGAATCCAGAAGATGTTCTCCGACCTGTACTCATCCGGATCCTCAATCACCCCGTACCGGACTTCAGGTTCAGCAATATACCAGGTGCTCTGGGGATCCGAGTATGCCTGCTCAAGCGAGGAGTGCTTCTCTTCAAATGCGTCGGAAAGATATTTCAAAAAAATGAGACCAAGGACGACATGCTTATACTCAGCCGCATCCATATTGTTCCGGAGTTTATCAGCCGCTGCCCAGAGGGTTGCTTCAAACCCAAGATTTGCTGCGGTTGTTTCCTTTGTCTTTTTCGCACGGGCCATATTCAGAGATTAGAGGGTTAATCGTGACAAACGATATATGTTTTCAAATACTGGTGCGGCCTACATAGATACTATGGCAATCTGGATAGCATCAGGGAACAGGCAGAACTGGGAGGTTGTGAAAAAACACAACATATGGGGTGTTCCAAAGCGAAGCAAAGGACTTCATTCGAGGGTAAAACCAGGAGATACTATTCTCATGTATGTCAGGTCCGAAACACATGGAGATACTGTCCTTCCCTCTGCTATCATGGGAGAGTTCAAAGTAACCGAACTATTTGAAGATGGAAAACCGCTCTTCACCGCTCCACCCCAGATGGGTGACGAGGGATTTCCATACCGGTTCAGGCTGAAACCAGTGAAGATATTCAAAGAGCCGGTGGAGATTAAACCGTTAATTCCTGACCTTGGGTTTGTGACGAATAAGACCATGTGGTCCGGGCATTTTAGACAGGCTATGCGGGAGATACCTGACGAGGATTACCGGAAAATACTCTCTGCCGGAAAATAAATTATCAATATCCTATCAGAAATGAATATGAAATCTGAAGGAAACCGATTAATTCTAGAAATATTATGAGATTTTTCTTTAATGGGAATTATGGATCTAACAAATAAATTCTCCGAATTATAAAAAGAGACATCTATTAAAAAATCATGTCACATTGGAAATTCTTCTAAACAAATTTAGTTCAATAGATGAACAAGATGACTAGTTAGAGAACCTTAACCATTACTAATATTGTCCTCCTAAAAAATCGATTCTGGAGAAAAATTGTGAATTTTATGATTTAGTCGTAAAGAGCCATAATCTGTATCGATTAAAAACTACATTCAATACCATTGATTACATCAAATCATTCAATTCATTAAGAGATTTTGAATATACACTGTTTTTTGGGTCAAGATCTAAAGCAGTCGTATAGTATAATATTGCTTCTTGGGTTTTTCCCTGTTTATCCAATGCATATCCCTTAACATACCACCCATGAGCATTTTTACTGTTCAGTTTAATCGCCATTTCGGCAGCAGTTATTGCATCTGAATACTTACCGATATTATTTAATGCAGCACCTTTTACTGACCAAAAATATTCTTTGGTGGGGGCAAATTCTATTACTTTATCTGCAATTTCAATTGCTTTAATCCATTCTTCAGTAGAATAAAGATAATCTATCGCTTTTTCATATGCCTCAATGGCTTTTTCTGTCTCTTTAAGTTCTAAATAACTATTTCCAATATTATACCATGCATAATCAGCATAAGAATATTCCGGGTCTATTTCGAGTGCTTTTTTGTAAGCCTCTATCGCTTCTTTATACTCTTTAAGATGATACAAAGCATTACCTTTATTATACCATGCATAGGCAAAATCGGACTCTGTTTCGAGTACCTGTTCAAATAAATCCAACGCTTCATCATAATGACCATCGTCATACAAAGCAATCCCCTTTGTCGTTAATTCGGCTGTTGTTTCTGCTACACACAGAGATGTTCCACCAAGAGTCACAGTAAGAACAACCAAAAACAGAAAAGAGTAAGTGGTCTTTTCCATAAAAATAATAAGGGGAATCTGCATATATAAATATGCATACTAATGACTAATCTCCTAAATGGGAACTTCAGGAGCCTTTGATCTAATGTTCCAATCAAACAGAAAGAAAGGATGAATTACAGATTTTTTGATTGAATTGTCCATAAATAACATGTAAAATTATTGTCAGCTTTGAAAGAATCCAATAAAGAATTAATTACAGAGGGTGTTGCATGACTAAAATTTGGAAAATTTTTGGTAAGTACTTTTTCTTATCAACATCTTTAGAAAATTGTCTCCGATCATTCTGCCCAAAGATGATAATGCATCGGACAATATTGAATAAGGTATTCTAATACCCACTCCCTTATTACAGATAATATGCCGCTTCTTTTGCAGGATCAGTTCTCTGAATTTCTTCAACTCCCCTCTTGAACAGACCTTCCGAAGATTCTGTGTTAAACAAATCAAACTCCATTCATCCTGACAATGTGATATTCCCCTTCTCTGCAATTTTCTTAAATTGCGATTTTCTTTAATCCATCCAAATGCGGGTTCAACAATCGTTTTTCGTTGTGAATATGTCTTTTTGGCACCATACGGAGTCATTGTCACTTCTATAATCCCTTTAGCAATAGAAGCGGGTGTTGGAATATTATCATCTTGAATGAGATTTCTCGTACACCAATCACCAATAGATGCTAACGTTGGAATACTGCAAATGCCATCAAAAAGTTGATCGGAAATTCGTTCAAGTTCAAGTAAACTTCTCTCGAGGCCTCTAATACTGAAAATATCTGGTTCATGGCATGTAGAACAGAGAAATCCAATATCCTGCTGTTTCATATACAGATAGTTTTCATAGCTCCAATAACCAGCATCAGTAAGTAAATTAAGATATTCAAGCGATAAGCCGGTTAATTGAGCAATTTCCTCTAATCTTTCATAACATGGTTGAAGTAATCTGTAATCAACGGGTGAATTACTTAAAAACGGAACCAGAATATAGCCATCCTGGTTTACAATTATCTGGCCATTATATCCTTGAATACAACCAGGCCCACTTTTCATTATTGAACTATCAGGATCTGTAGTGTTTGCAAGACTTTGTTCATCAGGGTTTTTTGCAGGCTTTTTAGGTTTTCTACCTCGTTTCCTTTTTCCAGACTCTCTCTCCTCTTCCTCCCTTTGGGCAATCTTCTCTTCCTTTTTTTGGGATTTCTCCTTATGTTCAGCCTCAAGTCGTTCTTTTGCTTGAATGAATCGTTTTATCCTTTTTGAGTGAGTCTTAAAATCATCGGGAACCTCGTTACCTGATTTATCCGGGCCATAAAGACGATCCTCGACATCATCTTTTTCTTGGACTTCCTTTAGATATTTTTGAATTTCTCCCTCAATCTTTTCATATGGCATGTTCGATCCAAGTGAAGCATTCGCCTTTAGTTTTGTTCCATCCAAGGCGAGAAGGACGTTATTGATTAATCCTGCTTCATTAAGGAGAGTCAATACTGGAATGAAAAGTTGTCCAATAAAAGAACTGTTTTTCTTGATAAATCGCGAGATTGTGGAATGGTCTGGGAGAGAATTGCGGGTTACTATTCTAAATCCTACATCGTATCTGCATTTATTCTCTATTTGACGGCTTGAACGAACTCCATTAAAATATGAGTAAATGATCAAACCAGTCATTATTTCTGGATGATAAAATGCCGCACCTTGGCCGTCTTCCCGGTATTCCTTATATAATGGGGATAGGTCGAGAATTGAGATTAAATCAATTAATATATGACAGAAATCATCACTCGGAACCCAGTCTCTAATATCCTCAGGGAGAAGGTAAAGTTGTTCAAAATCCCGACCTATCGTATTATACATTGAGTATATGTTGGACGTACTAAGGTAAAGTACTTTTGATTGACCTTAGTTAAAAAATTATGGGGGGATCTGAGTTGTGCAACACCCTCTACAATCGGTTTTTATTTATACACAATGTAACAACGCTTATAGGATCACAGATTAACCCATAATAAAATTAAAAATTTCGACTTATTCTCCATTTTCACTCCAATATCCCTGCTCCTCAACCTTCCGGATAAAGGTCTCCTCATCCGGAATCCTGTTCTGAAGATCTGTGACAGATTCCCGCAAGCGGGAGAGTATTTCTCGTATCAACTCTGAATCCGGCTCATCAAGAAGATCCATATCCGCAATTTGGTCAAGCTCATCCCAGGGGATGGTCGGGAGTGTCATTCTCATCTCCGGAGAAACGAGCTGTGCTATTCGTGAAAGGCGGATTACCTGATACACCAATCCATCATGAATTAATCTTCTGGATACCGAATCAGGAGCGTTTTCTTCCTCGTTGTTCACATATACCCGTTCAATAGAACGAATATAGAGCAGAATATCAAGAAGGTGCGAGATCTGCCGGTAGGTTGGCTTTAAGTTATTCAGCATCCCTATCCGGCGGATGTAGTTTTCACCTGCCTCAACCTGCTTTCTATCAGCAATATCCACCTTTCTCTCAAAGATCTTCTCCATCTCTTCGATCATCTCATGGTACGTAAAGAGATCCGGGTGAAACCCTGACTCATACGTGATCATGATGTCTATATCACTGTCAGGCCGGAGAGTCCCTGTGCTGGCTGATCCAAAAAAGGAAAACGTGGAGATATGATGACGTGTGCAGAAATCAGTGATCTGGTCTTCTGTAATCGGAAGCCCATCAGGAATAATCGGCCGATGTATCAATGTCATGTTAATTCTCCATTTCGGGAAACAGGATATATGCGCAAGAGTGGTCTGCCATATCACATACACAGGGGAAAGAGATATTTCTCCCCGGAATACCCCGCTCATAACGAAAAGGGAGCAGGGTTCAGGTAATTACCGACTGCTCAACTGCCCGGAGAGAGGGAAATAGAACGTCACCAATGCAAAGACCAGGAGGTAGATGAACGATATCAGGATCTCCGTGCTGCTATAGATGAATTCCAGCCCAAGAGCACTGAAATGATCGCCCATTGAGAAGTACCTGAGCCCGTTTGAGAGGTGGGTCAGTGGATTTATGAGAGCAATCTCCTGCAGAACGGGGGGAAGTCCTGCCGATGGAGAGAGAGCATTAGACGCAAAGAAGACCGGCATTGAGAGAACAGTCGTGACGCCCTGGTACCCTTTCGATGATGATGTTTTGAATGCAACATAGAGTGAGACACAGAGCACCGCTGCTGAAAAGACAGCAACAAAGAGGACCATGCCGACGAGTGAGATGAGCACTCCACCAAAGTTCTCTCCGGAGAAGAACGTGACACCAAGGACTATCCCGAAGACGATGATGATAACCGTCTGAATCAGTGACTTTGTGACTGATGAGAGGGATATCCCGATGATCAGATCACGCCTCGGCATTGGGCTGGCCATGATCTCCCGGAGAATTCCCCAATTCTTGTCAAAGAGCACTGAGAATCCCCCGTACAGATTCGCAAAGAGAATGGTAGCAGCAATCATCCCCGGACACATGAAAGTAGGGTAATCATAGGAGATCATCCCAGCCGGAGCAGAACCACAACCAAGAATACGTTCAAAATTTCCTGCCATCCCAAGACCGAAGAGAGCAAGCCAGAGGATAGAATGAAGCATCGAGGTGAAGAGTTGATCCTTGAATCTGACATACCGGCGAATATCCCGTTTGAATACCGCAATAAATCCTGAAACCATATCGATCACTGTTAGTCCCGGATCTCCGTTCCGGTGAAGTGCATATAGACATCATCCATCGTGGGTTTCTTCAGACTGACCGTTTAGATCTTCTTGATCTTGTTTGTATCGGTGACTGTCAGATTTACGTCAACGAGCAGTTTCATCTCGAGTTTTTCCAGAACTTTATAGATGCATGGTAAAAACAGGAAATTATGTAGGTATCAATGGGCATAATCAATATCAGAAGTTAAACAATAGTCCATGAAAGAGTTGGATAAATAATGTATTATCTTGATTCCAATATGGTCATCTGTGCATCAGGTGACTCTGGAAGGTGATTGGTGTAGATCTGTTATTTCCAAACAAAATATATGAGCAATATGAAAAGTTAAGAAATAACCGTAATTCGCAAGAACATTTTTAAGAAGAATGCGAGGGAAGCGATTTGAACGCTCGAACGCCTTCGCGACAAGGCCCTCAACCTTGCTCCTTTGACCTGGCTCGGATACCCTCGCTCAATGAACAATAATTGCACCGTATTACCGGAGATCAGAATGTATCCTGAACATCGGGTCTCTGTGCCTGAATAAGGTCGATGTAGTACGTAAAGAACTTATCTATTCCACTCGCGGAGAAGACCCACTGTCTAATACCAATGAAGAACAGAAAAAGATCTATGTGGTCTGCGATTCTCGGTTGGTTTGAAGATTCCCCGTCACAAACACGGGTCGTCAGGTTTCTTCTCGAAAACGGATTCGGAGTAAATCAGGACGGGAAAATCGCATGTAATACCATCGCGGTGGCAGCGACGCAGGTTGCCGCCAAACTCCATGTTGACCGGAGGGTCGTCGAAGCCACTGCCCGCCGCATCCTCACCTCACCCTTTCGGGACATCTTCATAAACATGCGGGCCACCCCGGATCTCTCCGTCATTGCTGAGAGTCTCTCCCTCTCTGTCATCACCGTTATACCTCAGGACGCGAGCAGGCCGGGTATCGTAGATGCCTGCATTCACATACTCTCATCCCACAACATAGGCCTGCGGCAGGTTTTTGTCACTGATCCCCACCTCTCTGAAGAGCCGCGCCTGGTTATTATCGCTGAAGGAAAAATGCCCCCCGGAGTCATCGATGAGCTCAGGGAGTTACCGGTTGTAAAGCGACTCATTCTATGAAGATTCTGGATCAGGCGTTTTCAGCCGCTCCAGTTCATTCGCCAGTGCAAGAAACCGTTCCCTGATCGGCTCATCAAACCGTTCCAACGATGATTTAAACTCTTCATCGCTTATCACCCGGGTTCCTTTCACGAGGTTATCAGCATGAGCCACAATCTTCTCCTCCAGCGTTTCAGGAATCCGATCAACAGCAGAAAGCCCGAACCCTGCCCGTTCGTCAGCCTGAAGACCGGCCCCGATATGCCGCTCAACAATTCGGCAGAGAGGCTCATCAAACCCAAGTGACCGGCAGATAATCCCTCCTTCATCAGCATGGCCCATCCCATGAGTCCTGGACCGGCCGATGTCATGAAGGATCGCTCCTGCAGCAACTAATTGCGTGTCTACTATTCTTCCTGCACCGGTAATGTCAGATGCAATCCGGACAGCAACATCACGAACAACACGGCAATGCTCAATGACTCCGGGATCACACCCGGCCTCGTTAAGAAAAGATAAATATTCGTCTCCCGGACTACACATGACCGAGATTCTCTTCAATACGTGCAATACGTTTCTGCAGAGCATTCACCAGCAGGTCATTGTCAAAATGAACCATCTTGTTTTCACATTCCTGACAGACAAACTGTGAATCCATTGCATCCGAAAATGTGATGGTGTTTCCGCAGTTCGGACAGTTATAGAATGCGTTCTCACTCTCGTATTTGTACCGCTTACGAAGTTTTTCCAGAATTATCTCAAGATCCTTTGAGACTGAATCATACATATTGTCCAGTTCAAGTTCCCAGAGATAGGTCAGCCAGCCGGTCTCATTATTTTTTATTCTGCGATATTTTGCCAGCCGGTGTTCATACAGAGTGTACAAGGTATTCCGGACTGAGTTCAGGTTTATCTTTGTGACCTCTGCAAGTTCTTCATCACTATATTCCTTATCTGTCGGAAACCGTCGGATGAGTTCAATTCCCTCATCCCCAATCATTCGGTGAAGGTATGCAAAAATAGCCTTGTCAGCCAGTATCTCCTCGTGGGAAGCCATCACCGTATATATTGCCCCACTACCCTGATAGTAGTATCCAGTGCTCTTTGTGCAGACGCTGGATCAGGCCCGGATCCATACACGCTGATAACCGCACTTCCTTCTTCAAATGAGGCGGGGGGGACAGGAATGTCGGCAACTCCCGGAGCAAGGAAGGAGAGATCATCCAGAACGGCGCATTGCCGGTCAGCAAACAGAATCCGGCGGAGTGCATACTGCTTTGGAATCGGCATCGCATCAGGCAGAACTCCCTGACAGGCATCCAGGTGTATTTGTACCAGATTTATTCCGGTAGCAGCCTCGATGGTATCAAGGGTTGCAACAAACCGGGGGTTGAGCTCAATTGCATAGACCTCGCTATCGCTGACCATGAAATCAATCCCAAGAATACCAAGACACCCGGACGCTGCTGCTGCTCGTTCTGCATAGGAGATCATCTGATCCTTTAGCGGATGGTCAAAAGGGGTCAGAGAGCCGGCGTATCCGAACCTGTACTGGCCTTCACCCCGGAGAATCTGACGATTTACCGCAAGTGCCTGTGCCCGGCCACATCCGGCAACAACACAGACCGATGCAGGAATTCCCTGCACTATCCTCTGCAGTAGGAACGGCTCATCCGGAAAGGCCTCTTTCCATACATCGATATCCGCCTGGGAACTGACTACGGTATTACGCCATCCCCCTGAACCGGAGAGTGGTTTGAGCATTGCCGGGAACTCTCCTGGCCCTGCAAGCGGAGGAACCGGAATAGCAAGTTCTGAGAACCATTCCTGCACAAACCCCTTGTTCAGAAACTGTCGCGCCGTATGAGCATCGGTCCCGAAGACCGGAGCGGGAAGATTCTCAAGTGTCTCAGCCCCGGAAGTTGGAATTATCGCATCGATGGCATACCTCCCGCATATATCCCTGATACAGATGGGGAGCTCTGCCAGCTCCTCAAACGGCATGCAGCAGACCGTATGTTTCCGGAGATCAGCATCACAGAAATGATCAACCGCACAGACCTCATACCCGGCCCGACTGGCAGACAACACAACATGCCGGGTCGAGAACCCGGCCACGAGAATCCGCTTCAGAGTTCTTCCACCGTCTTTCCGCATGGATTCGGAAACACCCGGACCTTGGCCCCCGGAAACTCACGATGGAGTGCATTTGGAGCGATATGATCAAGGAACACCGCAAGCCCTGCAATCTCGGAGTGCGGCTGGTTCGTGACCGCAACGTTATAATCTGCCATCTGGTAGAGATCCCCTGGAACCTTTTCTGCACCGACAATGACCAGGATCTTCTCCTTTGTCCTGATCTCCTCCTCAACATCAGGCAGGTTCAGGCCAAACATGGTAAGATGGACCACAACCCCGCCATCCTGTTTCCACCTCTTAATACACGAATTCCACCCGACCTTATCTTCGACAAAGAACTCGCCACCAAACCGGTCGGCAACATCCCGGATACTTGTCACAACACCGCGGTCATCTGCAGCAATATACATCCCGTCTGCACCAAGAGCCCGTGCCGTAAGGCCAACATGGGTGGTAACCCGCATATCCCGCTGGGGCCGGTGACCAATCCTCAGAACTACTATCATTTCTTCTCCTCTCCGGAGGGCCTGTACCTGATTACTCCACCTGATAATTCAAGCCCGTCTGAAAATATATCTGCCATCTGATGTCTGAGCACAATCTCCTCCGTCGAGCAGGCACGCCAGGCATTATCCCGAATATCCACGAGACAATACCGCTTCAGCCGCGCCAGTGACGCATTGACGATATCCTGGGCATACCCGGTCTGTTCAATAAGTGTCTCACAGGTACACCCTGGATTTCCTAGTATAAGATGATATAATGTCCAGTCGATATCCTCGTCTCTCACTATTCCCACATATTTACTCTCAACTGCCATGAGTACTTCCCCCGGATAATTACCAACTTTGTTGAAGTCACAGGAAAAGGTATGAAGATAGCATTCAACTCTGATGGTATGCACAGTCACGCACGTATCACCGGCCTGGTGCTCATCCTCCTGATCACCAGTATGATGTCCGTCAGTGCCACGGAGACAAAAGACGATGGCATCCCGCTCATTCATGTCACCGGAAGCGGAACCATCAAGGCGACCCCTGACCGGGTTCAGATTGAACTCACCGTTGTGACTAAGAATCCGGATGTAAAGGCGGCACAAAAGGAGAATGCACGGAAGATGGAAACCGTCATGTCAGCACTTCGTGATCCCTCCAAGGGGAACCTGACCGGACGGGAGATTGGCACTACCTCTTACTACATCTCTGAAGTATACTACCCGGATGACACCCTCAAAGCAAAATACGGCGATAATATCACCATCTACCAGGTATCAAACACCATCTCCATCGAGACAGAGAAGATTGACCGGGTTGGAGATCTCATTGACCTTGCCGTTGCAGCAGGTGCAAACTCCGTAAGCTCCCTGCAGTTTACCCTAAGTCAGCAGAAGACCGCAGAGCTTCGAAAAGAGGCACTTGCCATCGCCGTGAAGAAAGCACAGGCAGATGCTGAGACCGTGATGGCTGCCATGGGCAAGTCACTTGGAGATGTTCACGAAGTTACCGTGGATGAAAGTTACCAGCCGCCGGTCTATTACAACCAGGACTCCCGATCTGTGCAGATGGCCGCTGGAGCTCCGTCAACTCCTATAGAACCGGGGTCGGTTGAAGTAACTGCACGGGTTACCACAGGATACCGGATCCTTTGACCGGAAAATCCATACCTGGAAAACCCATAAACCCCTTTTTCTCACAGGTCTTATACGTAATATGAATGATGAACCCATCCCCTTTGCAGTACTCTCTGAAGTTGTGGATAGAATCCTCGAGGACTGTGACGAGGATGTTGTCTGCACCCGGATGCGCCTTACTGCCCTTGATCCTGCGATGAGGGATGCTATTGTCGTTTCTGATCTGCTCAATGCCTGGCAGGTCTTCTATTACTTCTTCCAGGAGCAGCCTTTTGACGATGCATTTGAGATTCTTGCATTCACGCCGGCATCGGTGTTGCCGCAGGGGATATCCATCGGTGAATACCGGGAATGCACTCTCACCTTTGCGGTAACCAACGGCCGGCCAGTTATCATCGTCTCTGATGACCTGCAGGAGATGAGACGGTTTTCCGGACCACATGCATACCAGGAAGCAATCAGGTTTATCGATACTGAAGAATAAAAAATCAGGCGGAAAATGCCCTGATGATATCCTCAGGACTTCCAAGGACCATCACCAGGTCTCCGCCACAGAGCATCTCATCTCCACCCGGACTGACCGTCATCTGTTGACCTCTCCGGATGGCAACGATCGATACCTGATACGTACTCCGGATCATCGTCTCTTTCAGCATTTTTCCGGCATATTGTGAATCTTCAGCAATCCGGATTGTCCGCATCTCCACGTCAGGCACTAAAACCCGAAGATCATCAAACGAGTAGGACGGGGTGTTAATACTCCGGAGCATCTGGTATCCACCTGCCCGAATCTCACTGACCAGCCGGTCAATCTCGCTTGTCGGTATCAGGTAGGTGTATAAAATCCTGGTAAAGATCTCAACCGCCGTCTCAAACTCCTCTGGGATGACCTCATCGGCACCAAGATCCATAAGGGTGGCGACCTCTCCCATGTACCTGGTCCTGACGATGATATGAATAGCCGGATTGAGCATCCGTGCCGTCTGGACAATCTGCTGGGTTCCGAAGGGATCGTTGACGACGATAACCAGAACACGGGCCTTTGCTATCCCGGCCTTTTTCAGCACCTCACCCTGGGCTGCATCCCCAAACATAATCGGCTTTCCTTTCGCCTTCTCGTCCCGTACGGTATCAGGATTCATCTCAATGATTCGGTACGGGACACCAGCGATATCTGCTGATCTTGCCACGTTCTTCCCGTTCAGACCATATCCGACGATGATGATATGATCCTCCGGCCCCTGTTCTTCGGTCTCCTCCACATGGCTCCGGTCGGGCATAATCCGGCAGAGGGGAGAGGAGAGCGGGGCTGCAATCTTTCCTGACAGACCTATGAGAAGCGGAGCAACGCCCATGGTTACAATTGACACATCAAGGAAGAGCTGAAAGGAGTCCTGGGCGAAAAATCCAAGCGAGGTTCCGGTTGTCGCAAGGACAAAGGAGAACTCTCCGACCTGAGCAAGGGAGATACCGGTCATCACACAGGCCCTGGGGGCAAGACCTGCCAGCAGGGATGCAAGAGTTCCGGTCGCATATTTGACTCCGATGACCAGCAGAACCAGTTCTGCGATAATAAGCGGATTTTCAATGAAGAACTGAAGGTTAAAGATCATCCCGATGGAAATAAAGAAGAAACTGGTAAACAGATCCCGGAACGGGAGGATACTGGACATCGCATGGGTGCTGTACTCCGACTCTGATATGATGATACCGGCAAGGAATGCACCAAGGGCCATCGACAGCCCAAACTCACTGGTCAGGTATGCAACGATAAGACAGGTCCCCATAACGATGAAGAGGAACATCTCACGATTCTTAAGCCTGGCTGCATGAAGAAGAAGGGCCGGGACCACATACTTTGCAGCAACATACACCACCGCAATGATCACAAAACTCCCGATAAGAAGCCGGGCAAGGGAGACGTCCGTATCTGTCGTGCCGGCAAGGACCGGGGTAATCATGACCATGGGAATGACGATCAGGTCCTGAAAGATGAGAATACCAAGTGTTGCCCTCCCATGAGGACTATCAACCTCCATCCGGTCAGCAAGCACCTTCATCACGATGGCCGTTGATGACAAGGAGACCAGCATCCCCCAGAAGAAGGCATGGGCAAGATCCATCCCGGTAATCTGCATAAGGGCGGTGAAGATGACAATGGTAGATAATACCTGAACCACCCCCCCGATAAGGACATATCGCCTTGATTTGAAGATCCGTGATACTGAAAACTCAAGACCGATGGTAAATAGCAGAAATATAACCCCGAGTTCTGCAAAAAAACTGATAGACTCTTCATTAGTGATGAGGCCAAGACCGGACGGTCCTGCCAGAAACCCTGCGATTAAAAAGGCAACGACTGATGGGATCTTCACCCGGTACAGGACGATGAGGAGGAGGACGGCGATGAGAAAAACCACCACAATCCCGGTAAACAGAGTTGCTAACTGCCCTTCCATGAACTGACCTATCATGGCACCTGATACCACTAGGTTCTTTTCATCATACGGCAGATCATCAGAGGAGCATGCAGCATGGTGAAGGACGGATCGCCGGTGCAGCAGATATCGGGGGAACCAATACCCGTGTCGGCCTGATTCGTGAGGACGGAAAGATTGTCAGGATTGAAAAATTTCCAACGCCGGTCAGCGGGAACGCAGAGGACATACCCCTGGCTATTGCCCGGGCCCTCATGGATATTGCAGGAGATATCCCCCTTGCCGGTCTTGGCATTGCTGCTGCAGGGCCGCTCAATATCAGGGAGGGGATCCTTGACCATCCCCCGAACATCCCCTTTGACTTCGTCCCGATTGTTGCCCCCCTCAAAGAAGCAACCAACCTTCCGGTGATATTCCAAAATGACTGCCGGGCAGCCGTTCTGGGTGAGGTCTGTGCCGGAGGGGCCAGAGGATATGAAACCGTTGTCTACATCACCATCTCAACCGGAATCGGGGGCGGAATATGTACCAATGGAAAGGTCATCACCGGCCGGGGAGGAAACGCAGGGGAGATCGGTCATTTCCCGGTTGATACGACGTATAATCTCACCTGCACCTGTGGTCTTTCTGGTCACTGGGAAGGGTATGCTTCAGGGAGAGGAATTCCATTCTTTTTCAGGGAGTGGTGTACCGCACATGATCTTCCCTGTATTTATTCAACGACACCCGAAATTCTCCGGTTCTCAGCTACTGATCCCCGATATGCTGGATTTCGGGATGCCCTTGCACAAGTGAATGGCCGGGGACTCTCATCGGTGATTGTCGCCTATGATCCTGACTGTATCATCCTTGACGGAACGGTCATCCAGAGGAATCCAGACCTGCTTGACCAAGCACTTGTCTATACTGACCGGTACCTTGACCTCCCACCCTGCATATTCAGCCCCCTGAACGGAGATGCACCACTTATTGGTGCTGCGATGGCCGTATTTCATCCGAAGATGATTTAAACTGATTTAATAAAGCTGGAAAAGCTATTGAAGATTACGGAAAAACCGATGAGGGCAGCACACATTTTTGTCCTTCTCCTGCTACTTTGGATAACTCCGGCAGGGATGGGGGAAGAAACACAGGATGACATATCACCAGCACAGACACATAACCTCCTTGTCATCTACATGATAGCCGGTGATCTGGAGACAGAAACACAGTCAGCGACCATGAATATCGCGGAAATTCTTGACGGGTATGGCAAGACCAGCGAACAAAATCTCCAGATTGTTCTTGGGTATGGGGGATCAAAAACGCCAGGATTTGGTGGGATTACCTATGTCACCGTCAAAGAACTGATGGAGGATGCATCAGACGGTGTGATCGGAAATACTGAGGATGTCTTGTATCATGACCCGGATGCAGACATGGGTGATAAGAAAACCCTTGAGCACTTCCTCTCATGGATCGGAGAGAATTTTCCATCTGACCGGAAGATCCTTGTATTCTGGGATCATGGCGGGGGGTATGACGGATTTGGTGTTGATGAGGTCACCGACGGGCAGCTCTCACTCACGGATATTTCGCAGGCACTTGAGGCATCCGGCAGTACATATGACCTTATCGGGTATGACGCCTGCCTTATGGGAGCGCTTGAAGTTGCCAAAGCCATGGAACCATACGGAATACTCCTGATCGGATCAGAAGAGACGGAACCAGGGACCGGATGGGAGTATGAAACCTGGATTAAAGCTCTTGGGGAAAACCCTGAAATTGGATTTGAGGAACTGGGGCAGATCATCGTTGATACATACATGAACAGGGATGATACCGGAAAAACCCTCTCGGTCATCGATCTTACAAAGATCCCTGCTCTCATTCAGGCATTGGACCGCCTTGGGACCAGTATGATGCCCTACACCGAGTCCATTGAAGGATACCGGGTTGTTGGAAAGGCATACCAGGTACCTGCCAGATATGGGTCAGACAACCGGGAAGGGGGAGAGACATCAGTAGACCTCAAATCATTCCTGAAAGCTATCGGGAACCAGACCCCTGACCTTGCTGATGAGATAGCAGTCGTTACCACGCGTATTGATGAAACGGTCCTGTACCACCGGAATGATGAGTATGTGCCCGAATCTGGCGGACTGTCTATTATGTCCCCGAGCCGTATCACCCCTGACCTGTATGAGGAACTGGGTGATGATGCACGGATTACTCCGGGGTGGGACTCGTTCTTTGTAAATCTCCTCGAGATTTCAGGCCAGGACACTGAAAAACCGGAGATCATGAGATCTGATTCGGGGTTTCTTATTGAAGATCCGACAAACACCGCATCCGTTTATGCTGAGTATTACTATGCTGACGGGGACGAACTCATTCTACTGGGTAATGAGCCACTTGACCCTGATGAGAACGGCGAGTACACCCTGCCTGAGTGGGATGGTCGGTGGTACTACCTGCAGGATATGAATAACGAAGACAACTATGCACTCCTCGGAATGAACTTTGAGTCCATTGGGCCATCAGGATCGGTGTTGTATACGTCAGAAATTGATCTGATCAGGGAATCACTCAATACTACCGCGGTGCTGAACGTATATATCAATCCACAGACCGGCGAGACACGGCTTGTTGCCTGCCCGTATACAATCCGGCCAAATGGCATTATTCAGTTCTCACGGCAAAACCTTGACTTGGAACCGAATGATACGGTGTATTCATATGCATGGAAAGTGGACGAAGATACCGAAACCGGTGGAGAGTGGGTTGAGATAGGTGCTCTCGTTATATCCGGGAATACAAAACTTATTTATGACATCCTCCCTGACGGCACCTATGCCCAGGCACTCTATGCAGAATATGGGAACAAACCTGGTGACTATGCAGGGATGCAGGTGTTCCAGATAGAGAATGGCGAGATAACACTCGTGGAGAGTGAGACAAATATCACCGCACTGCAGGAACCTGAAGAGAATAACCAGTAATTTAATCCATTACACAGGTAATACAGGGAAGAACATCTCCCTGATATGCCTCATTTTTTTTATCATATCGGCAATTTCCATCCCCGCAGCAGCTGATGAAAACAGCACCCTGCTTATCGCTCTCTATGCATCTGGTGGAACCCTTGAGCAGCATATGGGGCTTATAACCGATGATTTTACACAGGTGGTAAAAGGTGCTGAAAATCTATCAGAGCGGATAACAATTCTTGCAGCATATGGTGGTGCAGACAAACCCGGATGGAGGGGGATGACCATCGCCGGGCTTGACGACCTGAAAGCAGACCTTGCAGACGGGGAACTTGGCAACAGCAACCTGTCAATTCAAAAGGTCCGCAATGCCAGTATGGGTGATCCTGAATCACTCGCATTTTTCCTCTCATACATCAACAAAAAGTATCAGTATGACCGGCTCTTCCTCATCTTCATTGGCCACGGGCAGGCATATACCGGGATGCTCTTTGACCAGAACCATGGCGACGACGGGCTGACCATCGACGATCTGACCAAGGGCCTTGGGTCATGGGATATCGACCTTATCGGGTTTGACTCATGTATGATGGGATGCCTTGAGGTTCTCTCCGCTCTCTCCCCGTCTGCATCATACCTGATCGCCAGTGAAGAGGCAGAACCGGCAGATGGCTGGCCATATAAGCCTTGGATCTCGTATATCAGTGCACATCCGGATGAATCGGTGGAGCAGTATGCAAAAAATCTCACCGACGAGTATATGAAGACCCCCGGTCAGGGAAAGACAATCGCACTCCTTAATCCAAAAGAGGCTGATTATCTCACCGAGCGGCTGGATCGGTTTGCAAAAGACCTTCATGCCCTTGCCGGAGATGAGGAGGGATGCAGGACTATAGCCCGCATTCTATCACAGACACAGCAATTTGGCCGCACCGGAACCGGAGAACTCCAGGAGACGACCATGGATCTGTATTCCTTTGCAGATGAGGCACGGCTTACTGTTCCCTATCTCTCAAAATCTGCAGAAGAAGTACGTGAAGGGATAAACCGGACGGTTATTTTTGCCCGCCATGATGCCATGGTCCCTGGTGCACACGGAGTAGCCATCCTCTCACCAGTCCTCATCAATCCTGTATTTTACGAATATTACCGGGAAAGTGCATTCATTACTCCGTCATGGGACAGATTTCTTATCAGGTACCTGGGAGAATGTGGAGAAGACGGGAATATCACCGCTCTCTTCTGACCAGGAGCAGACATCCGGTGATAAGTCCGAGTAGTATTGGGAAGATTGTGAGCGGAGTCTCTTTATGAGTGGATTCAAGTGCATTAATCTTCAGAAGGATCCCGGTCAGGTTTGGCTGTATCTCCATCGCTTTTCGGTAGGCATGCTCCGCTCCAGGGGTATCTCCGGCAAGTGCCAGCACATCCCCATACTGCTCATACACAAACCCTGACTGCTGATCGGATCCAAGAACGTCCCGATATAAAGCCAGCGCTTCAGCCTCCCTGCCTGCCCGGACCAGAGTCATCGCTTTTCCTTTTCTGACAAGGTTAGGATCAGATTCATTCAGGGAGACTGAATTCCAGACATCAAGAGCATCCTGATACCGCCCCATTTTTTCATATATCTCGGCAAGCCGGCCAAGCAGGGCCATATTTGTCGGATCAGCGGCAATGGCTAGCTGCAGGGATTGGAGTGCAGTCTCCGGATCGCCGGTTGTCACCAGATTCTTACTCTTTCCGGCAAGTGCCTGACTGTTCCTCGGGTCAAGCTGAAGCGCTGCTTCATACGCACCATCAGCCTCCTGTATCTGCCCAAGTCCGGAAAGACTGTTCCCTTTTCCTACCCATCCTGAAGCAAACAGGGGAGACATGGAGCAGGCTATCTCGAATACGCCCAGAGCTTCTTTGTATCTGGCAAGGTTATTCAGAGCAGTTCCCTTCCCAATCCAGGCTGATGAATCCATCCGGTTTAATGCGATGGCCTGTTCATATGCAGCAAGTGCCTCATCGTACCGCTTTTCCAGCATGAGGACATCGCCGATATTCTTCCAGACCGATGAGTCAGTCTTGTTGAGCTTTAGAGCCATCTGAAATGCCCGGACAGCATTATCATACTCTCGCAGTTTCGTATACACCTGTCCAAGAGAGGTCCAGGCTTTCAGGTCGGTTGCGTCAAGGCTGAGAGCAGCCTCATAGGCATCAATTGCATCGTCGTACCGCTCAAGATCTGCAAGAGCCATTCCTTTGTTCGTATATGCAATGGCATCTTTCGGGTTATAGGCAAGGGCCATCTCATAACTTTTCAGGGCATCCTCAAGGTTTCCAAGATTATACTGGGCATTTCCCTTGTTGTACCAGGCCTTACTGTCCTTACTGTCCTTTTGTAAAGCGATCTCATAGGCGGACACCGCTTCTTTAAAATTTTCCTGGTTGTAATGAGCATTCCCCTTTGCAAACCAGGTCTCCTCATTATCCGGGTCTATCTGGATAGCAGCATCATATGCCCTGATGGCATCTTCGTACTGCTTCTGGTCAGACAGAACATTTCCCTTTGCCATCCAGGCCTGTACATCATAGGGGTCAAGCTGAATTGCCACATCATATGCCGCATATGCCTCATTGAGCAGGTTCTTACTTAAGAGGGCATTTCCCTTATTGTACCAGTAATCAGAGTTCCGGGGATCAAGCCCGATGGCGACCTCATATGAGGCGATTGCTTCATCCACCTGACCTAGTTTATAAAGTGAAACCCCTTTATTGTACCATGCCGCTGCATTCGAAGGATCCTGTTCAATAGCACGCTCAAAATAGGAGATAGCTTCCTGGTACATTCCCTGGCTGTATAAGACATTCCCGTCTGATATCAGGTCATCAGACTGTGTGGCAAGAGCTGGCACGGTAAAAAGCAATACCACCAGTATGATGAAACCATGAACCTGACGTGGAATGGTCATATGCGAAGTTACTCCTGTTGTTCCTAAATAGTTTCGAGCAGGGCCTTATGAGGTTCGTGCTTCAGCCCGCCGTATCCGCACAAGCGGGCTGCTTTTCTGGAGGAACTCACTGATAAATGGTTCAAACCCGGGTTGCCAGCACTCAAGCCCTGAATGGACAACAAACTCCTCTTTCATGGAATGCTTGACATGCTTGCCAAGAGCAGTTCCAAATACTTCATTTGAGGAGAGGAGATCGGAGGCCTGCCGGTAGCGCCGGGGAAGTTCCACCCCGTACCGGCCGTCACGAATGAATGGCCCGGCAAAGATGATATCTGAATGAATATACTTGTCAATGAACTTTGCCGCATTGACATGGGCGGTGACCGGTGGACCTGCATGGAACCTGACCGCCGGAAGAGTGTCAACAAGGAGCTCAAAGAGGAGCATACTTCGATCCTCAAGCATCCACGTATCTGCCCGTATAACCACAAACTCATGCCTTTTTAAAAGATCAACCAACGTATGCAGACTTTTCCGAAGTTGTGGGACGACAATATCTTCAATATAGGGCGGGGTTTTCAGGGTGATCGCAAGAAATGCAGACTCACGACCTTTCAAGAGGGCGCTGACCTCTTCCTCGGTCAGGATACAGATCGGTGGGCGGTAAAAAAACCACTTTGACGGTGATTTCAGATACCCCTGGCAGAGCTCAATAAACTCAAGAAGTTTTGTATCTGACACGGAGGCCGATACATTCCGGCAGGGATCAACCGGATCGATGACAACCAGTGGTTCATCAAACCATTTGGCTGCATGCTGCTCAATATCGATGAACATTCCGGGTTTCCAGCCTGCTGCGGCCTTGAGCAGGTTATGAAACCCGCCATGATGTAGGACCAGGAGTTCACACAGGTATCCGGCAAACCCCTCCGTCATCTGATCAGACCCATAGACTCCGCCTGCCTTGACAAACTGCTTTAAAAGGAGAACGTCATCGGTAAAATCACCGATACGTGAAGAGATATACCGGTTATGAAATGGTGTCCGATCAACTGCACTCTGGATATCGGTCGCCTCCTTTACCTGATAACAGGGGACAAGATCGACATCAAAACCATCTATCGTCGCATTCAGGTACGGGTGTTCGGCGTACTTCTCCCTGATTATATCGGTATATTGGTGTGCAATGCTCCATGCAAGGGCAAGGCCCTCCCGTTCCAGGTCTTCACGTGGCAGGGCAGGATCAAAGAGCATAAATACATCAAGGTCCCGGTCACCATGCACACAGGTCTTTCTGGCAACCGATCCGACCATCATACCGTCAGCCTTGCCGGATCCACGGATATCTGCAATAAGCCGGTCTGCAAGGGCGTACATCCGATCAAGTTCTTCTTTGGTGGGACGTATCTCTGCGAGAACTGACTGTTCAAGTGGTGAAAATGTCATGAACGCTCCCGGAGAGAGACATGGAGAATATCAGTATATATGGGTCCGTCAGGGGTGAGTTCACTCTTTTTCAATATAAACTCCCTGACCGGAATGGTTCCCGAGCATGAGGATGCTACGCCTGCCAGGGCTTCAAAGAGTGACTGATGAAATTGCCTTACCCGTGCGATGGTGATATGGGGTCTGAACTTCCGCTTCTCCGGTTCAAATCCGAGTGAGGCCAGGGAAGAGTCTATTGATTCTGCAAGTGCCCGGCATTGTCCAGGGTCATCCACTTCTGCCCAGACCACCCGGGGAGCCCGCTGACTATTCGTCCCGATAAGCCCCACCTCCATGGAGAAAGGTGAAGCCTCTATGGTTTGTAATATTTCAGTAATCTGCGAGAGGGCTGACCCGCTCACTTCACCGATAAACTTTAACGTGATATGCATCGACTCCTGATCCACCAGAGTCAGACGTGCACGGCTTGACCGCAGGCCATCCTGAACATCCCTGAACTGTTCCCTGATTTCATCAGGAAGGTCGATTGCAACGAATAAACGGACCATTCTGCCCTGTTATGTCTTTACCTTATAAGATAAGGGATTTTGGATCATTCATGTATATAAAGAGATATATGGAAATGGTTTCTGCCCGGATCTTTATTTCTATGAAGTAATCCAAATGATTATTGATCATTATGGGGGCGGTCTTTATCGTATATACACTTGAGTTTTGTCCACGTTGTGAAATTCTCAAGGATTTTCTTACATCTCACCAGATACCTTTCACCGTTGCCGACATGTCATCTGCGAAGGCACTGACTGAGCTCCGCGTGAACGGCATCTTTGTACAGGAGGCCCCGGTCCTTCAGGTTGATAAGACGTTCCTGACCTCTCAGGAACTCTTCAGTGGTGACGCCATCAATGAACAGCGGATATTGCAACTCTGTTAGGTGATGGAGTGGCAGGGAGAACACGTCAGACTACATTAGACGGTATTGCCATCCCGTCGATGCCGCCTGTCAGAACCAGTGACGGGCATATCCTGGAATGGGACCGGGACCGTATTGTCAGACAGATTCTGAAAGAGACCAGGCTTGTCGAGATTTTTTACGGATTTGACGGGGCAGATGAGGAGACGGCACAGGAGATAGCACGGGAGGTGGAGGACCGGATCAGAAAACTTAACCTGCGCACGCTTTCAGGTCCTTTAATCCGGGAGATTATGAATATCATCCTTATCGAACGAGGAAGGATCCAGTGGAGAAATGTCTGCACCAGGGTTGGAACTCCGGTCTTTGATGCTCACCAGATAGATGTCGGCAGGGGATTTGAGGCAAAGGATAATGCAAACCTGCAGGAGAATGCTGAAACGTCTCATAAAAAAAAGGCAGACAAGATCAGCAAGGAGCAATACCTCCTCCAGCTTCCTCCCCATCTCGCAGACCGTCACCTCTGCGGGGACATTCATATCCATGATCTCGAGTACTTCGGGACACGGCCGTTCTGCCAGGACTGGGATCTCCGGTACTTCTTCTACTATGGTCTCATGCCTGACGGGAACGGGACAAAGGCATCGGTGGCTGGACCTGCAAACCGGGCAGAGGTTGCAGTACTCCATGCAGTAAAGGCTCTTGGAAGTGCCCAGACCAATTTTGCCGGCGGGCAGGGGTACTATAATTTCCTCACATTCCTGGCGCCGTATTTCACGGGCATGGAATATATTGAGATGAAGCAGCTGATGCAGATGTTTGTCTACGAGATGACCCAGATGATGGTTGCCCGAGGCGGCCAGCTGGTCTTCTCATCAGTCCAGCTCTCACCGGGAGTCCCAAAGCTCTGGAAAGACAAGCCCTGTGTTTATAAAGGAAAGATCTGGAATGGAACCGATGCACCCTTGCAGACCTATGGCTCCTGTGAACGGGAGGTCAGACTGCTCTTTAAGGCTCTTATGGAGGTCATGCTTGAAGGTGATTACTGGGGCAAGCCATTTAATTTTCCAAAACCGGAGATCAGTATAGAGCCTGACTTCATGCATGAGGACGAGGAATTCAATGCAAAAAACCCTGATCTTCCGAGTTATGAAGATCTCTACCTTATGACCTTTGAACTGGCATCAAAGTTTGGAACACCATACTATGACAACCAGCTCCCGGCATACCGGGGGGCAGGGGAAGGAATCTCCTGTTACCAGTGTTGTGCATACCAGTTCTCCACCATGGCCGATAAGGATGCAGACTTTGATAAAAAGCTCTATTTTGAAGATGGCATGCACTTCTCCATGGGATCGTGGGGTGTTGTCTCACTCAACTGTCCCCGGGCATCCTACAAGGCACATGGTGATGAGGAACGACTCTTTGCCGAGCTCCGGTCGATGATGGACACCGCTGTTGAGGTCTTTAAGATAAAACTCCGGTGGATGGAGCATATCAAGAAGAGTAACCGGATGCCTTTTGCCATGCAGCGACCCCGTGACCCAAAGACCGGTGAACGTGGTGCAATGGCCGTTGACTTTGACGGACTTGTCTATACCATAGGGATTGTCGGTCTGAATGAAATGGTCCAGCACTTTACGGGCCATCAGCTCCATGAATCAGATGAGGCTTTCCGTCTCGGAGTCCTTGCAATGACCGAGATGGAACTCTACAGCCAGGAGCTGACCAGAAAGCACGGGATGACCATCGCCCTTGCACGTACCCCGGCAGAGACAACCGGTCAGCGATTTGCCGTTGCCGATCTTCTCCGCAGGGAGTTTCACGAGGAGGCAAAAAAGGTCATCAAGGGTAATCTGGAAGTTGCCTTATCCCGTCTTGGCGATACCCGCGATCTTCCGATATACTATACTAATGGAACCCATGTCGCTCCTGGTGCAGACATCACCCTTGCACGCCGTGCCGAGATCGAACATGTCTTCTTCCCGATTGTGGACGGTGGAAATATCTTTCATATCTGGCTTGGTGAAGCCCGGCCTGATCCCCGTGGCCTGATGGACATGGCTATGAAACTCTGTCGAAGCACCCAGATAGGATACTTTGCATTCACCCGTGACCTGACCGTATGCCTGCACCAGTTCTCGGAGTGGGACGGCAAACGGGCTCATATCCCGGTAAAAGATCCTGGAGAGACTCAAACAGGAATCCAGTCGCCAATTCACGTATAAATAACTCTTTTCAATTTTTCCCCATAATCCCCCCTCATAATTTTATCAACTTGCAAAACCCGCATACAGAAATGGATGAACAAAGTGACGATACCAAACGCTAGGTCAGCATATGGGTCTGGTCCAGTCTGAAGATCAGTTCAAAGAATTTATCGAAGATCTTGATACTTGACAGGCTGAAGCCAAACATCTTCCCGAGCGGGCTGATTGTAAAACTATTGATGTTCCGGTCATATACCCGGTAAGGATAGGTTTCGAGAAGAAATCGGATACAAACCCAAGCCTGAACCGGCCGGCCACCAGATAGATGAAACTGATAAAGAGTGCATGAGCACCGGCAAGTGCTGCATATCGTGCAGAATCTAACATGGCAAGAGGGGCGACGGTTGTTGCAAGCAGGATAGCCGTGGTCGATTCAGTTCCATTGATGATCTGATGAGAACTGCTGAAGAGGGTATATGCAAGCATGGCAACAAATCCGGCTAACTCCCCCCAACGCAAGGTTTGAAGGAAGAAGAACGGCAAATACCACTGCCCCTGCGATACGATCACTTCTGAATCATTCACGCCGGTAAGCAGAGAGATATGCCAGCCAGGGAGTATAATGCAACAGCCGGTCAATATGAGAAGACCCATCCTTCTTTCCTTCGAATTCGCTGCCAGACATGCTGTGTATATCTCCTGATGTATACCCGATCGATAGCCCCGATACTATTTGAAGAGAAGGCATCTGTTATTTTATATTTCAGAGTAAGGATCAGGTATGACAGTACTATCCGTGCGTTCTTTTTTCTGTGCAGGTCTCATCCTTCTTCTGCTTTTCACCTGTGGAATCAGTGCAAAAACCATACCGCCGACTGACACTTTGGATGGCTTTGATGAATTTATCACCCAGAAGATGGCTGATTTTGATGTGCCTGGTGTCGTGGTGGGCATTGTTGAAAATGACACTGTCGTATACCTGAAAGGATTCGGGGTCCGTGAACTTGGAAACCCAGAAAAGGTTGATCCTGATACCCGGTTTCAGATAGCATCAGTCACGAAATATTTCACCGGTGGAGCCATCGGAACTCTGGTAGATGAAGGAAAACTGGATTGGGATACACCGGTTGCAGAGTATCTTCCCGGTTTCACCTTAAAGGATCCGTATGTCGGCAATCATTCAAACCTTCGTGATCTCCTGGCCCACCGGACCGGACTTCGCCGCGATGGTGAACTACTCGGAAGAATCGGAATTTCCAATGATGAGATATTGTACCGGATGCGGTTCCTTGAGTCAGATGCAGGGTTCAGGGAGCGGTACATCTACTCAAATGCCGGGTATTTCATCGCCGGGGAGGTAGCAGCACAGGCATATGGAAAGAGCTGGGAGAACCTTACCGATGAACGACTGATAGTGCCACTCGGGATGACCCGTTCAGGGGCCAGACATGAAACCCTGTACCTTGATGATAATCATATTACCGGCCATGCCAGTACTCCTGATGGAACATTGGATATAATTCCCTTCGAAGAGGCGTCGCTTCCCGCTGCCGGCCAGATTGTTTCTACCGGCCGTGATATGACTCAGTGGATCAGGTTGATGCTGAATAATGGCACGATTGAGGGAACGATGGTACTCAGTCCGAAAACGGTAGAGGATATTCATGCAGCAAGCTTCGTCGCCGGTCCTTCAGGTCCCCTTCATGATCCAAACGGGGCAGTGGGTCTTGGCTGTGACTCCTATTACTTCCTTGATGAACGGGTCATTGAGAAGAACGGAGCACTTGATGGTGTCCGCTCAATTGTTGTTCTCATTCCGGGGAAGAAGAGCGGGATTGTGGTTATCGCAAACAAGCAGCTGACGGCATTTCCTGAAGCAGTCAGGGATGAGTTTCTTGAACGGTATATCGGCAGGAGTGGAATAGACCTCCAAGCTCTTGAACTACAGAATCAAAAGGGGTGGAACTCTTTAATTAAAAATCCTGATAGACCTGAAAACCCGGGTCCTGCGACTATCAGCCCTGGTGCAATCGAAGGGGTGTATGCGAGTCCCCTGTATGGTTCCATTCAGATTGACCTGGGCCCAGATGCGGAACATATGATAATCGGGCTCGGGCAAAACCGATACCAGGGGAACCTGGTCCACTGGACAGATAACACCTGGTATCTCTCATTCCCGAACCCGGATGATCTGGTCGGATATCTGACGTTCATTGCAGATGAATCAGGAACAGTGACAGGTATTGAATCCAATGAGTTCGGACCGTTCACTCGTGCCTGAATCAGGAATTCAAATATTCCTTTTTCAGGTTCCGGATGAACAGCCCGATGACTTTTAGATGAATTTATTGCTATCCGATAATGTATAATTCAGATAATGGGCATTCTCATTATCATAGGCATTCTTATTCTGGTGATCATTATCCTTTTCGTTGGATGGCGGTATGCTTCACAGCGACGATCACTTCCCTGTCCGGTATGGATGAAATGGATGCTGGATCCGCCGTTTGCGTGGATGAGCGGCCGGACAAGAAAGACGATTGAATACCTTGATGTCAACCCGGGTATGCAGGTTCTTGATGCAGGGTGCGGTCCTGGGAGAGTATCAATTCCGGTTGCGAAGATCGTCGGACAGACAGGGAATGTTACCGCAATGGATATTCAGGAAGGGATGCTTGCAGAGGTAAGAAAGCGGGCAGAAAAAGAGGGTCTTTCGAATATCAGATATCTGCAGGGTGGTATCGGAGAAGGAAAACTCGGAAAGGAGCAGTACGACCGGATCGTGATGATTACCGTTCTTGGTGAGATTCCGGATCATGAAAGAGCGATGCAGGAGATCTATGGAGCATTGAAACCCGGTGGAATGCTGCTCATCGAAGAGACGATCCGGGATCCACATTTCCAGAGAGTGCAGACAGTAAGAGACCTCGCCGGTGGGATCGGGTTTGTTGAGAAGGGATGGCACGGGAGCAGGTTTAATTATTGTATTCTGCTTGGGAAAGAGTAAAAAATTGAAATT
Organism: Methanospirillum hungatei JF-1; assembly: GCF_000013445.1. NCBI lineage: Archaea > Methanobacteriati > Methanobacteriota > Methanomicrobia > Methanomicrobiales > Methanospirillaceae > Methanospirillum > Methanospirillum hungatei. Next base: position 3,088,677 of record NC_007796.1, read on the forward strand.
TCCATCTGGGATTCAGAGTATTCAATATTCATTTCCCTGTATGCGGTGATGTGGATAGTAACCGCGTAAATTTTAATTCTTATCGATTGTAGGAATATTCATTTTCCAGTATTTCTGGTTGGGGTACTTCTACATATCATTTCCCGGACAAGAACGAAATAATGGTGTGTCGAAATTAAATCGCACACATCGATCCTGAGTGGACCTGTGCCTGTTTGGGACTGGTTCAAAAGAATCTTGCAAAAAATCTTGTTGATCGATACGTTGATTGTTGGAAATAGGATTTGTACTGTTCACGGAGAGATCCCCGTGATCTTGACAACATTTGATTCATATTCTCTGCTGACTTATAGTATACGAAACCGGGTGAATACAATATGGATCGGCGTATCCCCTACGGGATAATAAATTATGCAGAGATCATAGAGAAGAAGGGATACTTTGTCGATAAAACCCATTTTATCAATAAACTTGAGAACATTCAGAATCCTGTATTTCTCCGCCCCAGAAGGTTTGGAAAATCTCTCTTCTGTTCAATGCTACAGCACTACTATGACCTTCGGAATAAGGAAAATTTTGAGGAACTCTTTGGCCATACATGGATAGGACAGCACCCTACCGGAGATCAGAATAAATATATCGTTCTTCTCTTTGACTTTTCTGAAGTACAGGTTGAAGATGGTCTTACGGGAACAGAACGTAATTTTACTGAGTATTGTAACAACCTTCTCAACAACATGCGACTCTTATACCCTGAATATCTCGGAGGTTTTCCCCCATTACATGTTCACACCCCGGTTGCAACGAATCTTAACAATTGGCTCACGTATCTCTGGATGTCAGGTGCCCCCCCTGTATACATCATCATTGACGAATATGATAACTTTGTCAACCAACTTATCACAACTTATCAGGATCGCCTGTATCAGGAAATAACGACCGGAGACAGTTTTCTCAGATCTGTGTATAAGGTTTTGAAAGCAGGAAGGCGATCCGGGTCAGTGAAAAATATTTTCATCACCGGTGTGCTTCCGATTACCATCGATGACCTCAGTTCTGCGTACAACATCTCAACATTCCTCACGCTTGATCCCACCTTTGAGTCTATGCTCGGGTTTACCCAGAGTGAAGTTGATACGCTGATGGATACACTCTACCATGATTATAACCTTGATCCCTCAGTTCGTCTCCAGGTGGATGAAGTAGTAAAAAATATGTATAATGGGTATCATTTTGTAAGTCCCCATACTGCAGCAGTATATAACCTACTATGCTCATGTTCTTCCTCAGGCAGTTTTGTGAACAAAAGACAATCCCGGATGATCTCTTTGATCTGAATCTGCGAACCGATCTCTCGTGGATTAGAAGACTCACTGGCGGGAGTAATGAGAATACCAAAGAACTGGTCAGCCAGCTGACTACCCGTGAAACCATCTCAATTAACCGAAAATCCCTTGTTTCACAATTTAATGTAAGTGAATTTTTTGAACCTGTTTTTTATCCGGTATCTCTGTTTTACTTAGGCATCCTGACGAGGAAGGATGAATTTGAACTCAGCTTCCCCAACCTTTCGATGAAAGAGATAGCAGTTGAGTACTTTAATGAAATATTTCGTATTGACCTCGGTCAGGAAAAATACAAAGAGATGATGCAGGGATTTGTGGAAAACCCTGATCTATTTAAACTTTTTTCAGATTACTGGCAGTTATATGTCAGCCAGCTCCCTGAATCAGTCTTTGCCCAGATGAATGAGAACTTTTACCGCACTACCTTCTACGAACTTTGCAGCAGGTATCTTTCTCCCTGGTTCACCTGGAATGTGGAACGATCGTACCCTTCAGGTAAGAGTGACCTTGAGTTTGTCGGAAAGTATCATGAAAGGTTTTCTTCTTTGCGATGGGTTATCGAGTTTAAGTATTTTTCAAACATCGAATTGGCCAGGCTAAAAACGCCGATCGAAGAATTTGAGGTACAAGAAGAGGATACCAGGCAGATAAGAGGGTACGCAGAGGGGCTGATTCAGGAGTATCCGGAGGCAAAGATACGCCTGTTTGTTATATATTGTTTTGGGAATCAAGGATTCCGAGTGTTTGAATTAACAAGGAATAGTCCTGGGAAATTTTCGTGAACTTCTCTTTTATATGAATCGTGGACTCCTTATATCAAAATAATAACTAGATAGATCTAACAGAAAATTTTCGACGGATTTGCGATAATGGTTCTGATATGTAGCTTTAGGAGAAGAAGGAGAATAATACGTGCCGAACCTGTGGGGATGAGAATAATCCATATTCGCGGAATTACTATGGGTGTAGAGGAAAAACCAACATAGAATCGGACTCTAATTATTGGTTTTCAAGACTTTCTCTAAACCATAAAAACAATACTCCTTATTAACTGAATTTCTTGAATTTTATCGAATATCCAACTCATTAGTTCTGTAATATTTTTCAATACATCCGGTTAATCAATGACCATCTCATGAGTTATATCGCTTCACTGAAGTATCCACATGTAAACCCATGATAACCAACGAACCCTATGAAAAATTCTATTCTCGTGAAAAGGACAGATACCAATGAAAAATAATATTCAATCTCATACCCCTGAACCAATATCCGGAACGGAATCATCAACTCAAGATAAGTTAAATCCCTCCCTGGATGTCATTCTCTCAAAGTTCAGGCCTATAGATATTTCTGATATCTCTCATGCAACCCTGCAGAACCGGAAAGAATCAAAATATCTGCTCACCACACATCAGGCTCTCGATCTTCTCAAACACCTTCCGGAAACATATCACATCTTCGAAGTGGATGGAAAACAAGTTCAGACCTACAAAACGACCTACTTTGACTCTCCGGAGTTTCAACTATACCTTGCCCATCATAACGGGCGAAAACCTCGATACAAAGTAAGAACCCGGTCCTATATAGATTCTGACCTCACGTATCTGGAGGTAAAGGAGAAGAAAAATACCGGACGTACTATCAAACACCGGCTTCAGATCGAGGAGCTGGTCACCAGGCTTGGATCAGATATCCGTGAATTTCTCTCGTCATGTTTCCCCTTTGACTATGCAGAGTATAAACCAGTGTTGATAAACGAATACAGAAGAATTACCCTCGTATCTACAATTCATCCTGAACGGATCACTCTTGATATCGATCTGACCTTTCATTCAGGTTCCATCGATATTCTGCTCCCAAACATTGTCATCGCAGAGATAAAGCGAAGTTCAGATCATATTAGGTCACCTGCCCTTGACTATCTGAATACGATAAGATTACGACCACGAGGGTTTTCGAAATACTGCATTGGAATATCACTTTTATATGGTGATTTTGTGAAACATAACAACTTCCGGATAATTCTGCGGATACTGAATAAACTTTCCAATGGAGGACCGGTACTATGTTAACCGATCCCTATGGTTCATTCCTTGCGGGAATTCTCATAAATCTTCTTGCAGCGGTAATCATCGCACGAGGAATCTATTATCCGAGAAAAAGAGCCCAGGATTATATATTTACATTCCTAGCATTCTCGACCGTCATATACCTGGTGATGGGTCTTTTTACATCAGTCGAACTCACAATCGGAGTGGGATTTGGCCTCTTTGCCTTGTTTTCTGTTCTCAGGTACCGGACCGATACCGTGCCCATCCGGGAGATGACCTATCTCTTTGTCATGGTTGCTCTGCCGATCATGAACTCAATCCTGTATAATAGCGGGGATATTGTGAAATTATGCCTCTCTGACTTCGTGATCATTGCGGTGCTCTTCATTCTTGAACAGAAATGGGGATTCAGATATGAACAGAAGAAACTGATCAAGTATGAGAAGATAGACCTGATTCGTGCCGATGAACATGATCGGTTAATCGAAGATCTGATAAATCGAACCGGACTTGCAATTACGCAGGTTGAAATTGTTGAAATCGATTTCATCCGGGATTCAGCGGACATCATAATTACCTATGAAGAAGAGGCTCCGGTCATTCATAAAAAAAATCCGAATTCTGATAACAGACCGGTTGAGGAATCCCTTCCTCTTCATCTCTCTCCCGGAACCATAGAATAAATTTCGGATAGGGAATGTTGAATTTGCTTTATTCCCGCGATATTACTGATAGAACATTGAATTATTCATTAGCTATTCAACTCTTTTTCATGTTGCAGGAGTATTCTCTTCTTTAATTCCAAAAACTCCTCTTCTGAAATGACCCCATCGGTTTTCAATTCATGTATTTTTATCAGTTCATCTGTAACCGAAGGGATTCTTTTACTTTCCTCATGTTCACTCCGTATCCTCATCTCATCAAGAAAACCGGATGCAATAATACCCGTTGGAAGGGCAATAATTCCAATTCCAAGTAACATCATCACGATAGTAAACATTTTTCCGATATGAGTGACGGGGTACACATCTCCATATCCGACCGTTGTCATGGTGACGACCGCCCACCAGAGAGCATTATCAAAATCCTCAAACTTTTCTGGTTGTGCTTCAGATTCAACGGTGTACATGACAAAGGTGGAGGAGATGAGAAAGGTGAAGAGAATAAGGATGATAGAGAAGATATAATCCTTTTTTGTAACTACTCAACTTTAGGAAGTTGAACAATTGCCATTCTCGACAGGTGCTTCAAATCCTAACTTTCTTCCCACCAATTGCATGAAATTCTCCTTTTGTTTCTTCGAAGTTTCGTAAATACTAAGCAAGACTCCAAAACCTTCAGCTCCGAGCCATGTTCTTCTCCCCCCACTAATTTTTCGATGAAGTACCCCCTGACGTATGGCACGTTCCGCATCATTATTATGCCATGGAACATCCTCATGGACCATGAAAGTAAGTAACATATCTTGCCGTTTTCGAAGTTCTTTGGAAATACGAATAACATCTGGATCTACCCATTTTCGTTCAAGCAAGCCCGTAAGCTCAGCCTGAAATTTATCACGTGCATTTTTCCGTTCATCCAAAGATGGTGGAGGATCATTTTCAGTATATTCTACCGCTTTTTTTAGAATCGAACGAACTCCATCAACAAACTCAAGAAATTTTTCTGGAGGTCTGCCTTTTCTTAGTATTTTGACTGGTTGAGAGGTCAATAAACTTCGCGGTTCAATTTTGTGCTTTATTTCTGCTCTTTCCAACCATCGATTCACATGAAGAAGATCTAACTGATGCCCTGAACACATTATGACATCATATGGTTTCCATGCATCTCTTCCTAAAACGCCATTAAAACCTTTTAAAACTTCTTCGGGAACCGAATGTCCTCGAGTTGATGCCACTTTGTAATATGAGCCAATTGTCGAAGTGAATACCCACAACCATCCATTTTCTCCATTCACTCTGAAACTGGTTTCATCTGCATTGATATTGTTCTCCTGAATTATCTTTTCTTTGAGTTTTTCGTAATCTTCTTTGAGAGTATCTGCAACCCACCTTTCCAGTTTCAGAATGGTAGCTTCACTCATTTGAATATCGTATGTTTCTAAGAGGCTGGATTGGATTTTCCTTATAGTCAATCCTAACATTCTATGATAAGCAATCCAAGAGGCTACAGCAGGTCCGAATTGCTGGTTTGGCGGTAAGGGCAACTCTCCACGTACTAATTTCTTGCAAGTTGAACACCAATACCTCGGATAATGGATTTCGTAAACGATGTGCCTTGGAAATGGAATATCCGTAATGGTGCGTGTTTGTTCCGCCCCGTTGACTGGTTCATTCAAATGCGTTCCACATTCAGGACATGAATCCAAGGGGATATTCATCGATGGTGAATTGGAAGCGGGTCTTTTCCTTCCATTTCCTTCATGCCCTGGTTGACCTCCACTTTTCCTATTTTCTTCACACTGCCTCTTCCGGCGATAAAAGGTCTTTGAACTCGGAACTCCTCCTGCTTCAGCTGTTTTACTTGATGCTGAGAGAAAAGGTGCAGAACTCAATATTTTTGCAATTTCTTTTTTGAGTTTTTTATTTTCCTTTTTCAGTTCATTTTTTTGGTTTTCTGCTAAAATTCTGCGTTTACGTTCAATTTTAAGTTCTTTCTTTAATTGATGGATATTACGCCGTAAATCGTCTATAGATTCATCACTGATTTCGGAAGTCCTATTATTCGTCATTATCCAGAATAACCAAATAAACCGTTTTACCCAAATGTTCCTTGGGACAATCTACTTTCGCACTTGTTCCAAAGGGTTTGACTTCTCGTTTATAAAAACCACAAATGTTGTTTACCTTCAGTTCTGTAGCAACATTGAATGGAACAGTTCTCATTAGATATCTATTAGATATCTATAGTATTTAATACTTACTCATGTAAGACAGCTTTGGAGATAGATCCAGATCCGGCGACATAATTTTTCAACTTTCCGTAATATCAAATATGTCTCATACATAAACCTCGAGATACCTCTCCCACTTTATTCTACTACTCGTACGCGCTAATGTGTCACTATAGCGGTCTAAACTAAAAACATTGAAGCTTCGTATAGGCACTAGAGAAAAAAGGAAGAATTACGAGTTTTTCCTGATTTTTTACCGATAGCCAGTAGTACCTAACCCTCCATCGGGTCATTTATCCGAAGATAAGACCCTATTGAATTTCTGAAAATTTCAAGGTGAGAGTTTCGTTATTGTTGCGGCTTTTGCCAAGGTGCCGCAGTGATCTTTCTAATTTATCCCATCGTTTCTTAACATTGCCTGTGCCAAATAAATTTTGATTCAATATGCTCAAAAACTCCAATCCTTTCTCTGAAAATACTTTTGACCATAGCATCTGAGTATATTTTCCTTTATCATTTTTTCGAGTCGTAGATACAATCCAGGTAAACAGATCTCTGCTAATAATAAACCGTAGCAACATGGAATAAATGTGAATAAACGCCATTGGTTCATTATTGAGTAACATTTTTCCAAGGTCGTAATCCCCTTTCAATTCCTTGAAAATAAGTTCAATCACCCAGCGAAATCGGTATAACTCATAAATATCATCAGCAGAAAAAACCTCTTTTCCGAGATTTGTGATGTAGAGATGCCATTTTTCAGTGAGAGGATTCCAAGAACAAATTACCCTGAATTCTTGAAATATTGGAGTTTTAATTTTGTTAATATGCTTGTCTCCAATATGAAATGAACAGATGAGATCATAAACACCTTTCTTTGGCATTCTATCTAAAAAATCATCACCATTTATGCTTTTAAAGCAATTATGATCTACAATTGATGTTATTTCTGGAGGGCCTGAATTGATTGAAACAACCTTAAAAACGGCATTGCTTTTTACTCTACTAGCAAAAAAACCTCCATATTCTTGAATTTTAGAGAATGTTTTCAGAGAATAGTATCCCAGATCGTTAATCAGGAGAATATTTTCAACATCAGGTCCAATTTTTAGCATCTTATAGTCATGAACTCTTTCTGTTGTAATTATTGCATTTTTTACAGAATGGTAAACAACACTGTAAACTGCATGGATCTTTAATCCTGCAGAATCGTCACGGGAACGTGCTGCGGGATGCAAATCGTAGAGCTTTTTACTAATTCGAATAATGCTGCTGTCTTGAACTAAAATATCTTTGAAATCCTCAACAATTCCCTTTAAATGAGCAGGGGACTGATGAACTATTTGATCGATATAATGATCCATCAGGGATTTCAAAAAATCTACTAATTTATAATTAAACCGTTTCCTGAAACTTTGGTTAAGAATTGAGGTTTCAATCTTTGGATTATCATCAAGATCAACATAATGACGATGAATCTCCTCTAATGTGGGTTTTAGATGACTGCTGACTCCAAAAATGAGGGAAAATATCAAAAGGACAGGATCGAGTTTCCGTTTTCTCTGCATAAATCCTGTTTCCCGAGCTTTTTTTTCTATAAAATCAAAGGTAAATTTCTGAAATACCCAAGATTTTAGGTTTTTTTGACCCTTAGAAGAAGGCTTCTTCATATTCTTTAGGTCGCCCGACGGTGCTCACCGTAGGGCGGCGCCGAAAATATATAAATGTATCGATTTAAGGTTGGAATTGTATTCTTGCTCAGTAACACTGATTTTTGCTTAGTTAGGTATCAGGCCATAAAGCTGTCTTACATGAATACTTACTAAATTCCCTTGATTTTTTATCAGAAAAAAGATGACAAACAAATATATTATGGGGGAATAATCCTATAGAAGTAGATTTCTCTATTTTTGATTACTTTCTAAAACCTGAATTGTTACCCTTTTTTTTCACGAGGACGGAGAAAATGACATCAACAGTACTGTAATAACGCAGGAGTTTAAATATCCTGAAGATTCTGCATAGTCTACAGAACTGAACGACCCTTGGATGAAATGGGAAAAAGAGTGCTACGTAAAAGGGAAGAATTGCGATAAGGTCGATAATCATGTAAATAGTACATGCATATTTGAGCCTTCCCTTCACCGGATCACGATAGTCCTTGAAACAGGTACATGTCCAGATTCTCAAAATATATTCAATGGTAAAGACCAGAACCGTAATAATCTCAATGAAAGTAGCGATTTCCCGGAATTCTTCATAGATAGATTTGTATGATTCCAGGAAGATGAGGGCTACATTAACTAAAACAAGTATAATTATGAAGAAATCAAAAAACCGGTCAGGTTTGGATTCATGATCAGTATCATCGATAATATTGAAGATTTTCCACTTCAGTGAAGATTCAGAATCCAATCTTATCAGAATTAATGTCTTTTTTTAAGAAGAAAATGGTGTCGATGATTATCTTCTTTGAAAGAGTGAGTATAAGCAAAAAAAGAAGAGGATTATGTATCAGATTGGGATTCTACATACTCTATTGCTTTTTCGTATTGGGATCTGATATGGGCTTTCATCTCTTCAAAAGCAGCATCAAAATCTGATTCATTCGTAAGATAAGTATATCCTTCACGCTCACCATCCGGTCCGATGACAGATGATGCAATGATATCATGATACTGATCACAGATCTCTTCCATCTTTTCTGGATCAAAACTCGTTTCTGCAACTCTTTTCAGAATTTGAACATACAGTGCATGGTACTCTTGATCATCCATGAGATACCTGATGAGCGGCCATCTTTCAGTTACATTCTCCATTGAAAACGATACACTGCTACCCATTCCCATACCCGGGCCGAATTGACCGTCCATTCCGGACATGGTCATATTCATACCACCCGGTGGCATGAAACCAGGCTGGTTCGGATTATTCATTCCATCCGGTCCCCACTCATGTCCGGGTCCTTTCATTTCAGGAAAGGTCATGTTCATCCCTTCAGGTGGTGCAAACCCAAAACCCGGTGTTTTATTCATCTCGGCAGAACCACCATCTCCAAAATTTTTCCCCATTCCTTCCATGAATGCATAATTGTTATCCCAGGGGATCCAGCTGAATGTCCCGGTATCCGGATTATTATACAGGTAATAATTCCGTGCATTTCCTCCATACGTGTCCCAATTTTTGATGAGCGTATTGGTTGCCAGCCAGGTGAGAAACTCAGTGACGTTAAGGATTGATTCAAGGTCTGATCGCCAATTTTCGGGATTTTCGGTTCGTGTCTCTGAATGAAGAATAGTGTAGAGTTGTTCGATGTCAGAATAGTCTCCTTCATCTTCATTGGTTTTCTTCTCGAAGTGAGAGAGATTGAGTTTTCCGAAAGCAAAGGTTGCACCTTCTTCCTCCGGTTTATAGAGATTTCCCGTTCCGTTTGAGAACTGAGTTTTAATAACCGTATCATCGATGCTTTCAACGAGGGTATAGAGGCCGAAATATTCAAATCCGTCTCCTTTATCGATGAATACCTTATAAAAAGCAGTCTCCGGAGCGATCACCCCTGCATCCTGAAAGATTTCAGGGGCTAATTTTTCCCGTATGACAGACACATCAGACATTCCGGATTGTAGATTGAGTTCTTTAAACCCGAAAAAATTCTGATTCTTTGTCTCAGGGAACTCATCCTCGTAGTGATCCATATCAACTTTTAAGGAGATCTTCCCGATTCCCTCGCTCCATGCAGTCATCAGGGAGTTTACTCCTTTATACCTGATACCGACATGATCCCAGGTTTCGTTCTGAAATGAGATGGTGGCGGGAACATATACCGGATCTTCCTGATTCAGAAAACCAGGGCCGTTTTCACCAGGTGGTTTTGGCATATTCATTCCTGCTGATCTGTTAACATCAGGCATGTTTTCACCCGGACCACCCCTTTTTCCGGGTCCGGGCATACTCCCACCTCCAAACTCCCCGTACTTGGCCGTCATGTCTTCCTGCATTTCGGTCCAGGATTCAGGACTGATGGTGATATTAATTTCACGGATTTCATCATCCGGAAAGACCGTATCATAGTCGGGAGCCGAATCTGATGCAAGGAGGTGTAAACTCTCATTTACATCAGCACTTCCTGGCTGAAGGAGAAGGAGACAGATTGCAACCAGGATAAGTGCAAAAATCTTTGTCGAAAAGCTAATTTGTGTCATGATAGTCATATGAAATTGTGTATTCCGTCCGGAATGGGATGGGGCTTGAGAGTATTATCTGACAGCCATGGCTGCCTGAAGACAGATATCTCGTACTGAGTGAAATATTAAAAAAGCGGATTCAGATGGTTGAAAGATACAACAGATCAGTATGACATTACTAAAACCAGGTACGTATCCAGGTGAAGAATAGGAGGCAGATGTAATTTTCAATGAAATGTTATTCTTTCACAGAACTGAATCGCCTGGTGAACAATAGTATTTGATCCTAACAGCCCATTTTTTTAAAATCCCATTCAGAAATTGACAAAATAATAAATGAAGGGAATAAAAAGAGATGATAGTAAAGATACATTGTCACTATGTGGACCGTGACATCGACATTAATTCTCTTTAATTTGCTTTTAAGGGAAGAATGGTATTCTTCTCTCATGTTTCCTCTTGCCTGGCTCCACTGGGATGGATGCACAGGCAATAAATATTTATCCAGAATACGTATTGTTAGATTGTCAAATCCGGAAGCCCGGAAGAGACTTAGGGGATAGTATTTATTTCGAATCCGTTTCCTTATTGCATGTGGAGCACTGGGATATTTGCTCCATATGTATGTTACTTTTCATCGAAATTCACTGTTACAATGCACGTGTTTGAATTCACGACTCACAAAGAATAAGGCATCTCTTAAAAAACAACGAATACTATGATGATCCGTTGTTTCCAAGGAAGAAGATTCCAACAATGAATAAGGTAATGGTACCCAAGGAAGTATCATTAGAGCAATTTTTAGAAATAATTGCAAAGGCGGATATCCTTATTAAAGCACCAGATCCTGATATTTATAATTTATCAAAGGCTGTTTCATGAATGTTTTTTATTAGCACTATGAGACAAATTCAGGATGGGTATTTTTAATTTCACAACGTTAATTTCCTTTATTGTACTATCAAGATTGATTTATGCAACAGCTACTATTGTTCAAAAAAAGTAATACCTAATAACTTAGGCATTTGACTTTGGTATCTATGCCTCAGCCCGGATTTGAACCGGGGACAACCAGATCTTCAGTCTGGCGCTCTCCCAGTCTGAGCTACTGAGGCGCGACTATACAGATTACACTCATGCATAATTAATACTTTTCATTTGAACCTCATATTCACACACAATTACCGGGAACCAGTACGGTATATACCACGTCCATTAAGGCATCTGAATACCGACATTATCCTGATGTTTTTCAAGAGACGGAGTGCGAAACCGGATACTACAAAAATTCAGGCAGATATCGCTCTCCGGACAGTTAAAGTAGTTCATCTTACCCATAACGATTTTGACGCTGTTGGCGCTGATGCAGTTCATCGAATTAGATTCAGGAAAGAAGGAGTGTACACGGTATTCAGCTCCGTTGGAAAATTCCCGATGTACCTGGATATCATCTCCCAAATAGCAGGCAAAGGAGACACCCTCTCTATCAGCGACCTTTCATACCGGAAAGGGATCGAGCAACATCTTCGAAGACTAAAACAGAAAGGATGGCGAATAGAATGGCGGGATCATCACCGGTGGCACGAAGATGAGATCGGCTTGGTGAAGAGCATCGTTGATCACCTCCATATTGATACCGGCCGATGTGCCTGTGGTATATGTGCCAGCGACCTGACACCGGATGATGTGATCGCCCAGGAGATCGCTCTTGTGGTCTGTGATTATGACCTCTGGAAGCACCAGGATCCCCGTTCCGGTGTTCTGGGCCTTGTACTTCAGCGGCATGAGAACAGGGAGCATGTCCGTGATATGATCATGCTTGGGGTCTTTGATGACAAGAAGATCAGGAGCGAATATGAGGATATCATGCGGGAGATGAACCGGGTCATGGAACGGACCAAGCGTGCAGCAAGTATTCTTGGAACCAAATACCGCACCGTTGTCGCCCCCATGTACGGTTACCCAAGTGAAACCGCTGCCTACCTTCGAAAAGAACTTGGATCTGATATCGAGGTTCTGGTCTCCCAGTCAGGAAAATTTTCTATCAGGTCAGTTCCCAATATTTCCCATAAAATTGCCAGGGAGTTTGGCGGCGGTGGTCATCCCAATGCAGCAGGGGGATTCTTCAATTTTACCCTGACAGATAAAATACTCCTCCGTCTCTTTAAAAAAAACCAATGGTTTGAAAAAATTGCCAGGTACGCAGACACTATTCAAAAATAACTGCAGACTCCTTAACTTTTTCCCAGTACTCTTCTTCTGATCCTGCTCCATATCCTGCCACCTTCAGATGATCATGGTCCACGTATTGCAGGGCATCAAGAAGGGCGGGTTCTGAAGCATCACACACGATGAGATTTCTCACCTGGTACCGATCCATAAGATCACCAACATGGGAGATCATCTCTGCCCGGATGATAAGGTCTGATGTGTGCTCTAAGAGTTCCTCAAGAGTATGAAGGGCAGGGTGCTCCATGAAAAGGAGATTTTTTGGACCGGACAGGAGTTCCAGATCAAACGGGCCGGAATTCTCCAGATGTATGATATGACCGGAGACACGGTTATCCCGCAGAGTTCTCAGGAGCTGACGAAATCCATGGAACATCTCAGCATAGGCATCCTCGTCATCAGGGGAGGGGCAGGTAGACAAAACCGCAGGACTCTCGTGCACCGAACGTATTTGCCTGCCTGAACTGGTTATGAGTTCATAATCGGCGACCATGGCGTCAGGAATGACATGCGGTCCGGACTCTTCATCCCAGGACAGGGCCTCTTCCAGCCGTGACCTGCAAAACTTTCCACCGACTGCTATCTCATCTATCTTCGCATCTTTTTGCGCAGAAAAGGATCGGAGTAATTGAAAGGTGATGAGATCAGCTTCTATGCCACGGTATGCGGAGATGAACTCCTGCAGGAGAGAAACCTGGGGAATGTCCGGATCTGAACCGAGTGACAATGTTTTAAACGCTCTTTTTTTCTTCATAAAATTACCATTTACCCCAGAGGAGCTTCCTGCGCAACTGTCAGTCAGTCTGACATGCCGGTTCAGGATCAGGGAGAACAGAGGTCCTCATCCTCTGTATATTTTATAGAATTATCTTCAAAAATGTACCTGATGAATAGCCGCCCACTTCTTGTTACCTGTGGCCTTCCCTATACCAACGGCCCCTGCCATCTCGGCCATCTCCGGACATATGTACCTGCGGATTTTTACGTGCGGTTCATGCGGCGAAAAGGAGAAGAGGTGGTCTTTATCTGCGGCTCGGATAATCATGGAACGCCAATCGTCGTGAGTGCCGAAAAGGAAGGTACAACTCCCCGCCAGATATCTGAACGGTATCATACCCATTTCTCTGACACCTTCACCAAGATGCAGGTGCACTTTGATCACTTCGGGATGACCGATGATCCAACCACCCATGCACGGACAAAACATCTTGTCAGCCGGCTGATAGACAGGGGTTATGTATACCCGAAGGTCATCCAGCAGGCATACTGCATACACTGTCAGAAGTTCCTGCCCGACCGATACCTTGAGGGAATCTGTCCCCACTGCAAAAAACCGGCACGGGGAGATGAATGTGATCAGGGATGTGGGAAACACCTTGAACCGGGAGAAATCCTGGAACCGACGTGTAAAATCTGTGGCAACCGGGCAGAATACCGGGAGCAGGAACATTTCTTCTTTAAACTCAGCGGATTCCAGGACTGGCTCAGGGAATATCTGGGCGAATTAAAAGGGACCGATAACGCCATCAATTACGCCCTGGGCTGGGTGAATGAGGATCTGCATGACTGGTGCATTACCCGGACACTTGAATGGGGAGTGAAATTCCCAGGTCATGATGATCTGGTCGTCTATGTATGGGTTGATGCCCCCATTGGATATATCGGATTTACCGAGGAGTGGGCAGAGAAGACCGGGAGAGACTGGAAGACGTACTGGTGTGGTGAAAACACACGGGTGACCCATTTTATCGGACAGGACATTACCTATCACCATTGTGTCTTCTGGCCGGCCATGCTCCATGGTGCAGGGTATGGAACACCCTATGCAGTAGTTGCCTCAGGAATGCTCAAGATTGATGACCATAAGTTCTCTAAGTCACGAGGATATGTGGTCTGGACCAATGAGGATTATCTTGACCAGGGGCTGCCTGCCGACTACCTTCGGTACTATCTTCTCTCCTACACCAGCCATACAAAGGAGATGAACTTCTCCTGGCAGCTCTTCCAGGAACGGATTAATAATGAGGTTGTCAACAATCTGGGTAACTTCATATACCGCTCGCTTCATCTCTCCCAGAAACAGTTCGGCGGAGTGCCTGAAGGTGTGGTAGAGCAGGAGATCTTTGACCGGATAACCGAGGCCATCGGACAGGTAACCGGGCTTGTTGAGGCCTATGACTTTAAAGGAGCGGTTGATGCAATCCTCGCACTCTCCGCCTGGGGGAACACATATATTCAGAGTAAAGAACCCTGGAAACTGGCAAAGACTGATCAGGCAGCCATGGCACAGGTCATGAGGAACTGTCTTCAGCTGGCAAAAGCCCTGACGCTCCTCATTGAACCGGTTATGCCGGAACGGGCCGGACTCATCTGGAGCCAGCTCGGCCAGGACAGCCTAATAGCCAATAATGGATTTTCAGCCGGGCTTGAACCTCTCAGCCCCGGACCACTTCCTGCACCTTCCATTGTATTCTCAAAAATTGATGATAAGATGACTCAAGAACTCGATAAACGACTCCGTGACCGGATAGATGCTCTGGATGCGGAAAAAAAGCCCAAGACCCCGGAGATCTCTATTGAAGAGTTTGCGAAAGTTGAGATGAAGACAGGAAAAATCCTCTCTGCTGAACAGGTTCCAAAATCGACAAAACTTCTGAAACTACAGGTCAGCATCGGCGATGAAGTACGGCAGATTGTGAGTGGGATAGCCCAGTTTCACAATCCTGAAGAACTAGTCGGAAAAGACGTGGTCGTCTGCACCAATCTGAAGCCGGCGAAGATATTCGGAATTGAAAGTAATGGAATGATCCTGGCCGCCGGAGATAATGCATCCCTTTTAAGGCCTGAAACCCCGGTTCCATCCGGAACAAAAATCAGATAATTAAAAAAATCTCTTTTTTCTGTCACGACATTATCTGCGATAGTGCAGTCCGTATTGCATTCTTCACATCAGGATCAGGTTCTTGTTCCAGTGCCTGCATAAGAGGAGTCTTTGCTAAATCAGAACCAGACCTGGCAAGCCCCTCTGCTGCAATCCTCCGGGTATACGGATGATCATCGGTCAGGAGCCCGATGAGGATCGGAGGAATTCGTGGATCCTGCATCTTTCCAAGAGATTTTGCGGCCATGTACCGGACATGATCCTTTTCATCGGTGGTAAGAGCGATAAGGGACTCAACAACCTGGACATCACCAATCGCTCCCAGTGCTTCAGCGGCCCTGTACCTGATTACCCAGTTAGTATCATTGAGTAATGTAAGTAAGGGTGGGACTGCGGTTTTTCCCATTCCGGAGAGGGATGCTGAAGCATGTGCACGAACTTCCTTATTTGTACTGCGAAGATCTGCCAAGGCAGACTCCAGTTCAAGTGAAGACATGAAAAAAGAATTGGATGTTATCAAAGAAAAGAATGAAGGATTAGGTATTTCCTCCCATCCAAGGCTGCCCCACCTACCTAATCGTTCTCTCTTCTATTGTTATGTGACCGGTGCTACGGTCGGCTGTGCCATTGCAGTTGATGAGTATTCATGTGTCTGAGCCAGATCAAACAGTCCGCGAGCCACAGTTCTCTGCCGGTCTGTAATCTTTGTCGTAACATTTCCATCGCCACTTGCCTGGTAAATGTTATCATAGGTCTCAAAGTTGGTATTCATATAGACCTCTGCTGCCCCGACCGCCAGGGTATTATTCGCATTGGTACCCAGACCCTGGGCATCAAATCCATACCGCAGATTCACCGGGACGGTAGAACTCTCTGAAATCGCACGGCCACCAACCGTCGTCACTGCAGCAACCTCCTGCACATTCATTGCGCTTCCTGCTTCAACAGTTCCTTTGAACGCTGCCCCGTTTCCTCCGGTTCCACCTGCGAACACACAACGACCTACTTCATTTCCATTCGTTGCTGCCCCGAGTGATGTGATGGTTGCTCCCTCATCCCACAGCATCGTACCGCTCTGGCTCTGATCAGCCTGGTAATTCACCGTATGTCTGGCGTAGAGGTTGTCTCTGCCATCAGATACATTGGAACCATCCATATTGTACTCTTTCGTGTACCTCGTAGTTCCACTGGCTGCAAGGGTATTTTCACGATAGGTGAAGATTGCCCTTGTTTCATCTGGTGAAAGTGTATTATTCGCGAGATCCCCATTGGGAAGATTCGTCTGCTGCCACTCCATATCATGATTTACCAGAAGTGTACCGATACAGGTTGCATCGATAGTAGTCGTAATTCCGGTCTGATCATATGTTGCAGAAGTAGGTCTGACAGCAGATGCCCACCCGGTTGTAAGAACCAGGATTATAATAAGCACTGTGCTTAGTTGCCTCATTGTACAGGCATTCATATTAATCAACCCCATCAATTTTCTGACCACATCCGTAGTCAGACTGGTCACGAAAATTTCGTCGGTTATACATATATACCTTGTCAATTTTCAGTGACAGAAAAATTGGAATTTAGACGATATCCAGAAAAATAAATATAAAGAAAATGATTTAATCGAGTGATGAAAATTGGGGGGAGATTTAGGCAAGGTAATCCGCGGGCTTAGGCAGCTCTTCCTTGAGTCCCTTGCGCTTTCTGATCTGCAGGACAATATCCTTGGCAGAACCTGCCGGTACAATCTCAAAACCTGCAAATTCGCTGTTCCACATTGCACGACCTTCAGTTGCTGAACGCACATCTCCGGCAAATCCGAAGAGTTCCGCGACCGGTGCCTTTCCGATGACGGTGATGGTGTCTCCTTCACTGGTCATATCAAAGACCTGACCACGCCGGCTCTGAATCTGTGAGGTTGCACTTCCCATGTGATCCTGGGGGACAGTGATATGCAGCTTCTGCATCGGCTCAAGAAGTGAGTCTCCAGCAAGGAGCATTCCACCCTTGATTGCACTCCGGACGGCAGGGATGACCTGAGCCGGACCACGGTGGATTGCATCCTCGTGAAGTTTGACATCAACAAGCTTGATAAGCATGTTCTGAACCGGCTCGTCAGCAAGCGGACCGCCATCAAGGGCTTCGTGAATACCTTCGATGATAAGCTCCATCGTTTCGTTCAGGTACTGAATACCCTTGGTCATGTCAAGGAAGAGATTTGTAGCATAGATATCCTTGACGTTTTTTGCCTCTTCCTTGTCAAAACCGGCCTTGATCATCGTATCACGGCGTTCAAGAGACTCCTGGTTCATGGATATCTCATGGTTCTTGATCATCTCAACAACATGCTCAGGGAGCGGATGAAGTGTGAAGTAGAACCGGTTGTGACGGTTTGGAGACTTACCTTCGACTGGTTCGGTAAGTTCCTGGGTGATGGTTTCACGGTACACCACAATCGGTTCGGAAGTGATGATCTCAACACCCTTATCACGCTTGATACGTCCGGTGATGATCTCAAGGTGCAGTTCCCCCATACCTGAAATGAGGTGTTCTCCCGTCTCTTCATTAATATTGACACGAAGGGTCGGATCTTCCTTTGCGACCTGACGCAGAACATCGACCAGTTTTGGCAGATCCTTCATGTTCTTTGCTTCGACGGCAACGGTAACGACCGGCTCAGAGTAATGCTCAAGGGATTCGAACGGTGTCATTTCCATGAGGCTTGAAACGGTAGAACCGACGATGGCATCCTTCAGACCGGTAACTGCAGCAATGTTCCCTGCATAGAGCTCGGGAACTTCAACACGGGTCGGACCCATGAAAATACCGACCTGCTGCAGACGGTTAACCTTCTTTGCAGTTCCCATGACATACATTTCATTGCCCCGGCTGAGCTTTCCTGAAAAAAGACGACCGGTTGCAACTTCTCCTGCATGAGGATCAAAGGAGATATCAGTGACCATCAGACAGCTGGGTGCATTCGGATCACAGGTGATCATACCCTTTCCTTCAGGACTGTTGACATCACCGTGCCAGATAACACCAATACGGCGTGGCTGAGCCTCTTTTGGATTGGGAAGGAATGATACGACCATATCAAGGACGACTTCACAGAGCGGACTCTTTTTCCCAAGCTCCTTCATCTCACCCTTCTTACAGTGCTCATATACTTCCTTAAAGGAGATACCGGACTTTTTCATGTACGGGACAGAAATAGCCCAGTTGTACAGTGCTGACCCAAATGCAACCGTTCCATTGGCGGCATCAAGTTTCCAGCCATTGTTGTACATCTCCTCATTCATACCCTTGATCAACTTGTTGACCTTGTCAATGACCTTACCAAGCCGGATCTGCATTTCCATCTCATCGACCTGAAGTTCATTGATCAGCCGATCGACCTTGTTGATGAATAATACCGGCTTGACACGTTCTTTGAGTGCCTGACGCAGAACGGTCTCAGTCTGGGGCATGGTTCCTTCGACTGCATCGACAAGTACAACTGCTCCGTCTACCGCACGCATTGCACGGGTAACATCACCACCAAAATCAACGTGACCGGGGGTGTCAATCATGTTGATGAGGTACTCTTTACCGTTGTACTCGTGGACCATTGATACGTTGGATGCATCAATAGTGATACCACGTGCCTGTTCTTCCTCATCCGAGTCCATCCAGCAGGCTTTTCCTGCCAAATCTTCACTGATGATACCTGCTCCGGCTAGGAGGTTGTCAGAAAGAGTAGTCTTCCCGTGATCGATATGGGCGACAATACCGATGTTTCTGATACACTCCGGCTGGTTCATGAGCTGCATAACGCGCTCTACCGTTTTCTTCCCTCGGCTCATATTTCACCTGCAATTTTTAAAAAACAGAAATGGGATTGTTATTTACCGTGCAGACTTAGCAACACGTTCCCGTTCTTCACGCTTTGCGACAGAGTAACACTTGACATCCCCATTTGCAGCAGCAATGAGTTCCTCTGCGAGGGCATTTGCAACGGGTTTCTTCTTCTTGTGAGATGCTGAATAGACACCGGCTGCGATTAAACCGACTGCGGTATTAACCCGGCGCATCGGTGCGGTATCAACAGACTTCGGCACATTGATACCACCATACTTCAGACGGACGGTCTCTTCACGGGGTCCGGCATTTGCGACTGCATCACAGAGTACTTCGATTGGGTTCTTTTTGGTCTTCTGGTGAACAATCTCAAAAGCATCTCTGACAATCCGGATGGCAAGCTGCTTTTTTCCCGTGTTTACTTCAGTACGCATCAGCTGATTGATCAGCCGCTCGACAATGAGCATATTTGCTTTATGAAACTCCTGGCGGGTAAGACGCCCACAGGAATGGGGCACCATCATCGAGTTCAGGTTCACGTACCGTGCGATACCTGGGTCACGGATGGTGACCTCACTTGTGTCCCAGCGGTTAAAGAGGAGACGAGCCGGGGCAGATACTTCTTCACTCATCACGATCACCTGCGTGGCTTCTCCTTCCTGCCTATCACCAGTTCATGGAGACAGACATTGTTCACCTTCGTGACAACAAACCGGACCCCGGGGATATCGCCCATGGAACGTCCGAGACGACCGCCGATACCTTCAATTTCGACTTCATCGTGTTCATCAATGAAGTTGATGGCACCATCACCGACTGCAAATGCAGATACCTGACGTCCGTTCTTGATCAGCTGAACACGAACACACTTCCGGATCGCGGAGTTTGGCTGTTTTGCTTCAACACCGATCTTCTCAAGGACGATACCTCTTCCCTGGGGCGCGCCCTCAAGGGGATCGGACTTCAGTTTCAGACCACCTGCTGTTCTCGCAAAATGCGGGTCACTCCAGCGAAATCTCGCAGAGTCACGCTTTAATTTACGTGCTGCAAATTTACCCTGTCCCATTACATCACTCTGATAATCTTCGATAATTCCGCCAATAAGTGGCGAATTAGAATCCAAATGCGCGACGATTCCGATATAAAATGTCGGCTTTGAAACCTGTCTGTATACGTTGACACTTATGCAATATAATAGTTGTATTCACGCCCAACCTAATCTCATGCAGATCAGACTCTACAAAGAGGTCTCATTTGACGCAAGTCACCGGTTGTTACATTACCGGGGGAAGTGTCACAATCTTCACGGCCACCGTTGGAAAGTGGAGGTGTGGCTTTCAGGTTACACCGATGAAGAGACAAATATTCTGGTTGACTATAATGAGATCCGTGAGGTCGTGGACTATTATGACCATGAGATCATCCTCAATGAAGCAGATCCGATGGTCCCGCGTATTCAGGAGTTTCATGAGGTCATTACGACTCCTGGTGATCCGACAAGTGAACTTCTGGCACGCCTGATCAGGGATGCCATTGAATTGCGATACAAAGACAGCGGGAGAGATATCATCGTCGATACCATCAGGGTCTGGGAGTCACCAACCGGCTGCGCAGAGCTCAGGCATGAAGATCGCTGAAATATTTACCTCACTCCAGGGAGAAGGACTGACCTCCGGCTATCCTACTATCTTTATCCGACTGGCCGGGTGCAATCTTTCATGTTCCTATTGCGATACACCGGCAAGCAGGCAGGGTGGAATGGATATGAATGTGAGCGAAGTTGTTGCAGGAGCCCTTTTACAAAAACCACACTATGTCTGTATTACCGGAGGTGAACCACTCCTTCAGAAAGATGAGGTTGCAGAACTAGCCCGCCAGCTTATCAAAGCCGGAAAAATGGTGAGCATCGAAACGAACGGGACAGTTCCTTTTGATGATCTTCCAAGTGACATTTCGATCTGTATGGACGTGAAATGCCCGTCTTCAGGTGAGTTCAGTAACATCAACCTCTTATCTGATTTGAAATCCACCGACTCAGTCAAGTTTGTGGTCGGAACAGATGACGATCTGCAATACGCTGAAAAAGTCATTATGTCCCACCCGACAAAGGCAGAGATATTCATCTCACCCATTTATGGGACCGATTATCAACGAATTGCATCATATATTCTTTCAAGAAATCTACCGGCACGAATGCAGCTTCAGTTACACAAATTCATAGGATTACCCTGAAATGAAAGCAGTATGTCTTCTGTCAGGCGGAATGGACTCATCCACACTCGCCTGTCTTGCAAAGCATGATGGATATGATATCCTTGCCCTGCACTTTTCTTATGGGCAGCGGACCGAAGAGAAGGAACGGGAATGTGCAAAACGGATTGCCCGTCACCTCAATGCTCTTGAATTCCTCGAGGTGGATCTTACCTATCTAAAGGCAGTTGGAGCCTCAAGTCTGACGGATTATGCAATGCAGGTCAAGGCTCATGAAGATGCAGGAGACGGAATACCAGATACCTATGTACCCTTCAGAAATGCAAACCTCCTCTCGGTTGCCACCAGTTTTGCAGAGGCGCGGGGGGCCGATGCCATCTATATCGGAGTCCAGGCATCAGACTATTCTGGATATCCGGACTGCAGACCAGAGTTCATTGATGCATTCCAGAAGGTTATCACCCTTGGGACTCGCCCGGATGCAGGCATTATCCTGAAGACGCCCTTTGTAAAACTCAACAAAGCAGAGATCCTGAAGATAGGGATGGACCTGAACGTTCCGTACGAGGATACCTGGTCCTGTTATGCAGAGAACGAGGTTGCGTGCGGGATATGTGGATCATGCCATTATAGACTGGAAGCATTCAGACAGATTGGGATACAGGATCCCATCCCCTACCGGTAAATTATGGAGATATATCGCGGACGCAGGCTCTGGGTTGAAAAGCGGGGCTTTCATCTCCCGGATGGGCGGGAGAAGGAGGCGATTGTCGTCCATCCCGGTGATGCAGTCGTCATACTCCCCCATGAAGGAGATGATATTTTACTTATCAGGCAATGGAGATCTCCCATTGGCACCTATATTTTTGAAGCGCCTGCCGGAACCATGGAAGAAGGTGAAGATCCGATGGAGACTGCAAAACGGGAACTCATCGAAGAGACCGGTATGGCTGCAGGGTCCATGCATGCCTTAGGATATATCTATACAACACCAGGCTTTACCGATGAGCGGCTCTGGCTCTTTGAGGCAACAGATCTGGTCCCTTCAAGGGAACATTCCCCTGATGATGATGAAGTCATTGAGCCGGTACGGGTTACTGTACCGCAGATAAGGGAGATGATCCGAACCGGCGAAATCGTGGATGCAAAGACCATTTGCATCTTTTACCGGTGGATATGCGAGCGTTCTGATGAATAACTCATACCTTTTTCTGGTCCTGATTCTTGCCCTATCCCTCCTGACTGCAGGCTGCATGGATGCGAGCAATGAAGAGAAAGTGATTGCATCATGGAATCTCTCTCCTGATGGCAGCATCGGATTCTCAGTTCCGGAGACTGTTATTGAAGAACGGGTCCTTGAAGAAGGAAGGAACCTGATCAGTACCGACCTGATATTCAAGGGGTTTGCCGGGGATGTACATGCCATCCTTGTCAGTCCAAAAAATCCGGCTGCATTTCTGGTCTGGGCTCCGGGTGCCAACAATCCCGCTGCCGGCTATGCTGAATACATGCATTATTACCCTGAGCATGGAATTGGGGTGCTCATTATGGATGTCAGGGGAAATGGTGGTGCAACCCCCGGATACCCGATGAATATTGAAAAAGATGCCGGACTCTTTATGCAGGGGGCCTGGCCGGAGTTTTACCTGATTGCGGCTGATATGATCTCCGCCAAAGAGTATCTCAAAAAAATATATCCGGATATTCCGATCTATGCAGTGGGAGATTCTAATGGGGGGCGGTATGCCGCACTCGCAGCAGGTTCTGATCCAGATTTTGCCGGATATATCGGGATCTCCACATCAGGTTTTCACCACATTGGAGAGGAGTATACATCTCCCATCAGGGAATTTCTCCTGAGCATTGATCCCGATGTCCAGGTTGCCAGGATAGCACCCCGACCGGTCATTCTGTTTCATGCCCCTGATGACCCGGTGATTGCTTTTACAGAGGGGGAAACTCTGGCAGTATCGGCCGGAAAAGAAGCAATCTTCATCCCCTTCAACGGGACTCATGGAGTAAACAGGGAGGTTGATGAGAGGATCATCGCCCTCGTTTCGCCTTCATGAAGTTGAGCAGGGGCAACGGTGAACCTTAAGTCAGCCTCAGATCAATATATACCAGCTTATACTGTAGGATAGTCTCATGAGCGAAGCGGTTGAACTGGACGAAGCAAGACGGAAATATGAATTTAAAAAGATGCTTGAGCGTCTGGAGGCAAAGGAAGGGAGTGGAACCGAACTTATTTCTCTGTATATTCCTCCTGACAAACAGATCTTTGATGTAACCGCCCAGCTCAGGGATGAGTTTGGCCAGTGTGCGAACATCAAGTCCAAGCAGACACGGACCAATGTCCAGAGTGCTATCTCAAGTATTCTTTCCAGGCTCAAATATTATTCAAAGCCTCCGGAGAATGGAATAGCAGTCTTTTGTGGTACCGTTAATAAACACGGGGACCGGCAGGATCTTGAGTGTGATATTGTAAATCCACCTGAACCGCTCAACCTCTACCTGTACAGATGCAGTTCCCGTTTTGAACTGGAACCACTCCGGGAAATGCTTGAGGAGAAGTATGTGTATGGCCTGTTGGTACTGGACAGGCGTGAGGCATACTGGGGATTTTTACGGGGAAACCGGATTGACCCCGTTGGTGGGACAACATCCACCGTCCCAGGAAAACAGCGGAAAGGTGGTCAGTCAAGTATCCGTTTTGAACGTCTCCGTCTTATCGCGATAAATGAATTTTATAAGAAGGTCGGTGAGCGTGCCAGCGAGATATTCCTCAATGAGAAGGACTTTTTTAACCGGTTCAAAGGGCTACTGATTGGCGGGCCCTCTCCGACAAAGGAAGAGTTTGAAGAAGGGAATTTTCTGCATCATGAAGTCCAGAAGCGGATCATTGGACTATTTGATGTAGCGTATACCAATGAGAGCGGTCTTCCGGAACTTGTCGAAGCGGCAGAAGATGCGCTGAAAGGTCAGGAAGTCATTGAAGAGAAACACCTCATGGACCGGTTCTTTAAGGAACTTGTCAAGGATAATGGTCTTGCTGCGTATGGAGAACAGTCAATCAGGGCAAATCTTGAGATCGGTGCGGTAGACACATTGCTGCTATCGGATAAACTGAGGAAAAGCCGGCTCTCCATAAAATGCGACGCTTGTGGATATACAGAAGAGAAGACCGTCCTTATTACTCCTGGCGAAAATCCGGAGGATATCGAACTTGGCTCCTGTCCAAAGTGTACGTCTCCGTTGGTGCTTGCTGACTCTTCAGATATTGTTGATGAACTGACCTATCTTGCCGACCAGTCCAACAGCAAGGTCGCAATTATCTCTGACGACTTCGAAGAGGGATCACAGTTATTTACGGCATTTGGTGGTATTGCCGCAATTCTCAGATACAGGACAGGATACTGATGTACCGCACAACGTGTGATGCAATTGCTGCAATACTCAGGCAGCATACAGGAAAAGAAGATGTCATGCTGACAGACGGCGGAGATCATGCCGATGTCGCCTCAACCATTGCATTTTCCCTGGCAAAAGAACTTAGAAAAGCTCCAGCCATAATCGCCCAGGAGATAGCCGGAGCAATCAGTGATCAGGTAATGGCTGAGACCGGTGCAGAGACCCGGGCTGTCGGCCCTTATGTCAATTTCATCTTCGGAGCAGAATACTGCATGAACGTGCTGGAGCAGGCTGTCCGTGAGGGATACGGAAAAGGGCAGGAAAAATCCGAGCGGGTGGTTCTGGAGCACACATCTGCAAACCCGAACGGCCCCCTTCATGTCGGGCATATCAGAAACACTATAATCGGCGATACGCTGGCCAGATGCTTCCGAAAGGCCGGTTATCCACTTGAAGTCCAATACTATGTCAATGACATGGGCAGACAGATAGCAATAGTTGCCTGGGGAATTGCAACCCAGGGGGCAGATATCCATGCCGAAGGAAAAGGCGACCATCTGATAGCCGATGTATACATCGAAGCAAACCGCCATCTTGAAAAAGAACCTGCTCTCAATGCAGAGATCGACCGGCTCATGCAACTGGTTGAATCAGGCGATCCTGATACTATCAGCCAGTTCAAGATCCCGGTGAAACGCTGTCTGGACGGATTTAAAGATACCCTTGCCGCCATGCACGTGAAGCATGACCGGTTTATCTATGAGAGTGACTTTATCCGGAATGGCGATACAGCAAAGGTTCTTTCCCGGATCTCCCACCTCCCAGAAGCACGGATTGAGGAGACCCTCTCTCTTGACCTCTCCGCATTTGGGTTTGAAAAGAATTACATCCTGAGACGCTCTGACGGGACAAGTGTATATGCCGCGCGTGACATTGCCTTCCACATCTGGAAGGGCCATAACTTTGACCGGGTCATCGATGTCCTGGGTGCTGATCACAAACTTATCGGGACTCAGCTGCAGGCAACCCTTGAGATTCTGGGTGAACGGGTGCCGGAGATAGTCTTCTTCGAGTTTGTCTCTCTTCCTGAAGGATCGATGAGTACCCGGAAAGGAAAATTCATCTCTGCCGATGAACTGATTGCAGAGACTGAACGGCGGGCAATGGAAGAGGTTACCGCACGAAGGTCAGAACTCTCCGAAGAGGAACGCAAAAAGATCGCTCACTCTGTTGCGATATCAGCCATCCGATATGATATCATCCGGACCATACCAGAAAAGAGCACGGTGTTTGACTGGAAAGAGGCCCTTGACTTCGAAAAACAGAGCGGGCCATATATCCAGTATGCCCATGCACGTGCCTGTAGCATTCTTGAAAAGGCCGAATCATATACACCCTGTTTTGAGGCAGAAGGAGAAGGAGAGATTGCACTCACCAAGCAGATAGCTCTGTTCCCGAAAGTTATTACCGAGGTTGTCACTGAGCTGAAACCTCATCTTCTTGCGATATATGCCCGTGAACTTGCCGATATATTCAACTCATTTTATCATGCTGAGCCGGTGCTCAGGGCAGAAGGAAAGATCAGGGACCGGCGGCTGACTCTGGTTGATGCAACGAGAAATACGCTCAAGGAAGCATTGGAAACGTTGGGGATTGATGCACTCCGTGCAATGTGACCAGTCAAAGAAGGCACTCCGGAGGATGGGATACCAGTTCTTCCATCCTGATTCTTCTGCTGCCCTCAAACCCTGCCTCTGGTGTAAACGATCCCTCTCCGGCGGGGATCAGTGTTATAAGAACCAGTTTTACGGCATAACCAGTCACCGGTGTGTGCAGTTTACCCCGACCCTTCGGTGTAATCATACTTGTCTTTTCTGCTGGCGCTCATTTGAGCATGAGTATACCGGTGAAAAAGATCTCCTGCCACAGGAGATCGTATCCCGCATTCCATTTCTCCAGAAAAAAGCCCTGGGGGGATATAAAGTCTCACCAAAGGTTACTAAAGAGAAATGGGAGGAGGCATTACAGCCTGACCAGTATGCCATCTCTCTTGCAGGAGAGCCAACCCTCTATCCGCACCTGCCTGAACTGATTGATCTACTTAATCAGACAGGAGGCACAACATTTCTCGTATCAAACGGCACGATGCCGGATGTATTGAAACGGTGCCATCCGTACCAGAAGTACATCTCCCTCACCGCCCCTGACCGCGAGACTTATCTTCGGATTGCACGGCCTCGGGAGGACTATTGGGACCAGGTCCTTGAGAGTATCTCGTGTCTGGGACATGAAACCGATGCGGGAGACCGGACTGCTATCCGTGTCACCCTTGTCAGGGGGATCAATGACCAGGATCCGGAGGGGTATGCACGGATTATTCAGGAGAGCGGTGCACAATTTGTTGAAGTGAAGGCGTACATGCATGTCGGATACAGCCAGCGGCGGCTTACTATCAAGCATATGCCCCTTCATGACGAGATTGAACATTTTACGAAGAGAATGCTTCCACATCTTTCATACAGAGTCCTGGGTGAAAACACGTTGTCGCGGGTTATCTGTCTGGAGCGAGTTTCATGATATTTGACACAGAAGAGTTTAAAAAACGAGGGAAGGAGGATTTTGAATCAGCATGGCATGCAGGGCCATCTGTTCTTACCCCCCCGACGACTGATCTGATGTATCCCCGTCTAACGTATTTACGGGCACAGGCCCACCCGGTTTTTGAGACCATTCATCGGCTGAGGGAGGCATACCTCGCCATCGGGTTTCAGGAGGCAGAAAATCCAATCATCGTTGATGAACAGGAAGTCTACCGGCAGTTCGGCCCTGAGGCAATGGCAGTTCTGGACCGGGTATTTTATCTGGGCGGGCTCCCCCGTCCGAATGTCGGAATAGGGAAGGAACAGATTCAGAAGATAAACTCAATTCTTGGGCGTGATCTTTCAGAGGACGAGGAGGAATCACTCCGAAAGACCCTTCATGCATATAAAAAATCAGAGATCGACGGGGATGAGCTGGCCTATGAACTCTCCGGAGTGCTCCATACCGATGATGCCCGGATCGTTGAAATTCTGGACCGGGTGTTTCCGGAATTTCGTGCATTAAAGCCAGAGTCATCCAGACAGACGCTCCGATCCCATATGACGAGTGGATGGTTTCAGACCCTTGGGGCTATCTGGGAGAAAGTTCCCCACCCGATACGACTCTTTTCAATTGACCGGTGTTTCAGGCGGGAACAGGCAGAAGACTCTCACCGTCTCATGAGTTATCATTCCGCATCATGTGTGGTTGCCGGTGAGTATGTGACCATTGAGGATGGAAAAGCGGTTGCACGGGCACTTTTGTCAGCATTCGGGTATACTGACTTTGAATTCAGGCCCGATGACAAGCGGTCGAAGTACTACATGCCAGATACTCAGACCGAAGTATATGCCGCACATCCTGATCATGGATGGGTTGAGGTAGCAACCTTTGGGATCTATTCTCCGGTGGCCCTGGCAGAGTACGGGGTAGGGATTCCAGTTATGAATCTGGGACTTGGGGTAGAGCGGATGGCAATGATCATGAACAAGGCAAAGGATGTTCGTGAACTCTGCTTTCCCCAGTTCTTCCCCATCCGGTATACCGATACTGAACTTGCAGCAGGTGTCTCATTACTCGCAGAACCCGCTACAACCCCTGGTAAGAATCTTGTCAGATCCTTGATTAATACCGCAGTTACTCATAGCACTGCAATCGGTCCCTGTTCATTTGTCGCATTTGAAGGGGAGATTGCCGGAAAACAGATCAGAGTATATGTCGAGGAACCGGAGGAGAACGCAAAACTCCTCGGACCAGCCTGCATGAATGAGATCTTCGTCCATAAGGGCGCAATCCTTGGTGTCCCGGACACGGAAAAGTTTGCAGAGGTTAGAAAGAACGGGATTTCAACAGGAATTTCATACCTCTTCGCTGCCGCATCACAGGCTGCTGCAGAGATAGAGCAGGCAGCACATTTCGGTATCCCGACAACGGTTCAGATAAAGATGGCACGGCTTCCAGGTGATATCAACCTGAAGATTGAGCCCTGGGTCATGCGATATATTACCGATAATAATCTCAAGACTGATGTGAGAGGTCCGGTATTTCTCACAATCAGATCTGAAGTGCTTCCCACTTCTGAAGTATAGAAAAGCCCGATAACCATATTTTTTTAAAAATATCCAGATAATTATACCAATTTAAAGATATTTTTTCATTTGATTTTATTATCCGTATCTGACTCGGAGCGAGGAGTTCTTCCACAATACTTATCTCTCCTGTGCACAATATTCAAACACTCAGGACACTTACGTACTCCTGATCGAAACATCGGGAAAATATGCTTCTTTAGGGGATGAAATGATGGATGGGATTCGAATAATCAGGCCGGCGGCTATGCTGGCTGTTCTGCTCTGTCTGCTGATGATGACGGCAGGGGCAGTACCACCGCTGCCTGCCGAATTTTATGGTAAAGTAACCGTTGACGGAACACCTGCTTCAATTGGTACTGCGCTGATCGCAAAGATCAATGATCAGGTACGAGGAAAAATTGCTCTTTCCACTGCCGGAACATATGGTGGGACCGGCATCTTTGATGATAAACTCGTTGTTGCTGCAACCGAAGATGATGTGAAATCCGGATCGGCAACCATATCCTTTTATATTGGGGATAAGAAGGCAGACCAGACCGTTCCATTTGAACCTGGTGTTGCCAAAGAACTGGATCTGACGGTTGGCAATTTCGGAGCTGACTTTACGGCAAACCCGACTTCAGGAGCGGCACCACTTACGGTTCAGTTTACTGATACATCCACGACCGAGTGGTCAGTATGGACCTGGGACTTTGGCGACGGAGGTAGCTCGGTCATTAAAAACCCAAGCCATGTATACGAGACTCCGGGAACCTATACCGTTAAGATGACCGTGGGCTCCATGAGCGGTACCTACACCGTCACCAAGGATAATTACATTACCGTAACCCAGTCCGGGGGCATTGTTGCTGACTTTACTGCGACACCGACATCAGGAACCGCTCCGCTCACCGTCCAGTTCACTGACACATCAACCGGAAGCCCGACCATGTGGGCATGGGACTTTGGGGACGGAACCACAGAAGGAATGATTGCAAATCCCTCGCACACATACCAGAATGCCGGTACATACACCGTAAAACTGACCGCAAGTTCAGCAACCGGTGGTTCCAGTACCAAAACAAAAGAGGGATACATTACCGTAACCCAGTCCGGTGGCATTGTTGCAAACTTTACCGCAGCACCGACATCAGGTACTGCTCCACTGACAGTTCAGTTCACCGACACCTCAACCGGAGGTCCGACCATGTGGTCGTGGGACTTTGGTGACGGTACAACGGAAGGAATGCTCGCAAATCCCTCACACACATATCAGAATGCCGGAACATACACCGTAAAACTAACGGCAAGTTCAGCAACCGGTGGCTCCAGTACCAAAATTCGGGAAGGATATATCACCGTCAGCCCCTCGGGCTCCGGACCCACTGCAGCCTTTACCGTTGACAAGCGGAGTGGGCCAAAACCCCTGACTGTTCAGTTCACTGATCAGTCCACCGGAGGGCCGACCATGTGGGCATGGGACTTTGGAGATGGTGGAACCTCAATGGTCGCATCACCATCATACACCTACCAGGAAGCAGGAGTGTATACCGTCAGTCTGACCGCCTCCAACACGGCAGGATCTGATACCAAGACAGAAAAGGACTATATCTCTGTGACCGGAGACATACCGCCTCCGGTAGCAATGTTTGAAGCAACACCACTCTCCGGCTCTGCTCCACTGACGGTCCAGTTCACTGACCTGTCAATCGGACCGCCAACTTCCTATGCATGGGACTTTGGGGATGGCGGAACTTCAACCGAGGCAAATCCAAGCCACGTATATTCCGCTGGTGGCACATATACCGTCAAGCTCACGGTGAAGAATAGTGGCGGATCTCACACCATGACCCGTGAGAATTACATATCTGTTGGTGGATCAGGAATCATTGCAGACTTCTCTGGAACACCGACCTCAGGAACCGTGCCACTCACCGTCCAGTTCACTGACCTCTCGACCGGCGGGCCGACCATGTGGGCATGGGACTTTGGGGATGGCGGAACCTCGACGGTTGCATCACCTTCATACACCTACCAGACCCCAGGAACCTACACGGTCAAACTTACCGCATCATCTCAGACTGGTGGCACGAGCACCAAGGTCAGAGAAGGATATATCACGGTCTCCCCATCGGGCGGTATTATTGCAGACTTTGTTGGAACCCCAACGAGTGGAAATGCACCTCTGACAGTCCAGTTCAGTGACCGTTCCCAGGGTGGGCCGACCATGTGGTCATGGGTCTTTGGAGACGGTGGAACCGCACTGGTTGCAAATCCGGTACATGTATATCAGCAGCCTGGCAAGTACACCGTCAGTCTTACGGCGAGCAATCAGGCATCATCCAATACTGCAGTAAAGACAGATTATGTCACGGTCTCTTCAGGACCGGTTGGTTCAGGATCAATCAGGATAATTTACGCACCTGATCGGTCGTCTGTTTATCTTGATAATGCCCTGAAGGGTGAGACAAAATTCCTGCAGACGTTCAGAATAGAGAATCTCCCGGCAGGAAGCTACCAGCTGAAAGTTACCAAGCCAGGATTTTCAGATTACTATGTGAACGTTCCGGTTACTTCAGGCAGGGCAACTGAGGTCGTTGCAGATATGAGACTGCAGCCAAGCCAGAATGGTATCCTGAGCGTGTATACCTATCCGGCCGGATCAACGGTGTATGTTGATGGCGTGGAGGCAGGAACTGGTCCGCTCTGGCTTGCCGACGTAACTCCAGGTATGCATCAGGTACGGGTCTCCTCTGCAGGGTATCTTGACTGGAACCAGGCTATTGATGTGAAAGGTGGCGGAAGTGTGAACTATGTGACCGCCGCTCTCTATCCGTCATGGTGGACACCCATTTACGGATATGTGATGATCTCATCCATGCCAGGGAACGGAGTGGCCTACCTTGATGGAGTGGCTCAGGGTAAAACTCCGGTTACCCTGTCACAGGTTTCTCCAGGGCAGCATACCATCAGAATCGAACTGCCCGGCTATCAGCCTTGGGAACAGGTCGTGAATGTTATGGAAGGAAGAACGTCCTACGTCCTTGCCCAGATGACCACCGGTGGCAGCAGTGGAACGACCCCGGTGATTGTTGCATCCGCAGGGAATACGACCAATTAATCTTTTTTTTATCTTTTTGTCCTTTATTGAGGACAGATAATTGTAAAAATTCAAAAAACGAAGACTATTTCTAATGCATGGGCCCGCTGAGATTCGAACTCAGGATCTCCGCCGTGTGAAGGCGACGTCATAACCAGCTAGACCACGAGCCCCATGAACTGATATGCACCGATCGGGAGAAATTGCGGTTTTAGAAGCTAAACTAGTGCTTTCAAACATTTGTTCTTGATGTATATAAACCGGATCACAGTTTTCTACTGAATTGCCGGTTTGGATTGCCGATTGATGCCATAATGGAAGGGTCCCGGACTGTAACGCGAGTAGAAAACCGGTTTTTGATTCTGCCTCCACATCGACCAAAATATATGATTCAGATATTTTATATATTGCGAAGGATCTTCCTATAAATTTGTTTTTAATTGAATCGACAGGGAAACGTATATAGGGATAGACATAACCAGATTTTGGTTCAGTTTTCCTACCTTGGGTCCAACCAAGAAAATGGGGCTCCATGAATACTGAGAGGCAGTAATAGAATAAAATGGCGGCGGAGATCCTGAGTTCGAATCTCAGCGGGCCCATTAATTGAAATATTGATATATCCAGAATCTAGTGAATATCATAATCAATATAGACAAGATAATTATCTAAAATCAACTATTTCAGGCTTTAAAACATCTTTCAGAACATCTATTTGTATTTGATATTCATATAGAATTGAATTAAATTTCTCTTCAAGTTGAGGCCAATCTCTGTCCAATTTTAGTTTGGGGAACAACACCTCAATTATCATTTCTCTTGTATAAAGGTGGGAACATTGATCAAGAGCGCAAATAATGAGATAATACCAAAAGGTGGCTAATTGATTACCTTCAAAGTAATATTTTCGATATACTATCGATTCTTTTTTAAATTCATAGTGGATAAACCAACGGTACCAAAATGCACATGCGATGTTCAGCACCCATACAAGTTCATTAATATATGATTTTCGCCCAGACTGATTTTCCATTCTCATTTCATCAATAACTAGGGAAAAGGCAGGATGTAAATGCTGATTATGGGAAAAATATGTAATATATTTTTTATAGGATTCTGGGACCGTTGAGCTAATAAAAATATCAGGCTCCCCCCATTTTAGTAATATTAAGTAACAAAAACCCAACAGTGACAAAGAGCATTGATGCTTTTCACGTAATTTTTCACTATTGGTAATTTTAACAGTAATAAATTGTTTTTCAATTAGAGAATTGATATGGGGGCTTAAAGTTGAACCCGATTGGTTCAATTTTTTGGTTAAATCGCTTTTACTTATTGGAATAGGGTTTTTGTCAGAGTCTAAACTAAGTATAACTAATCCTTCCAAAATCTGCTTATCATACTTTCCTGCTCTTTCAAGAACAAAATCAACAAGATCTAATCTATTTAACATAGGTTCGTTTTTCTAAATAAAATCCGAATGTTTCGAAAATGATTAAAATTTCTGAAATTTTCGAATATATGCCTTAATTCACTCATTTATGACTAAATATGCTTGGGTTCAATGTTTGTATGCCCATAGATAGGGCAGGAGAAATTAATGACAAAGTTAGAATTCAACACGGAAAAAGAAGCCATCAGATCTACTGTTGTCGATGAAAAATTAAAAGAATGCCGGTTTATCCTCGTTGCGTCTGGATCAAAAAATCCTATAGAAAAGGAGTGGTCCAGTAAGAATAATTATTCCATTGATGACCCAGTACTCCAAAAACACATATCATCGGGGGGAAATTATGGTGTGATACCATCTAGCACAATTGCAGTTCTTGATGTTGATGAAAAAGACATTTTTGATCGTTTGGAAATCCTTGATTATTTAAAGGAAACCTTTATTGTCAAGACAGGTTCTGATGATGGCTATCACATTTATCTTAAAATTAAGGACGAATGCCCTGCCAAAAAAATTCCACTCTATGATCCCAAAGATAATAGCAAACACATCGGAGAGATTTTTTTTTCAGATTGTCCAGCCTTTGTAGTTGGACCCGGATGCACACATCCTTCTGGTAATAAGTATCTCATCACAAATGATGCCCCTATTATGGAAATAACCTATAATCAAATTCAGGAGATGATACTTTCAAAGGTTCATTACAAGACTTTGTTCAGGATGATTCTTCCAATCAAACCACAGTGATATTCCCGGATGCAAAGGTCACCAAGGAGGGTAAAACTCTATCAGATACCCTAAATCTTGAGGTAGTGAAGATTTTGCATCCAGATATGACTAGACCCCTCCATAAATTGGGAGATGAAATTTGTGGGACACATCCAATACATGGCAGTACTACAGGGAAAAATTACTGCATCAATACCAGCAAGAATCTTTGGTACTGTCATCGTTGTGGAAGTGGTGGGGGGCCATTAGAAGCTGTTGCAGTCAAGTACGGTCTAATTAATTGTGAGAAAGCTGGCAGAATCAAGATCAGGGGTGATTTATTTAAGGATGTAAAAAACGCTCTCATTGAACATGAGGGTTACAGAGATCAGATTAAAGAGCTGGATGCAGATTGGAAAAAGCAGAATCGTTCTCGAAAAGGAGGGAATGAGGAGGAACAATTCTATGTTCTCACGTACTTTGAAAAAGGGGGAAACTTATACCTCACGACTGTCAGTGATGATCAGGTCTACCAATTTGTACACTTAGATGAAAATAGGAATTACATTTTTGACAAATGTATCACCTCACCTTATGGGTACACGATATACCCGCGTGAATTGCCCATACATCAGGACAGTAGGATGGTAATTCCTATTGTAGGTATACCTAACGGTAATATTCTCGAAATGAATCCAGTATTGGATGCGATTAGTCTCTTTAATCTAATAATGGGGCATATGTCCAAATATCTCGATTCTGCTAAGCATGATCTGGAAATGTTTGCATATTATGCAATGTTCACATGGTTTTATGTGAAATGCGTAACAACCCCATATCTTCGGTTTTTAGGAGATACAGGAAAAGGAAAAAGTCGGTTCTTAAGAGTGGTGTCAGATCTTTGCTTTTATCCTCTCTCTGCTTCAGGAGCATCCAGTTTTGCAGGCCTCATGAGAACCCATGAGAAATGGAGAGGTACACTTCGAATCGATGAAGCTGATCTTCGTGGTGGGGCTGAAAACCCGATAATTAAATATCTAAACTTAGGTTTTGAAAAGGGGCAGCCGTATATCCTGTGTGACAAGAATGATCTCTCTCAAGGAGAATACTTCGATCCCTTCGGACCGAAAATCATCGCTATGAGACAACCATTCATCGATGTTGCTACTGAAGGCAGATGTATTTCTTATTCCCCTTATGAAACAGAGAGGAAGGACATTCCTTCAGAACTCTCTAGGGAGTATTTTGAACAGGTTGAGATTATCAGAGCCCATTTAGCAGCATTCACTTTACATCATTGGAATCAGGTGGATGGAGAAAAGATGATTGATCTATCCACTTTCAATGTTGAGCCACGATTGAAGCAGATGATTAGACCGCTCTCAATAATGCTCCAAGTCTTTCCGGATGGGGAAAAGAGGATAACAGAGTATCTCATGAAGAGGCAAACCGAAGTAAAGAAGACTCGTTCTGAATCATGGGAAGGAGGTATCTTTAATTATGCTTTGTCTTTAGCGTTAGGGGATGAATTTGCAGAGAATGCACAATTTGCTGACTACTACGAGGATAACGAAATTTTGGTAGTAACTGCATCAATGATCTCGAAACCATTTAACTCATCACCAAAAAGTATAACCCGTACTCTTCATTCTATTGGGTTTGAGATTGAAAGGGACCGGATTTACACGAAGTATGATACACTAAAAGGTAAGCAGGTCAGGAAGTTAGTGGTCCCCAATGAAGCAAAGTGGAGAGAAATTGTTCAACGGTACTATTTCGATGAGGGAGAACCACTTCCACCATCTTGTCCTAAAGTCCTCAGAGGAAAACGCTATGTGGAGTCTCCGGCTTAAAGGACACTCTCTGTAGATATCAATGATGAGACTGGATTGAAGAGATGGGATTCAACACCCTCTCCAAAATTTGAAGATTCAAATCTGTCCCTTCCTACCAGTGTCGTTATTACATCTGGAACATTGAGCACAAATAGCACGGAGAACTTTGAAAGTGAACCACTAGAGTATGTAGGACAAACCGGGAAAAATTCTCTAATTCCTTATGAACAATGTACCTCAATTGTGCCATATAAGACAGTTGTTCCGGATCATAACGAGATCAGGACTTTTCAATCAAGCTATGATTGGAAGGAATTTTACGCGGTTCCGATTCTTGTAAGTGCTCATTCATACACGCGGTTAGTTAAATCTGATGGAAAATGGTGCATGGTAAAGGGGTGTACGAAGACACCAGAATATGGAAACCAGCATGGCATGTATCCTCTGTGTTCTGAACATTATAGAGAATTAAAAAACCTTGAGATGGGGGAATTACTATGAGGGAGATTATCAAGAAGGTATGTTTAGGGGCGGTAGCGTTATTCTGTGCGATTGTTGCAGGGTGTGCATTCCTTCTCTCATATACAAATTTGCGGGAGCTAGCAGAAAAAGCAGGCATTTCTTCTTCTCTCTCCCCCTTATGGCCAATATGCTTGGATTCATTATTAGTAGTATCAAGTATTGCCATACTCTACAATAATCTTTCGAGAAAGGGTTCTCTTCGGCTTTGGGCGATTTTTATTGCCTTTTCATTGGGAAGTTTATGGTTTAACGTTTCAAATAGTCCTGATAATCTTCAGGTTCAGTTGGTACATGCCTTGCCGCCGTGTGCCTTATGTGTTGCTATTGAAATCTTGACCTATATGTTGCGATCAAAGTTAGATGAGGGGGACAGTCTCTCTCAAAATATTAATGATGGTTTATTTATTTCAGAATCTGTGTGTATTGATAAGAATTCGAAAGCGTTACCTCATTCAACACAATTGATAGGGGAAAAAGAAAAGGTACTTGAATATTTCATTCAGAATCCGCGTGTAACCTATAGACAAGCGGGTGAAGACCTAAATCTTAGCCCATCAATCGTCTCTATGAGGGCGAAACAACTTGTAGAGGAAGGTTTTCTGGCAAAAGAAGTCGTTTTCACTAAAAGGGGAAGAAAACCTAATAATTATCAAGTAGAAGAATTTTTCACATGAGAAGTAGGTCCAATTTCTGGGCCTTCTCGGATAATGGATACTAAAAAATGGTATTAACCATTTTAATATTGAAATCCCGACCCACCTTTTTATCTCAATAAGTGGACGTTAATGGCATATGATATTTAAAAGAGATGTATTAGTGGACTCACCGCTCACCTATGATCAAGCTCATACGGTTTTATCAGAAGCGATATTTGACCTGAAGAATTTGATCAAATCAGGAAGGATTCGTGATCCAGAAAGGGATAGAGTAAGAGTAGAGAGTTATCGAACCTTGATTGATCTTTGTATGGATTACTGTTACATGCAAATATATAGTGAAATATTAGAACTAAGAACCGAATTAAATGAAATCGTGAGAAAGGAGGCAGCATGAAAGCCCTTGCACCCTTGGTTAAGCCTCTCAAGCAGGTCCCTTTTATGAATATTAAACCCCAAGAAATGGGAAAGAAAAAAAGAAAATCACTGAAGGAGATAGAAGGTGTCCGATCATGAATGTCAAATTAGAGGGGAACTTAAATAAGTCCTATAATGGAAATATCTGCGGTAACTATCAGTTTACTGATGAACAGGAATTAAAGATTGAAATAACGCCATATCTAATAAATGTAACCTTCCCTGAAGGATTAGCTTTCAAGAATTTTGTTGATTATCAAAAAGAATTATATTATTGGGTTGGACTCAAACCCACCCAATATCGTTTGAAGACCGAGGAAAATACTACCATTATTGAGATAGACTTACCTCCTCCAGATTGTAAATTCCGGTTGGAAATGGGAAAAGAAAACCTTTGTTGGGCTGGTTTTGAAACAAGAACCACAAGATACCTTAAAAGATATTCACTCATCCAATAACGTTAGTTTTTGCTGTTGTGGTATCATTACCTCATTAATAATTTTAATATTTTTCCAACCAATCAAGTTAAAAGAATCACAAAAATATTGGCAAATAGAACCCTTTTCGACATAGGTATAAATAAAACCTAAAAACGAAGATATTCACACGATTTGAGGTTTATCATTCATTTTTAGTATATATTTACTAGCGTCGACAAAAATTTTACCGACAGATTTTTGGCGAACTGGAAAAGCAGAATAATTTATAACACTTTGTATATAATCCCATGAAAATTATCACAAACAATTCCTTTTTGAAAAGAGATAACGGGATTAAATTCTTTATGATCTTTGAATTAAAATATGCAAGAACATAATAAATGAAATAGAACAAATACGATTTTTGGACAATCCAAGATCGGGATAAAGTTCATTTTCACTTCAAGAAATGAAAAATTAGTGATACCATGCAAGGCTTTACCTATGATCTCTCTGGGAAAAATCGAAACAAATGGGACGATATGTTGAATTGTTATGAAGGTAGGTATATTAATACAATGAGAGAAGAACAAACTTCAAGATATTTTGATATTTAGGTAATTATCAAAATTTTACCAATTTTTAAGAATATTCAAGATTTTTTGCCCAATTCTCTAAATCTATTTATTCAATAATAGTTGGAATTAAGAAATTAGACATAATTAACAAATTTTCTATTGATTGTTAAAAAAATTCTGAATCCTAGAATTTTTTCTCTGCGAGTATATTAGTTGGGATAGAAAATGATGAAGTAAAAAAATTAGAATGGAATAAACGGAGGTTCATCACCTTCATTAATTATTTGGGCTGTCTTATAAGCATCATATGCACACAAAAGAATCCAAATTGGATATAAAAGAATCCCAATTAATAGGAAAATTAAAATAAATAAAATTACCGTTAACACAATGCATAAAAATCCTTTCCCAACTTGACCATTATAAATTTGTCCTAAACCCGGAATAAACAAACTTAAAATTCCTGCTACTATGGGGCTTTTTTCTTCCATGTTACTCACATAAAATCCTAATAGTCATTCAAGTATCCACATAATAGATATATTATAGATACAAATAATTGGTACGACAATAAACAATTTATAGTCATCGCTTTATGATTCGATTATAAGGATTTGACTAAATTTAATTATTTGAGGTATCAAAATGGGGTTTTTAGATAATATTGGTAAAGAGTTAGACAAAGCTTTAGGTCAAACTAATACATCAAATGGAAACATTTCTTTGGTAAATAAAACTCTGAAAATACAAAAAGAATTTGATGAAACCGAACATTACTTGAATCAATTAAATGCTCGTTATACCGATGGAGAAATTGAACAAGAAACATACGAATCATTAAAAGATGATTATGAAAAAAAACGGTTGTATTTACTTGATCAAGTACGCAAGTATAAAGAAGAGTTTGAGAAATTACATTTTGAATCCGAATCGATAGTAAAACGGGTTGGATTTGAAAAAAGTGAAATATCCAGAAATATTGTCAAATTATCTGATGATTTTGCAAAATCTATAATTTCTGAAAAAGAATTTAAAAATTCTAAACAAGAATTGGAGAATAAATCGAAAAAATTAGATCAAAATTTACTAAAATCAAAAAAGACATTGACAGAATTAGAAAAAGTAAAACCAATATTTAATGCATTATCCAATCCTGAAGAATAAACTCTTTATTTTTTTCTATTTAGAGGCAGTTGCATAATAAAATTGCGGTTTGCTCAAGAACACAATTCCCACTCGATTGAAAGCACGATTCTTGAGAAGTATTTTTGATTTTTACCTCAACGTATTCGTGGTATGGAATTATGCAACAGCCTCATAATCACCATGATAAATATCTGGTTTTTTTGTATACTTTATTGATACCACTGAACTCATAATATCATCGACTCCTAAATTTCATATGCGTTATTTTGTTATCGGTGGAGCTTTAATATCTACAAAAAGGAGATAATCTCTTTTTTTTTACATATTAGACTATTAATTGCAAGATAATAGTTCAATATTAAATGGCTATCAAAAAGTATGAGATTTCTGGATATAATTATATAGAGAAATCTGTCAAGAAAGGAGCTAATTCAGGACGTATTTATGTGCCGACAAAGTGGATTGGCAAAAAAACCGCTGTAATATTACTCGAGCCAGAAAATATTTCTATTGATAGCGAATAAATTGATTTTCGTTGAATTTTATTTTCCCATGAAAATTATCACAAACAATTCCTTTTTGAAAAGAGATAACGGGATTAAATTCTTTATGATCTTTGAATTAAAATATGCAAGAACATAATAAATGAAATAGAACAAATACGATTTTTGGACAATCCAAGATCGGGATAAAGTTCATTTTCACTTCAAGAAATGAAAAATTAGTGATACCATGCAAGGCTTTACCTATGATCTCTCTGGGAAAAATCGAAACAAATGGGACGATATGTTGAATTGTTATGAAGGTAGGTATATTAATACAATGAGAGAAGAACAAACTTCAAGATATTTTGATATTTAGGTAATTATCAAAATTTTACCAATTTTTAAGAATATTCAAGATTTTTTGCCCAATTCTCTAAATCTATTTATTCAATAATAGTTGGAATTAAGAAATTAGACATAATTAACAAATTTTCTATTGATTGTTAAAAAAATTCTGAATCCTAGAATTTTTTCTCTGCGAGTATATTAGTTGGGATAGAAAATGATGAAGTAAAAAAATTAGAATGGAATAAACGGAGGTTCATCACCTTCATTAATTATTTGGGCTGTCTTATAAGCATCATATGCACACAAAAGAATCCAAATTGGATATAAAAGAATCCCAATTAATAGGAAAATTAAAATAAATAAAATTACCGTTAACACAATGCATAAAAATCCTTTCCCAACTTGACCATTATAAATTTGTCCTAAACCCGGAATAAACAAACTTAAAATTCCTGCTACTATGGGGCTTTTTTCTTCCATGTTACTCACATAAAATCCTAATAGTCATTCAAGTATCCACATAATAGATATATTATAGATACAAATAATTGGTACGACAATAAACAATTTATAGTCATCGCTTTATGATTCGATTATAAGGATTTGACTAAATTTAATTATTTGAGGTATCAAAATGGGGTTTTTAGATAATATTGGTAAAGAGTTAGACAAAGCTTTAGGTCAAACTAATACATCAAATGGAAACATTTCTTTGGTAAATAAAACTCTGAAAATACAAAAAGAATTTGATGAAACCGAACATTACTTGAATCAATTAAATGCTCGTTATACCGATGGAGAAATTGAACAAGAAACATACGAATCATTAAAAGATGATTATGAAAAAAAACGGTTGTATTTACTTGATCAAGTACGCAAGTATAAAGAAGAGTTTGAGAAATTACATTTTGAATCCGAATCGATAGTAAAACGGGTTGGATTTGAAAAAAGTGAAATATCCAGAAATATTGTCAAATTATCTGATGATTTTGCAAAATCTATAATTTCTGAAAAAGAATTTAAAAATTCTAAACAAGAATTGGAGAATAAATCGAAAAAATTAGATCAAAATTTACTAAAATCAAAAAAGACATTGACAGAATTAGAAAAAGTAAAACCAATATTTAATGCATTATCCAATCCTGAAGAATAAACTCTTTATTTTTTTCTATTTAGAGGCAGTTGCATAATAAAATTGCGGTTTGCTCAAGAACACAATTCCCACTCGATTGAAAGCACGATTCTTGAGAAGTATTTTTGATTTTTACCTCAACGTATTCGTGGTATGGAATTATGCAACAGCCTCAATAAAAAACTAATTTCCGGCAAAACACAAGAGAAAAGATTATGCACCGATCGGGATTCGAACCCGAGCTATTGGCTTGGAAGGCCAAAGTCATACCTCTAGACCATCGATGCAGATGCTCTATAACGTTGAGCATAGTTGTATTTAATATTTGTCAAATCACCCTGACACAACACTTCTCACCATCAGATCCAAATATTCACCTATGCAGATACACGGAGTTCTGCTGGATATCGACGGCACTTTGATGACAGGCAATGAGCCCATACCCGGAGCAGAGACCGCAATCAGATTTCTTCAGGAGAACAATATTCCCTACCGATACATCTCAAACGGAACCAGGAAGTCCAGAAAAAATGTTCTGAAAAAACTTGAGCGCCTGGGAGTAAGGGTATCCATTGATGAAATTTATACTCCGGCCATTGCTGCTATCCAGTACCTCCATGATCGCAACATCAGGATCTGCAATCTCCTGGTTACTGATGATCTGGGGGAAGATTTTCAGGAAGCAGGGATTGTCCACAATGGAGACGCATCAACTGTTGTGGTAGGGGATGCCGGTGACCGGTTCACCTATGCATCGATGAACGCAGCATTCCGATCGCTCATGCAGGGAGGTGAACTCATTGCTCTGGAAAAAGACCGGTACTGGAAGGATGTTGACGGGCTTTCCTTGAGTGCCGGGCCGTTTGTCACCGCTCTTGAGTTTAGTACCAGATGCACCGCAGTTGTCATGGGAAAACCCTCCCCGCACTTTTTTCTCGCGGCCATGAAGGACTGGAACGTGCAGAAAAAGCAAGTTCTCATGATAGGGGACGATATCATGACCGATGTGAAGGGGGCGCAGGATGCCGGACTCCTTGGGGCAATAACCCTCACCGGCAAGTGCCGTCATGATGAGATCAGGAATTCATGTGTAACACCAGATATGGAGATGAAATCAATAGAGATGCTCCCATCACTTCTTGAGTCCTTGTAAAAGATCAGGCTGGTATGGAACAAAAATAAGAGTGATAATGAGGATCTACGTATAACGTATGAGAAGAAGGGCAGAATCATGCACAATATTCAGATGACGGATCTCTCTCTTGAGGATCAGAAACGAC
Source organism: Methanospirillum hungatei JF-1 (assembly GCF_000013445.1). Classification (NCBI taxonomy): domain Archaea; kingdom Methanobacteriati; phylum Methanobacteriota; class Methanomicrobia; order Methanomicrobiales; family Methanospirillaceae; genus Methanospirillum; species Methanospirillum hungatei. The sequence continues at coordinate 3,131,947 of NC_007796.1, forward strand.
TTGCTCTTACCGGTCTTGAAGTCGAGATGAAGAACAGGTCAGGAAGTTTTTTCCAGAAAGACCAGGATGTCTGTCATGTCACATCGGACTGTGAAGGAATTGAGTTCCTGACATTCACCATGGCCCTGGAAAAATACCCATGGGTGTCTGATTATATCTGGAAGGCAGTATCAAAAGACAAGGATAAATACACGAGGTATGTCGCATCACGACCTGATCCGAAAGGATTTGTAATAATTGCAAAAAAGGGGACAAAAAGTATCTATCCCTTGCAGGCCTGCCTGTTCCTGTCAGATTCCGCCATCCAGCATGTTCATAATATCGTCATCGCAGAGGAAGATTCAGAGCTTCACATCATCTCCGGATGTACCAGTTCATCAGGGCGAAAAAGCGGAGCGCACCTTGGGGTTACTGAGATCTATGTCGGGAAGGGTGCCAAGGTCACATCCACCATGATTCATAATTGGGGGAAAAATATTGCAGTATATCCACGGTCAGCAGCTATTGTTGAGGAGAACGGCGTATTTCTATCAAATTATGTGTGTATGGAACCGGTCAGAAAGATCCAGATGGCTCCCCTCTGTACCCTGAAAGGAGAAGGAGCAATCGGAAGGTTTTCCAGTGTTGTTGTCTGCACGCCCGGATCCTTTATGGACCTGGGATCAACCGCCGTGCTTGGGGCAAAAGGGACAAGTGCAGAACTTATCACCCGGGCTATCACCACCGGAGGCACCATACTGTCACGGGGCAGAATTGACGGGAAAGTGAAAGGAACGAAAGGCCATATCGAATGTAAGGGGCTTATATTACGAGACGGAACCATCCACGCAATACCGGAAATAAAGGGAGATGTCGTGGATACCGAACTCTCGCACGAAGCAGCGGTCGGAAAGATCGCCCGGGACGAGATCGAATATCTAATGGCCAGAGGTCTTGATGAGGAGACTGCAACCGCAACCATCATTCGGGGGTTCCTGGATGTCAAAGTAGAAGGTCTGCCTGACGTGCTTCAGGATCAGATAGATGCCGCCATAGACGCTGCAGAGAAATCAGGATTTTAGATGGAAAGCAGGCTAACAGAACGGGAGGAGATGGTACGATGGCAGATAGAAGCGCGGGGTGTGAAAAACCCCCGGGTACTACAAGCCATGCGTTCCGTCCCCCGGCATCTGTTTGTCCCCGAACCATATGCCCGTGAGGCATATCAGGATTATCCCCTGCCAATCGGAAATGACCAGACAATATCACAACCATATATCGTTGCGGTCATGACCGAGCTATTGTCACCGGAGAAAGGTGACCTTATTCTCGAGATCGGAACCGGTTCTGGGTATCAGGCTGCGATCCTGGTTGCCTGTGGAGCATCGGTCATCTCAATTGAGAGAATCCCGGCAGTTGCCGACCTTGCTAAGAGAAATCTTACACGAGCAGGTATCAGGAATGTTCTGGTGCTCTGCCAGGATGGAACTCAGGGATATGCGGAGAAGGCCCCCTACAACGGCATTCTTATCACCGCAGCCACACCCGCTCTCCCAGAGCCTCTGCTTGAAGAACTGGCAGATGGCGGGAGACTTGTAGCCCCGGTCGGGGATCGGGATATTCAGGAGCTGACCAGAGTGACCAGAAACAAAGATGAATACCATACAGAGCGGTTCGGAGCGGTGCGATTTGTACCCCTCATCGGTATGTATGGATGGAAAAAAGAATGGTAACACCAATGCATCCAATAAACAGTGCAGTTCAGGCATTAGTGCCTATGATGGAAGAGTGTGGTATTGCAGAAAGTCCGGTCCTACTGACACCGGATTACGATCTCCCCAAATGCGCCTATGAAAAAGGAGTACCGATTCAGGTGATATTTGGAGGGCGATCAGCAGTTTTTGTTGCTAACGAGATAATTAAAGCAACTACAAAGGCTTCCTTTATGAGTAATGCACCTCTGAAAAAGGCATCGCAGCGTGCCGCAGCTGCGGGTATCCTGAATGCAGTGACCGGATTTTTGTGCACCACCAGGAAACTGCACGCCTGCAGGCAGGAAGAGCATTCCGAATGCAGAGCAGAACTCGCCACAAAAATCCTGAATAAACGAATCTATTGTTATGGAAATATGCCGGATGCACGAAAACTTGCAGGAAATCTCCTCGTAAACCGTCCTGAAGATGCAGACGTGGTTCTGGTAACCGGCGACGGGTTGATCGGGGATGACGCGGGTATCCTCTCAGAACTTTCCAAAGAAAAAGTGCTCTACCTCGGACCATCAACGGTTGGAACTGCACAACTTCTTCATTGTGAACATTTCTGCCCGTTCGGAAGAGGGAACCTTCAAACATCTGAAGATTGAACCAATCTGGTATGCTGTTCGGTTCTTCCGGGATCCGCCGGAGATATGATGATACCCTCATCGGTCTTGCATTGCAGGTAGGAAAGGCGGTTGGGGCAAAAGCCAGCCGGGTAGTAATCGGGCGGGACACACGGACAACCGGGCCGCTCATATCTGCAGCATTCCGTGCAGGCGCTCTTGCAGCAGGGGCCAGGATATATGATGGAGGTATCGCTCCGACACCATCTGTAGCGTATGGTGGCAGAAACACCGATGCGGCCTGCATGGTTACGGCATCCCATAACCCGGAACCCTACAACGGCTTGAAGTTGTTCAATCCGGACGGCTCTTCATTCTCGGCCATCCAGCAAAAGGAGATAGAAGAGACTCTTGTGGATATTCCCTGGGGCGACTGGAAACATCAGGGAATCTCCATTCCCTCCTATCCGGCAGAAGAGCATAGTACTGCTATTGCCAGTAAAATTCAGATCAAGGAGGGACTCAAAGTCCTAGTGGATTGTGGGAACGGAGCAGGATCGGTCATCACTCCCCGCATGCTGAGCAGGATGGGGGCCCGTACCCTCGCGGTGAATGCGAATGTTGCAGGGAATTTTTCACGCCCTTCAGAGCCTCTGCCTGAACATCTGCCCTATATCCCGTCACTCATAAAAAAATCCGGTTCTGCATGTGCAGTCATTCATGACGGGGATGCTGACCGGATGATGGCTTTTGATAATAATGGGAATTTTATTCCCGGAGACACCTTACTCATTCTTTTTGCAAAATACCTCGGAGCAAAGCAAGTCGTTACTACCTATGATGCATCCATGGCAATCGAAGAGGTAGCAGAGGTCAGACGGACTCCGGTGGGAGATGCATTCGTATCCGAACAACTGGTCCGATGGGGTGACTTTGGTGGTGAGCCTTCAGGAGCATGGATATTCCCACAGATCTCCCGGTGTCCCGACGGACCGTATGCGGCGGCACTCTTCTGTGAGATGGCAGGGGAATGGGATCTCCCTTCTGAGATTGCATCAATACCAACGTATCCGATACTTCGGACTTCCCTTGAACTAGAGAATGCTCATGACCTACTCTATGCTCTCGGTGCAGTAAATCCAACCGATGGCATACGTATCGAGGAAGAGGACGGATGGTGTCTTATCAGGGCGAGCGGAACTGAACCGAAGATCCGGTTTACTGCTGAAGGAAAAAGTTTGGATATCGCGAAAGGACTCCTCGTGAAAGGTGAGGATATGGTCAGGATCATACGAAAAGAGGTCAAGCAGTGACCGTCTGTGTTATCCTCGCAGCCGGTGAAGGCAAACGGATGAGGCCGCTCACCGGTTCCAGGCCAAAGGTTATGCTCCCGCTTGCCGGCAGACCAATGCTTGAACACCTGCTGAATGCAGTGATGGATGCTGGGATTACCGATTTTATCTTTGTCGTCGGGTATGGTGAAGCATCAGTCAGGAATTTTTTTGGTGATGGAACATCCAAAGGAATCTCAATCAGGTACGTGACCCAGAAACGGCAACAGGGAACCGGCGATGCCCTGATGACCGTCAGGCCCCATGTCCATTCGCAATTTCTCCTGTTAAATGGCGATATGGTCCTGCACTCAGATGATATCAAAGCCATGTTGAAAACCCCGGCCCCGGCTATGGGGGTGTTCACCTCCAATCATCCACAGGATTATGGAGTGGTTACTATGGACGGGGATATCATCACCGGTCTCGAGGAGAAGTCCCTTCACCCGAAAAGCGACCTTATTAATGCCGGTATGTATCTGTTCGAACCTGGGATTTTTGAAGAACTTGAAACCATCAGGCCCTCACCCAGGGGAGAACTGGAACTGACCGATGCTCTTATGACGTATATCCAGAATAAAACTCTCCGTGGGGTTCGCCTTAGCTTCTGGGCAGATATGGGATCACCCTGGGATCTCCTGGGGGTTCATGAAGAGATGATGAGAGAGATCATTCCGGAACATCAGGGAGTTATTGAAGAAGGTGTCATCATCAAGGGAGATGTTCAGATAGGATCGGGAACCGTGATCATGTCAGGCTCATACCTTGAAGGCCCATGTATCATCGGTGCTGACTGTAAGATCGGCCCGCATGCCTATATCAGGCCTGGAACAGCAATCGGGAACGCCTGTCATATCGGGCATAGTTCAGAAATAAAAAACTCAATCATCATGGACAAAACAAATGTCCCCCATTTCTCCTATGTCGGAGACAGTGTTATCGGAAGCGGCTGTAACCTTGGAGCAGGGACAAAAATTGCAAATCTCCGCCATGATAAAGGGACTATCATCATCGGGGGGACAGATACCAGAAGACGAAAATTCGGTGCGGTTATCGGCGATGATGTCCTGTTTGGCATAAACTGTTCGGTTAATGTCGGTTCGATCATCGGTAACCACTGTAGAATAGGCCCGCATTCCCTGGTTGAAGGGAAACTTGAAGATCATACGGTGATTCGCCGATGAGCCTGCAGGCAGTCATCCTGGCAGCCGGGGAAGGGGTGCGACTCCGCCCGCTCACGCAGAACAAACCAAAAGCTCTTATCCCGGTCGCCAATAAGCCAATTATTGAGCATACAATCCTGTCACTTCTGGAAGCAGGGATACGGGATATTATCGTCGTAGTCGGATATCGGAAAGAGCAGGTAATGCGGCATCTGGCACATCTGAGTGTGCCGATCATGATCGTACGGCAGACCGAGCAACTTGGCACAGCCCATGCACTCCTCTGTGCACGTGACCGGATCGCTGGAGACGTTCTTGTTCTCCCCGGAGACAATTACATCGATCCTGACTCCATCAGGGATATCGCCAGGATAAAAAACTCCCTGTTATACACTACACACCGTCAGCCATCAAACTTCGGGGTTGTCACCATTGAGGATGATGCGGTTTCCAGTATCACAGAAAAACCGGTTCTTGCAAGTAGGATGACGGTCAGTTGCGGAGTATACCATCTGGGATCTGAGCTCCTCGCCAGAATAACCACTCAAAGTCTCAGTGAGGCAATCGATGAAGAAATCAGACGGGATACCAGGATTGCTGCAGTAAAAGCTCATTCCTGGCAGGATGCCATCTACCCCTGGGACCTCCTTGTCATGAATGATCGTCTCCTACCTTTTATATATCAGGAAAAATCGGGAATTATCAGCTCATCAGTCAACATGCAGGGAAAGGTCTCCATTGGATCCGGAACCAAAATTGGTCCTGGAACCGTGATAACCGGACCGGTAATCATCGGAGAGGACTGCACCATCGGACCGCATGTTGTCATTGAACCGGGGACCAGTATCGGATCCCGGGTGAAGATCGAACCATTCACTGTCATTCGGAGATCTATCCTCATGGATGATGTGGTTATCGCATCTCATAGCAGCATTTCAGGATCGGTCATCGGAGAGGGATGCACTCTTGGAGAGTATACATCTGCCATATATGCCAGGGGGTTTATTCCATCAGAAGACTCTGCGATCCGTGCTGGATGCGGAGTCATCATGGGGAATGGTGTCTTTTGCAAACCCTCAGTCATGTTTGAGAATACTATCGTCGGCAATGAGGTGACCATTGAGGGACGAACAGATCTCAGATTCTCCTGTACCCGGATTCCGGATAAAACCCGGGTGATATAGGATGTGTGGCATTGTCGGATATGCCGGTTATCGGCGTGCTGCCCCAATCCTGCTCCAGGGTCTTCGAAGGCTGGAGTATCGGGGATATGACTCTTATGGGATAGCAACCCTTGCATCTGAGGTATGTGTCCACAAAAAGGCCGGAAAAGTCTCTGACCTTCCTGATTCACAGGGCATGTTGCAGGGAACTATCGGAATTGGTCATACCAGATGGGCAACTCATGGTATTCCTTCAGATGTCAATGCACATCCACACCAGGACTGTACCGATAAGATTGCGGTTGTTCATAACGGAATAATTGAGAATTATGCACATTTGAAACGTGAGCTTATTGGAAGAGGGCATACCTTCCGCTCAGAGACCGATACCGAAGTGATTGCACACCTGATTGAGGAGGCATATGCAGGTGATCTGCTTGAAGCGGTCAGAATAACCCTCCCACTCCTGACCGGATCCTATGCATTACTGATTATATCAGCAGGTGAAGACCGGCTTATAGCTGCACGAAACCAGAGCCCCCTGGTTCTTGGTATTGGGGATGGTGAGATATTTGCTGCATCGGATATCACACCGCTTCTTGAGTATACCTCAAGGATCATTTACCTTGATGATGGTGATATTGCAGAACTCAAACCAGATTCATATTCGGTTTACTTTGGGGATAGTCCTGCAGAACGTGAGATCAAAGAGATCACCTGGACTCCAGACACGGTGCAGAAAGGCGGGTTTGCCCACTACATGCTCAAGGAGATCTTTGAACAGCCGGATGCCATCCACCGGGCGGTTCACGCCGTTTCTGAAGAGACACTGCCATCTTCCCTACGTCAGGCATCCTCTATTACTGTTGTGGCATGCGGGAGCTCGTATCATGCCGGGATGATATTCCGGTACCTCATTGAACCGGTATGCGGCATCCCGGTCAGGCTGGAGCTGGGTTCTGAATATAAGTATACCCCGGTCCCGTTCAGTGATGTGATCATCGGTATATCACAGAGTGGTGAAACCGCAGATACACTTTCAGCAATTCGAAAAGGAATCTGCAATAATGTGAAAACTGTTGCGATAACCAACGTTCTGAATAGTTCTATCACCCGGAGTGCTCATGACACTATTCTGATGCATGCCGGCCCTGAGATCAGTGTTGCTGCATCAAAATCATTCATCGCCCAGGTAGGAGTTCTTATGCAGATTGTGAATATCCTCTCCGGGGGACGATGTCATGATATTCTTGACCATGCCAGGTATGCACTTGAGCAGGTTCTCCTGACCGATCTGACTGAGGCAGTAGATCTCTGCAGTAAGGCGCAGCATCTCTTTTATGTAGGACGGGGGGTATTTTATCCGGTCATGATGGAAGGGGCACTGAAGATGAAGGAAATTTCCTATATCCATGCCGAGGCGTATGCTGCCGGAGAACTCAAACACGGCCCGTTCGCTCTCTTATCCCCCGATACTCCGGTAATCGCCATATGCACCCCCGGTCCTGCATACGAAGTCATGCTTGGGAATATGAAAGAGATGAAGGCCAGGGGGACTCCCATTGTTGCATTTGGAAATGAAGACGACGGGGATGTCAGCGATATTGCAGATGTGGTAATCCCGCTTCCAAAAGCACATATGTGGACCCAGGTTCTAACATCTACTGTGCTCTTACAACTCCTTGCGTATCATACCGCAAACCGGCTGGGCAGAGAGATTGATATGCCCAGAAATCTTGCAAAGAGTGTTACCGTAGAATGAGAAAAAACACTCACCCTATTATTTCTGTTGTTGGCCCGTCGACCAGATTTCTATCAGGTATCAGTTATTATACCATCAGACTCTGTAATGCCCTGTCTGAAAAAAGTGCAGTCCATGCAGTACTATTTCGGAATATGCTCCCAAAACGGCTTTTTCCGGGATGGAAGCGGGTGGGTGTCACTACCAGCTCAGTCGGCTTTTCAGATACAATAGATGTCGCTGAAGTTCTTGACTGGTATAATCCCTTTTCATGGGCAACAGGGGCTCAGAGGATCAGGAGATCGGATGTGGTCATCCTTGAATGGTGGACATCCAGTGTCATGCACATGTTCCTTGCCCTGCTCCTGCTCTCCGGCAGGAAAGCCAGGATAATCATTGAGTTTCATGAAGTAGTAGATCCCCTGGAGTACGCCATCCTTCCGCTCCGGATGTACGCAAAGGTGATGGGCAGGATCATCCGGCGAAACGCTTCCCGGTTTATTGTTCACTCAGAGCATGACCGGGAGCTGATTGCATCCCAATACCGGATAGATCCATCCCGGATTACTGTAATTCCTCATGGACTCTATGACCAGTATCCGATTCTGAGTAAAGAAGAGAGTAAATTACAGCTCGGAATCGGGGGAAACTTTGTCCTTTTATTCTTCGGTCTGCTCAGGCCATACAAGGGTGTATCCCATCTTATTCAGGCATTTGAAAAACTCCCTTCTTATCTTCTTGAGGAGACCGTCCTTGTTATTGCCGGAGAGGCCTGGGAAGACCAGGAGTCTCTTAATCGTATCAAAGAATCACCAGTCTCTGACAGGATAATTCTTGAAAACCGGTATATTTCAGATGAGGATATTCCAGTGTTTTTTTCTGCCGCAGATCTCCTGGTGCTTCCCTATACCCGTGCCTCCCAGAGCGGGGTAGCCCATATCGGCATTGCATACGGTCTTCCCATACTGGCGACACAGGTGGGAGGACTTGTTGAAAGCCTTGGATCCTATGCAGGGACCAGATTTGTCAGGCCTGGTGATAATGACGGGCTTGCTGATACAATAAAAGATCTGATACTCCACAAAAGTCAGGATCGGTACGATCCCCCTGAAGAGATGAGATGGAACAGGATTGCAGAGAGGTATTTGAACGAGATAGTCAATCCCGTTCAGGAGAAGATATGAGAATTGCAATCCTTTCCTGCATGGATTTTAAAATTCCTGGCGGTGCAGAGCGGTTTTTTATTGATATGGCACGGGCATTGGATGCAACCATCGTCTGCTTGTCGGTAAGTGATGATTTGCGCACCATGTATCCCGATGCTGAACAGGTCAGTTTCTTTCCGCTTCATAAAACACTTCCTGACGAGCCTCTTCGCCAGATAGCAGGAATGAGATTATTTAAAAAACTCAGCCTGGATTATGACTTTTATATCGCCACCGATGATATGTCTCTCCGGTTTCTGTCAGAGAAGATCCCACATGCGTACATGATGCTGACGCCGCGACGGGCATTGTATGATATGTATTATCCTACCCTGGCATCAAAGCCAGTCGGGAAACGGCAATTGTTCATGATTATTCTCTGCTTTTTCCGGTTCCTTGACCGAAGGTTTGTCAAAAAGCATGTCAGATGTATTGCAGGTATCTCCCATACCGTCAGAACAAGGATCTGGAAGGCTTATCAAAAACCTGCAACGGTCATCTACCCGCCCATACATCTGGAAAAATATCAGAATCTGGGATATGATGATTACTGGCTTTCGGTCAGCAGGATTGATAAATGGAAGAGGATTGACCTTCAGATTGCGGCATTTCGCCTTCTTCCGGATAAAAAACTTGTGATCGCAGGAAAGATATATCCGGAATTTGAACATCTTGTTCATGGAGCCCCGCAAAATGTCACTTTTCTTGGCCCGGTGCCCGATGAGGAACTCCTGACCCTGTATGGCAGATGCAGAGGGTTTCTCACAACCGCTATTGATGAGGATTACGGACTTACCCCACTTGAAGCAATGGCCTGTGAAAAAGCGGTGGTTGCTGTGTGTGAAGGTGGGTACCAGGAGACCGTTGCACATGGATATACCGGTTTTCTGGTTGCCCCACATGCTGCGGATATTGCGAAGGCCATCAGGAATGTGGATACTGATCCCTCCCGGTTCGGACATGAGGCACGAAAGAGAGCAGAACTTTTTGATTACAAGATATTTAAGGAACAAATTAAAATGTATGTGCATACCTGCTTTGAGGAATATACATCAGAAAAAGACCAGGGATCCATGGGGAGTACTACTGAATGAATTGGAATGATAAAAATGTCCTGATCACCGGTGTCAGTGGATTTGCCGGTTCATATCTTGCCCGGGATCTTCTGGATAAAGGGGCTCGGGTCTATGGCATGGTGCGAAGGCGGTCAGATGGCACTATACCAAAGAATGTGTCACAAAAGAAGATCGAACGGGCAATTACCTACGTGGAAGCAGGTCTTGAAGACCTGACCGGTATTGCAAATGCGATTGATAGTGCAGAACCTGATTACATCTTTCATCTGGCCGCCCAGTCATTTGTCCCGAGATCCTTCTCCCATCCCCTTGAGACAGCCCAGATAAACGGACTTGGAACAAACAATCTGCTTGAAGCAGTCAGGATGAAAGGAGCAGACCCGGTGCTGGTCTTTGCGGGAACCAGTGAAGAATACGGGCTTGTTATCAGCTCTGATGAGCAGTATACCAGACTGAAAGAGAAATACGGGAATATCTTCCCTGAACCGGATACGATCCCAGAACTCCCGATACATGAAAATAACCCGCTCAGACCCATGTCTCCGTATGCAGTCTCCAAGGTATATGGGGATTATCTCTTCAGGAATTATTTTTACACCTATGGCCTGAAAGGAATTGTATCACGGGCATTTAATCATGAAGGGGCCGGGAGGGGAATCCAGTTCGTCACCTCGGTCATAACCAGCCAGGTCAGTCATTTCAGGTGCAATGAGGCGGATAAAATCACCATCGGGAATGTGAATGCATTTCGTGACTGGTCACATATTGATGACATCGTGCATGGTTATGAGCTCCTTGCCATGAAAGGAAAACCCGGGGATGTCTATAATCAGGGATCAAACAGAACCACATCAGTTCTCAGCTACATACTCCACAGCATTGAGGCATGTGGTATGCCGGTCAAGGAGATCTGCACAACCAGAACCGGAAAGTGTCTGAAAGATCCCCTGGAGCCTGACAATGAGGCACTGTTTGGTGCATATTTTGAGAAATCAAAAGTTGACCGGATGATACTTGACGGCACTCTGGATTTCGGACCACAGGATGGTGGGATTCTTGTCAGGACAGCTGAAAAGACAATCCCTATTGAATTTGACTTGGAGCGGTTCAGACCATCTGATGTCCCAATTTTGTTTGCTGATATCAGAAAGATCAAACAATTAGGATACGAAGTAAGGTACCAGATCAGAGACATTGTACAGGATCAGATGAATTTCTATATGGACCCGGAGAACAGATGTAGTATTCATACGATTGAACGAGCGTGATGAGATGGAATATTCAAGATATCTAAAACCCTTTACTCTCATATTAGGAGCAATTGTTCTCCTCATTACTTTTTTTTCATTTATTATCAGAACTCTTCCTGCATACTCAGGAACTACCGATGTGCTGATGTTTGTCGGAATGGATGATCCGACCTATCAGTTGCGCAGGATTGAACAGATTATCGCAAACTATCCAAATGTTGCCTGGTTTGATCCGATGACCTACTTCCCCATCGGGCAGCCCATGCATTGGGGACCGCTCTTCCCCTTTCTCGGGGCCACTATCTGTCTGATCACCGGGGCTGCCACCAGAACAGAGATCATCTCTGTTTCACTCTTCCTTCCCTGTGTGATGGCAGCACTCATGGTCCCGGTCATCTATCTCCTGGTCAGCAGGGTAGCTGACTGGAAAGCCGGCCTTGCAGCGGCATTTTTCATCGCAATTGTGCCAGGGCAGTTCTTCTTCAGATCCTTTTACGGGTACCTGGATCATCATGCAGGAGAAGTCTTTTTTAGCACACTCTTTTGTCTGTGTTATCTTACTGCACTCGTTTACAGCAGGAAGCATCCGGTCGATCTCAAAGATAAGGAGACTTGGAAGATTCCCATATTCCTTGGAATTTTATGTGGGATCACCTATGTCCTTGGACTTGCCCTGATGCCAACCATGTTATTGTTCGCCCTTATCGTCGGGATCTTCACCCCGGTCTGGTTTATTATCCAGCGATATATCGGGCATCTGGGAGCATCGGCACTGGTCATTAATTCGGTAACGTTCCTCGTCGCAATCATCGGTTTTTTCTTCATCGGTGTGCATTCAGAAGGAGGGCTCAATTATTACACCATCGGGCATCCTATAGCCTATACTCTCCTGATTCTGGCAAATGTTCTCCTCTTTGGATTTTCTTATCAGCTTCGGGACAAGCCCTACTGGTATTATGTCGGAGCCATTATCGGAGTAACTATTCTTGGTATTATTGCCCTTGCAGTCATCCTTCCTGACCTTTTTGCATACATGATGGCAAATGCCAATGCATTCTTTGGTTCTGATGATATTCACTGGAAGACTATTCAGGAAGCACGACCCTGGAGCTTTGATGATGCGTGGAGGACATTCCAGTACAGTCTTCTTCTCTTCGGTGCAGGAGCTGCGGTTCTCCTGTATCGGATCAGAAAAGAACTCTGCCCGTCCCATGCGTTTACTCTCATCTGGGCGGTCGTGATCTTTTACGCAACCTGTCAGCATATCAGATATGAGTACTACCTGGCAGTACCGGTTGCCATATTGGCAGGAATTGCCGTAGGATTTGCTCTTGATATCATACGGCTTCCCTTCGGACAAAAACCTGAAATCTCGCCAATGGATGAGGACCATCAGTCAGGTAAGAAAAAAGCAGGGAAAAGCCATGACGTATCACGAGGGAGATCCGGCCACCCAGCAGGATCAGTGAAAGCCGGATCTTACTTATTCCTGGCGATTATTCTCATTCTGGCTCTCCTATTCTCATATCAGGCACTGGGCCGGGATCTCATGATGGGGGCGTACAACCTGAACCCGGACTGGAGAGAAGCGACTGAATGGATGAACAAGAACACCCCTGATCCCGGGGTTGATTATTTTGCAATGTATGATGAGAAGAATTTCACCTATCCGGATAGTGCCTACGGGGTCATGTCATGGTGGGATTATGGACACATGATAACATTCCTTGGAAAACGAATGCCCAATGCAAATCCCTTCCAGTACGGGGTGAACGGGCCGAATGGATCTGCCAGATTCTTTATGACGAAGAACGAGAGTGAGGCAGATCAGATACTTGCCAATCTGAAGACAAAATATGTCATCACCGATTATGAGATGGATACCGGGAAATTCTGGGCCATGTCTACCTGGGATGATCCGGAAGTCGGTGTCTATCCCTACCAGCGGACCTTTATCTTCCCAAGTCCGGATGATCCAAAATCGGGAGTCAACTATCCGCTGCTCACCAATGAGTACTACCAGACGATGATCTCCCGTCTCCATAACTTTGACGGGACATATACCGAACCTGGTAATGTATACTTCCTGCGGTATATGAAACCCTCGGCTACGGGCCTGAATGCACCGGTTGTCGTTGATGGAGGGCAGACGAACTATTCAGCAGGAAAAGCCCTTGTGAACTCATTTAATGCACAGGAAAATCCTCAATACGATGTCATCCTGGCCAACTTCGGATACACGGATCCGGTCGAGCCAGTCCCAGCACTCAGTCATTACCGGCTCATCTTTGAGTCAAGTACCAGGACTACTCCTGCAGATATGCATGATCTACGGTATGTGAAAATTTTCGAGCATGTGAAAGGGGCACAGATACCTGGTGAGGGCATGCTGGAATTACCGGTTAAGACGAACACCGGGCGGGAATTTATCTATCGGACACAGAGTATCAATGGTACCTTTACTGTCCCATATCCGACAGAGACAACCGTTGGTGCGGTTACAATCCCAGGAAAGTACCGCAACACCAAAAACGGAGCTGAATACCAGGTCACTGAAAAACAGGTAATTGAGGGGCAGAGCATTTAATATATGCAGAGGAATAGGGAGAGTATGAATCCTGAGATACTGGAGGCCGGAGTGTTTGTGCGGTATCCTCGCACCGGAACCTCCGGAACGATCACACGGCTGGTTGACAAGAACGGGAGACATTTTGCTGAACTGGATTCAACCGGCCTGTTATACCGGCTTGACCAGTTGATTCCTGCTGAATCTGTCCAGAAGAATGAGCGTGAAATTGACCGCGATGAACAGCTTGCACGGCTGGAACAGGAAAGAAGTCAGGTTGAGAAAGAAGCAATGGAAGAACCACCAAACCTGGATGGTGCCTGCGCCGGAGCAGGATAATACAGGTGGATGTACACCGGTTTCAGGTGTATATGAACATGATGGGGAACGCACCTGTTCCTGCTATCTGCGGTTATGGCTATAAGTATGATCCGATGGAAATACGTAAGGAGGTTGAATAGCTGGTGCCAGAAGAACTGATTCCAAATACAAATATTGGTGTGGTCGGTCATGTTGACCATGGCAAGACCACACTGGTAAATACCCTCACCGGCGTCTGGACTGACAGACATAGTGAGGAGATGAAACGGGGCATATCTATCAGACTTGGATATGCAGATGCTGTCTTTTACCGTTGCAGAAAATGCCGCGGACCTGAGGGATTGACAACAACCCCGGTCTGCACGAGATGTGACAGTGAGACAGAACCTATTCGTGCTGTTTCTTTTGTGGATGCACCCGGACACGAGACGCTGATGGCAACCATGCTCTCAGGCTCTGCCCTGATGGACGGTGCCATGCTGGTGATTTCAGCAGCTGACCGGTGCCCGCAGCCCCAGACAAAAGAACACCTTATGGCTCTTGAACTGGTCGGGATTAAAAAAATTGTCATCGTCCAGAATAAGATCGATGTGGTCTCCCATAAGGAAGCAATCAGGAATTATGAGGAGATTAAGGCTTTTGTCAAGGGAACGATAGCGGAGAATGCACCAATCATACCGGTATCAGCACAAAAAAATATCAATATCTGGGCACTGATTCAGGCTCTTGACGAAGTCATTCCAGAACCATCACGCCATCCGGAGGCTGATCCGGTCATGCTCATCGCCCGTTCATTTGATGTGAACCGGCCAGGATGCAGCTGGAAAGATGTCAAAGGCGGTGTTGTCGGTGGTTCGCTTATCAGGGGTCTTATTGAGGATGGTGCCGAGATTGAGATCCGGCCGGGTATCCAGAACCAGGTGGAGAACAAGACCAAGTGGGAGCCTATCATCACCAAGGTGACAGAGATTCATAAAGGACAGAAGAAAGTCCATGTTGCAACTCCCGGAGGTCTCCTTGCCATCGGGACAAAACTCGACCCCGCGATTACCAAAAGCGATATGCTTGCCGGGCAGGTCCTAGGTCATGTCGGAAAACTCCCGCCGGTCTGGGAGAAGATGTGGTTCTCAGTGAAACTTATGGAGCGGGTTGTCGGCTCAAATAGTGAGGTTTCCATTGAACCACTCAAACAGCGCGAGCCTTTGATGCTCTCTGTCGGGACTGCCGTAACAGTCGGTCTGGTGAGCAATACCCGGAAAGATGCAGCAGAAGTCGTTCTTAAACGTCCGGTCTGTGCCAGCATCGGGTCACCTATCGCTATCAGCAGGCAGGTTGGTGGAAGGTGGCGACTGATCGGGATGGGAACGCTGATCGAGTGACCATCCTTATCGACACCAATGCCTTTCTTATGGCATCACAATTTAAGATAGACCTCCTTGATGAACTGAAATGGATGCTCGGCTCGGTCAGAATAATTGTGCCGGAGATCGTGATCAGGGAACTTGAGGGACTGGCAAGGGGAAAAGGGAAACATGCAGCATCGGCACGTCTTGGACTCCTGTTCGCACAGAAATGTGAGATCATCGCATCATCAGGACAAGGCACTCCGGACGAACAGATACTGATGAGTGCGATGGATCTCCAGTGTGGTGTGGTTACCAATGACCGGAGACTTCGTGATCAGGTTCTTGATGTCGGCCTCCCTGTTGTCAGTCTTGCAGGAAAACAGAAATTAGAGTTGATTCGGAGATAAGAGAATGTATTACCGGTTGGAACTGATTGACAAGGTGCGTGTTCCTCCTCACCGGCTTGGGGAGGATCTCACAACGGTCATTCTGGATGTGCTGCAGGAGCAGCTGGAAGGAAGTATCGACAAGGAGATCGGGATTTTTATCGCCGTTACCAAGGTTCTCCGGATTGGAGAAGGGGAGATGGTCCCCGGTGACGGTGCGGTCTACTATGATGTAGACTTTGAAGGTCTGGCTCTTCGTCTTTCTCTTCAGGAGATTATTGAAGGGATTGTTGTAGAAACCACCAGTTTTGGTGCGTTTGTCAGTCTTGGACCGATTGATGCGATGCTTCACGTGAGTCAGATATCTGATGAATACATCAGTTATGATGAGAAGAACTCGCAGCTGATCTGTCAGGATTCAGGTCGTCATCTTGGTGTCGGGTCTCTTGTCAGGGCACGGGTTGTTACTCTGAGTCTCAACGAACGTGAACCTCGTGAAAGCAAAATTGGTCTTACCATGCGACAGGCTGGTCTTGGGAACCTAGTCTGGCTTGAAGAAGACATGAAGAACGAACAGAAAGAGAAGAGTGCGGTTTAAACATGGCTAGCGCAAAGAAGAAACAACATATGGTCTGTCGTGACTGTCACCGGGTTGTTGAAGGGACATCCTGCTCCATCTGTGGGACCTCCAATCTTACCGCAGACTGGACCGGATACCTGGTCATCATCGATCCGGAGCATAGCGAAGTAGCCCGCCGGATGAATATCACCCTCCCCGGAAGATATGCCCTTAAGGTCCGTTGATGCGAATTCTTCCTGCCCGGCACCGTCAGTTATTTAAAGAACCATTTGGCACCCTTTTTCACTCTTTTGAGGAAGTTCTCAAATTTTTACCAGGAAAAACCGTATTTAGTGTTGGTGATGTTGTCACCGCAAATCTGCTCAGGGCTGGCCGGCCTCCAGAGGTTGCCATTGTAGACGGGCATACCATGCGTCAGCCATATCCGGGAGTGAACATCCCTGAGTATCATCAGCTGCTGGTAAAAAATCCGGCTGGCGGTCTTACCGAAGACCTGATTGATGCAACACAGATAGCAGCATCTCGTCAGGGGACGGTTATTCAGGTTGAAGGAGAAGAGGATCTGGCTGTTGTTCCGCTGGCAATGCACGCGCCTCTGGGAACTGTCATTCTCTATGGTCAGCCTGGAGAAGGAGTCGTTTTGCTCTCAATTACTCCGGCAATGAAGAAAAGGGCAGAAGAGCTGTTCACCTGTTTTGAAGAGGTCAGCACCCCGACAGCGCGCGAGGTATTTAACATCTGACAGGCAACCTAATACGGATCTCTATGGAGATTACGATTACTTCACAAACAGAGAATGTTCTGTTAAACCGGAAAGAGATCGGGTTTAGCATCACATTTACCGGAGCAACCCCGTCACGCAAGATGGTCCATGCGAAACTTGCAGCAATGCTCAGCGCACCAAAGGATCAGCTGGTGATCGGATCCCTTCACAACCGTTTCGGATTAACTGAAATAACAGGCGACGCACGGGTGTACACCTCTGCTGAATACCTGAAGAAGATCGAACCGGAGTATATCCGAAAGCGGGGTATGGCCGGAGAAGAAGAAGGCAACGCAGATGCTCAGGATGCACCGTCCGGTGACGCTGCGGAGGCATCTTAAGGGGGACGATGAAATATGGCAGCAAAAAAAGCAAAAAAATCAGAGAAGGCCGCAGTCAAGCGGTCAGCCTATTTCAAGGTTGAAGGAAAGAATGCAGTTCCTCAACGCAGGTACTGTCCCCGCTGTGGTCCGGGCGTTTTCATGGGTGAACACAAAGATCGTGTTACCTGTGGAAAGTGTGGATACACTGAGTTCAAGAAGTAACCCTGATGAAGATCGGACCTGTACTGGGGATCGAGGGTACAGCCTGGAACCTCAGTGCTGCTCTTTTTGATGATGACCTGATTAAACTGGTCTCACATCCCTACAAACCTGTGCAGGGCGGTATACACCCGCGTGAAGCAGCCCAGCATCATGCATCCGTCATTACCAGTGTCATTGAAGAGGTCCTGAAAGGAAATCCGACTCCGGTAGCCGTGGCTTTTTCTCAGGGTCCTGGTCTTGGTCCATGCCTTCGGATTGTCGGGACCGCGGCTCGGGCACTTGCACTATCCTTTGATGTTCCACTCATCGGCGTCAATCATTGTGTAGCCCATGTTGAGATTGGAAGATTTGCATCAGGATTTGACGATCCGGTCGTCCTGTATGCAAGCGGGGCAAATACCCAGGTGTTGGGATACCTGCAGGGCAGATACCGGATATTTGGAGAAACTCTTGATATCGGAATTGGGAATGCCATTGACAAGTTTGCACGAAGTAAGGGGCTTCCCCATCCTGGCGGACCGGAAATAGAACGGATTGCAAAAAACGGTTCATACATCCCTCTGCCATATACCGTCAAGGGCATGGATCTTGCCTTCTCTGGTCTTGTGAGTGCCGCAAAAGATGCATCAGCCCCCCTTGAGGATGTCTGTTACAGTCTCCAGGAGACAGCCTTTGCCATGTGTACAGAGGTCACAGAGCGCGCATTGTCACAGACCGGAAAAGAACAACTGATCCTCGTCGGAGGTGTCGGGATGAACAAGCGTCTGCAGGAGATGCTCTCCTGTATGTGCGAAGACCGTGATGCAGCGTTCTCAGTCCCGAACCCCCAGTACCTCGGGGATAATGGTGCCATGATCGCGTATACGGGGAGGGTCATGCTTGAGTCAGGATCAGTTCTGCCGGTTGAGGAGTCACGGGTGAATCCCTCATACCGTGCAGACCAGGTCCTGGTCACCTGGAGAGAGGAACCTTCTGGTTCTGAACGGCATCCGGATGCATATAGTGCACGGGGCGCAGAGGCCATCGTCCGGTTCTGTGATGGAGCAGCATCCAAGATCCGGGTATCAAAGCGATACCGGCATCCCGAACTAGACCGTCGACTTATTGCAGAACGAACCAGGGCTGAAGCACGACTTATCGCTGAGGCACGAAAAGCCGGGGTCAGGACTCCGATCATCAGAGAGATAACTCAGGATACCATTATCATGGAACATATCGACGGGGTGAAACTCAAAGAATGCCTCTCACCAGAGCTCCTTGAGGAGACCGGACGGATGGTCGGGAAACTTCATGCAGCACAGATTGTGCATGGAGACCTGACAACCTGCAATTTCCTTGTACATGACGGCAAGACCTGGCTTATAGATTTTGGTCTTGCCGGAACCTCATCTGATATAGAGCATCGCGGTGTGGATATTCATGTCCTCTTCCAGGTCCTTGAGAGCACATCTAAAGATTCAGACATTCTGAAAGAGGCGTTCATCCAGGGATATCGGGAGAAGATGCCTCTGGCGGATGAGATACTGAACCGGGAGCATGAGATTGAACTGCGGGGAAGATACCTGTGAGAATTACGTTTGTTACCAGCAATGAACACAAGGCACGGGAAGCTGCAGGAATCCTTGCAGGTCTTGCCGAGATAGAACATGTCCCCCTGGAGATTCCGGAGCTCAGGTATGAATCGGTGGCAGAGATTGCAGCGGGAAAAGCAGCGTATGCCTACTCGGTCCTGCAGCGGCCGGTCATCACCGACGACACCGGACTCTTTATCCATGCACTCAATGGATTTCCCGGGACCTGTGCTGCCTATGTCCAGAAGACCATCGGGAATACCGGGATCCTGGCCCTCATGGCAGGATATGCAAACCGTTCCGCTACATTTGAGACAGGGATAGCCTATCATGACGGGGATTGCCAGAGATCATTCACCGGGGCTATCAAAGGAACTATCGTCCTTCCCCGGGGATGTGGAGGATTCGGATACGACCCAGTCTTTGAAGTAGATGGAAAAACCCTGGCAGAGATGACAGAAGAAGAGAAGAACCGGATCTCTCATCGGGCTATCGGACTGCATGCATTGCGAAGATGGCTTGCTGAAGAGAAGCAGTAAGACATAACCCTTATGTGAGGATACAACCCTGTATATAAGACAGATATTTACGGAGATATCATATGGCACGTTTTCCTGAGGCAGAAGCACGGCTTCTTAATGTTAAGATTTGTATGCACTGCAATGCCCGTAACCCGGTCAGGGCAGTCAGCTGTAGAAAGTGCGGGTATGTACACCTGCGTCCAAAGAACAAGGATCGGAAAGCCTGATCATTCAGGCTGAATAAAACGTTACTTTTTTTCCTTTTGCACTATATTCTCCCTTGAAGGTCTCAATATTCCGTTTATACCCGATCCTGTCTGTAATTCCTATTCTGCGAAGTTCTTCTCTGACACGCATCACATCCGCTTCATCTTCCCAGTCCGCAGTATAGACATAGATGACTTTCCGATCATCACGGGCATCCGGATCTGGTTTTGCCGTCGACACTTTTGCAGAAATGCCTAAAGTTCCTTCCCATGTCCGGTCACGGATCTGACGCCAGATATCATCCACCTGATCAGGCGGGAGAAATACCAGCCATTTTCCGGCCTTTTCAATGTCCGCAGCCCGACCATCGACATGAGGCGAATCCTGTTCAATCCACCTTGCCTGATATGTCTTGCTTGGAATGACGCCTTCCCCTTCACGAATCATCCGGTATATCTCTTCAGGAGATTGAAACTGGCTGATGAGCAGATCGTATACTTCCGGATAAACGGTAGAGAATTCGGTAAATATTTCATGGAACAGTTCTTCGAAAGGCTCACCGCTCTCTACGATGAGAGAAAGGGATTTTTTACGCATATGCAGCTGGCTTCTGAAAAAGAACTCAAAAATGGCATATGCGCTGTCCGAGAGTTCAACCGTATCAGCTGCGTCCATACTCAGGAATAATGCCTGACGGGAAAAAATAGATATTGGTTTTATCTAAAACAGGGTGCTGTTCGGATACAACATGATAAGGCCGCGCCATGCTTCTTCAGCAGCATCTTCATCAGCATCAGCCTGTGCTTTCAGGGAGTTGCGGGTATCTTTATTATGTGTCGCAAGTCCGCTGCTTTTCCCAAGTTCTTCATTTGCTTCACTACTGGATACCAGGTAAAAGAGCAGCTTGGTGACATTGAATGCAACCGGATAAAATTCAGGACTGACTTTCATCGCAGTTGCAGAGTAATAAGCTGACTGGACATCGATCCGTTCACTGCTGTTCAGATTCCGGTCACTGAGACCGGTGATTACCGGTGTTACGAGGATCAGGAACTTTTCATCATCATATGGCTCTGAAGTACCAATTTTTGGGATCATGGTCATGGTGGTCGGTTCGGTTGCCGCATAACAAAACCCGCATGATGCGATGACTGCCAGGATCAGAAATACAATCTTCCACTGTTTTCGTATCATATATATCACATGATTGTCTGTGTCCCCATGGGAAATAGTACCCCGTGTCCAGTTACCTCCTTTGTGATGGAAAAAAAGAAGCCTTTGAGAGAAATACCGGGGTGACAACGAGGACTATTACGGCAGACAAATAAAAAACTGAACTAATCCCGGTCTGGTCCATGAATAATCCGCAGACAACGGGAGATATGATCATACCCATGCTCATGACCATGTTTATCGTTCCCATCGCTGCCCCCTGCCCCACGTCCCTGCCGGCTATGGTGACCAGGGCATACATGGCCGGGACTGATATACCTCCTCCGATCCCCATGAGGAGGGCAAAGAAGAGATATGACCAGAGGCCTTCAAAGCCAGGTACCAGAGCCAGTGCAACGGTTACCGTAAGACACCCTGTTGCAATGAGCAGATATTTATCAAACCGATCTGCAAGCCTTCCGCATACTCTCTGCAAAAGGGCAGTTGACAGAACTGATACCGATATTACAAGGCCGGTCTCTCCTGCAGAGAGGTTCCCGACATGGGCGGCAATGACGGGGAGAAAGACCATAAATGTTCCATTTGCAAATGCATTCATCATTTGATATAATAATGGAATGCGAAGCCCTGGATGAATGAGCAGATGAAGTATCGAACTCTGTTCTTTTCGCGACCCCTGATACCCGGGGAGGAAGAAGATGCAGGTAAGCAGTGCCACCCCGGTTAGCGCCCCCATACAAATAAATGCTGTATCCATGCCGGCAATATCGGTTACAATGCCCCCAAGAAAAGGCCCCAGACCCATGCCCAGAAAGAGTGAACTGGTAAACGTCCCAAGATACCGTCCTTCCATTCCGGGTGGAGCGATATCACCGATATATGCCATTGCTATGGGGAACACCATGGCTGATGCAATCCCCTGAAGAAACCGGATACCGGATAGCTCAAGCACTGATCCAGCCGGGACATAGAGGAGAGAAAAAATCGCATAGAGGAGCAGACCGATTATGATGAACTGACGTCTGCCACAGATATCGGAGTATCTTCCGAAGAATGGCATGGCGAAAGCCCGCGATAATGCAAACGAGGAGAAAATCATTCCGATCCCAAATCCGGAAGCACCAAGGGTTTCGGCAAAACGGGGAAGAAGCGGTATGACAATACCAATCCCAAGCATGGTAGAAAAAACGGCCACATAGAGTGATATGAATAATAACCGGCGATCCGTTTCGGTAATGAGAACTGGATCACTCGCAGGCATACCGTATTATTACATCTGATTCCATAAGAGAGACCCTTCCACCACGATACAGCACTATGAGATCGCTTATCATCTCCTGAGACTGATATCCTGATAGATACAACGCAGCATGGCAGGTACAGATATTCGCCAGGGGTGTGGAAACCGGTTTCTCGGAATTCTGGTAGACCTGGATAACACCCTGTATGACTTTGGATATGCAAAGGAAGAGGCATGCAGGAGAGTCGTTCAGGCTATCGGAGTTGGAACAGCAGATGACTTAGTACGGACTTTTTTGTTCTCTCCCTATGGTGTTGAGAGCCCGAAAGCCATTCAGTCATTTTTATCTGAACAGGGAATCACCGATGCAGATGTGTTCATGCGTGCAGTTCAGGTGTACACGAAGACAAAAATCGAAGCGATTGAAGCGTACCCCGGAGTATATGAAACATTATTGAAGATTCACACGGCAGGGATGAAGATCGGAGCAGTTACCAATGCAAGCCATGAGCATGCAACAGAGCGGCTCATCCATATCCAGACCGCTGATCTTTTCGACTGCCTGGTCACTCCTGATACGGCAGGGATGAAAAAACCTGACCCGGCAATGTTTCTCCATGCTGCAGAACTTCTGAAGATTCAGCCCCACCAGATATGTGCAATCGGCGATAATCTGATCAATGATATCAGACCGGCAAAAGAAGCGGGAATGTGCACCATTCATGCAGAATATGGAAATCGGTTGCCACCGGAGTATTCAGAAGGAATTATTGCCGATTTTTCAATCAGTTCCTTTTCAGATATACTTCCGATCCTGGGACTTTAGATTCAGCCGACTGTCTTTCCGACAACCGATTCTACCGCACGTTTCCAGTTTGTCATATCCTTGATTGTCTGAATATACCCGATTACTCTTCCGGAGGTATCCGTAATAGGAGAGGCTTTTGCCCAGACATATGTCCCTTTTCCTTCATGAAATCCCGGAACAAACGCTTCGGTGTAAAAACTGTTCCCTACCCGTGAGACCTGTGGATAAATCTGGATCAACTCTTTTGGTGATAAGTCAAAGAGGTCAACCAGGATGGGGAGAGATGGATTTGAGTTCCTGATTACCTCCTGATACTTGAGTGAACCGATCATCTCATGTTTGTTCAGACCAGTAAGGATCTCCATCGCTTCATTCCAGGCAACAACCATACGGTCACGGGATATAATGAAGGTGGGGTCACCCATCTGATCTACTGTCCCTTCCAGCTGCTCAACCATGAGTGCAAGGGACTCTTCCATGGTCCGCTGACTGGTAATGTCAAGAGCCGATATGAGAGTGCACAGGTGAACTCCGGTTTTATCAAATACCCGTGAAAGGTGGACCTGTATCACAAGCGAGGAACCATCTTCCCCTGTATCAGAAAAAACCCGGGTAAAATTTCCTTTTTCATTAAGTGCAGCCCTGATATCCGGAATAGAACTGATGATCTGGGGATAGTAACTTAAACTCCACTCAATGGATCTTCCGACCATAGTTCCATCCGGGACACGGGAGAAGATCCGCTTGAAGGAAGGATTGGCATACATTACCACATCATCCGGCGTAATGATAGCCATACCCTCATAAGAATGTGCGATTGCAGTATCCTTAATCTCAAGTTCCCGGACCATCCTGACCCAGTGGGTGACGTCATACAGGTAGGCAATCAGACAGATGGGATTTCGATCAGGGCCAGTGACCCCTGATATGGTTACTGAGAGGTTTATCTGGGATCCATCACGGCGGACCCCGTCTACTTCATATACATACCCTGATCGATCCTCGTGCAACAGGTTTTGAGATAGAAATGAGGCAGAAGAGACATCGATATCTTTGGCAAAGTGCTTAAAAGGCAGTCCAATAACCTCATCTGGAGAATGATACCCCCATAGTTCCAGAAATGCCCTGTTTACATAGGTGATAGACCCTTCCATAGAGAGGAGTGCAATGGGAACGATAGAAGAGTCCATGGCATGACTTTTAATTAATAACTCCCGTTCGGCATTCTTTCGTTCGGTGATGTCCCTGCCAACTCCCTGGTACTCAAGAATGCCCCCGTTATCATCAGCCAGCATCCGTGACACCCAGTGATACCACCTGGACCGCCCGGAAGGAAGTTTGAATTCAAATTCTGATTGAAAAACCGGGGACAAGGGGGAACAACTCTGCATACCTTCTTTTATCTGCCGGGAAGCATCCGGATGCATGAATTCAAATAAGGAGTGTTGCAGTGCTTCTGTATGATTCATCTGAAAAAGTCTGCAAAATGCCCCATTCGCAAATGAAATGACACCGTCCCGGTTGTACCGGCAGATGAGTTCGGTCTGGTCTTCAACAATTCCACGATATCTGGCTTCACTGATACGAAGCCGCTCCTCCATCTCAGTCTCAAGGGTGACATCTTCCACGATAATGGTAAGGCCGGAGCGTCCGTCGTCAAAAACGGTTTTAATATATTTTACTTTAAAGAACCGCCTCCAGTCATACTTGGTGAAGGTGACAACAGCGGTATGCTCTGTCTCTAAATCTGAATCAAAATAGGTGTCAAAATGAAATGCTCGTAAAATTTCCTGTGGAAGCATCAGATATGACGTGCCAGTAATTGTTGTAACATCCTGGTCAAACATTCTGCAAAACCGCTCGTTAACCTGGATTATCCTACCATCACTTGAAATGACGAGAATTCCTTCTTTGGTAAAGCCCAGAAGACTGGAGATGGGAACCCGTTGTGAGAGATAAAATACCTTGGCAGCCCCCATCTGCTGCATCTCAACCGTTCCGGAAATCTGAAGTATCTCCAGATATTTCGCAACAGAATTCCGGTTACATTTCAGACGCTGGGAAATTTCCGAAATTGTGAGCCCTCTGGGGTAAATCTTGAGTAAACCGCGGATACGGTTCAGAAATTCCCCATCCTCAACCATAGATACATTTCCTCAATTTCTCCCTATTAAACATATGCCATGCATCCCTGCAAGCATCTTTTTTTAAAATTGAAGAGAGGGAGATAATATTTTGTTAATATTACAAAAAATTGCCAATTATAGAATGGGATAAATGAAAAAATCAAACCAAAACATGTATCAGCTATTCAATGAATTCTAACATATCGGTTCGTGTCCTACTCAAAGATGAATCCAGATAATAAAAGAGAAGACAGATGTCCATGCGTCAGAAGTTTCCGATGAGCGGTGGTTCCCTTATCAGTCGTTTCATGGTAATACTACTGATTATTTTAATCCTGTCCATCCTCTCGATAACAACACTCTGGTATATTGATACACGAACCCAGATTGAATCACGCTTCACGCTCCAGCAAAACCATTCTGAACAGATTCTTCGGCAATCGGTCATATGGATCGACGGGGGCATTCGCCTGTATGAGTACTCATTTGAACCAGGGATGAAAGAAGCGATGGATATGTACCTGGCAGCGTATAATGAATCAGGTGGTGATATCACAAAGATAGACCTCCCTTCTTTGAAAACACACCTGAATGAAACGATAGGAGGTACATGGGATCTTTATATTATCGATGCTGAGGGCACCGTCGTTCATACGACCTATACTCCTGACCTCTTTTTAAATTTTTGTAATTATCCTTCTTTTTATAAAACACTCACCCGAATCAGGGAAGAGGGAGCTTATGTCATTGACAGAACAGTAAAGGGATTTGTCAAAGGGTCCCCAAATCGGAAATTTGCATATCAGGGGACACCTGATAAAAAATATGTGCTTGAAATAAGCAGAAATTTTCAAACATTTATACCAAAAGAGACTGAGACATCATATGCCGAGTTAGTAAAAAATCTTCCCAGACTGAATCCAAATATCGTCTCTATTGAACTTTTCAACACACAGGGAGAGATTGTAACCAGATGGAGTGCAGATTCCGGCTATGGAAATTACTCTCCGCATATCCAGGAAAAAGTCATCAGGGTACTATCTGAAAAAAAGAGTCATTATTATCACGAACCTGATCTGAAACAGGCCATTTCAATAATATATCTCTCTATCCAGGATACCAGGTACCCCTCATCACCGATGATGAATCTTGTCGGACGGATAGTCTATTCAACCCAGGAGATCGAGGAAAAAATTCTTGAAATTTCAATAATATACATAGCCGCCCTCCTTTTTACCCTTCTTATCGCAGGTCTCACGGTATGGAAGACATCCCGATACTTTTCATACCCGGTGAAAGGGCTTATTCAGGATTTAAATCAGATTGCAGACGGAGACCTGAACCATCAGATCAGAGATACCGGCATTCTGGAACTAAAACAGATTGAAGGAGCCATCAACAGGCTGGTATCAAACCTGAAAGAGATGATCAGGACGATACAAACCCAGGAGGAACAGGTTAAAAACGAACTCTCAAACAGGATCCAGGCAGAAGAAAATATCAGGAACCTCTTACAGGAAGTTCAGCAGAAAGAACTCCAGATCCAGAAGAGTGAAGAGAGGTACCGGAGTGTTGTTGAGACACAAAATGAGTTCATATGCAGGTTTACTCCGGATGGGACACATATCTTCGTGAATGATGCATATTGCAGATTTTTTGGAAAAAGTTGCGATGAAATACTTGGAACAAAATTCTCTCCGGAAATTCCGGAAGATGAAAGGATCCAGTTGAAAAACCATCTCGCAGGGCTTACCAGGCAGCATCCGACAGACCTGAATGAACATCATATCATCCTCCCAAATGGAGAGAGAAGATATATCCAATGGATAGACCAGGCAATTTTTTCAGAAACTGGTGAAATAACCGAATACCAGTCTGTAGGTCGTGACCTGACAGAAGTGAAAGAACTTGAGAAAAGTCTCCATGCATCTGATTCTTTGTACCGGGAGACGGTCAATGCAATGGATGACGGGGTTTTTGTCACCGACAGTACACACTCCATCCTGATCTGGAATGGATGGAAACTGGGCAAACAGGCGAAGTTACTCAAAGAGCATAAACACCTGGAAGGAAAAAAACTCTTTTCTATTCTTACTTATCTGACCGAAAAAGATTATCTTGAATATGATGGTGTCTTTTCATCAGGGAAGATTGCAGTATATGAGACAATCATAGAAAAGGAACGACCAATCTACCTCGAAACCAAAATTATTCCAATTATTACCGACGATCAGGTAACTACAGTTGTCACCCTCATTCGGGATATCACCCTTCGGAAAGAATCTGAAAAAGCACTTCATAAATTGAACCTGGACCTTGAGGAGATTATCAGGAAAAGAACCGAGGATCTGCAGTCGTCGCTTGATGAACTGGACGCATTTGCATACAGCGTGTCTCATGATCTGCGGGGGCCCGTTCGTGCAATAGACGGATTTTCTCATCTCCTGCTCTTGAAAGCGGGGGATATCCTGGATGAAGAGAACAAGCACCTGATCTCCAGGATCCGCGAGAGTGTCACAACCATGGATAGACTCATCCAGGATCTGCTCAGGTTTTCGCGGACAGCACGCCAGCCATTGCAGGTAATTGACATAGAGATGGGCGGGCTGGTGCGAGGGGTAATCACGGAACTGACCAGTCAGCCTGAAACCAGAAATATTTCAGTCCATATAAAAGACATGCGCTCTTCTAAAGGCGATCCCGGCCTTATCAGACAGGTTTGGTATAATCTGATATCAAACAGTATAAAATTCACTTTGCCGGATACTGTCCCTGATATTACGATTGGTTCATATGAGAAAGAAAGTGAAATAATTTATTATATCAAAGACAATGGCATCGGATTTGATATGCAGTACGCAGATAAAGTCTTTGAAGTTTTTTCAAGACTTGCTCCATCTCCGAATGCTGAAGGCACTGGTGTGGGCCTTGCACTGGTAAAGAGGATCATCCTCAGGCACCATGGAAGGATCTGGGTACAATCTGGAAAGGGCAGGGGAACAACGTTTTATTTTACTGTGCAGGGGAGAGATGGAAGCGAAAGGTGAAAGGAGACTTGAGATACTTCTCATTGAAGATAACCAGAATGATGTTGAATTATTTCTGAATGTGGTTGACTGGATTAATATGGGAGACCAGGTCAGAGTTTTTCTTGATGGTAGAGAGGCACTTGATTTCCTGCATGGAAAAGGATCATATAAAGAAGCTCCGGGTTCACTTCCATCAGTGGTCTTCATTGACCTGAAAATGCCCCTTATCAGTGGTCATGAAGTCCTGAAAGCCATCAGAAAAGACAAACGAACAAAAACACTTCCAATCGTCGTCTTTACCTCATCTGATCAGGAAGCAGATATCGGAGAGACATACAAATCAGGAGTGAACAGTTATGTTGTCAAACCGGTTCAGTTCGAGAAATACGCTGAGACCATCAGGGACCTGATAAATTACTGGAGAAATGTTAATACACCACCAGGTTCGTTCAGGCATGATGCATAATCTGTCACTTTAAGGACTATTCTTTTCTTATCACTTCAAACCGGATCTTTCCCTCCTCAATAATCCGTGCGACGGACCGTTCCCGTGGGGAAAGAGATCCTGACCCGGTTTTCACTTCAACGATGACGATCTCTTTCAGGCATCCTTCTGACAGACCATCAAAGACGATAAAATCCACTGGTGATCCCAAAAAACGGGCATCAGACGGATGATACGAAAACTCAGAGAACCAGGGGATCAGATGCTCGGTGATCTTTCCCCTGATAACCGAGTGGGATCGTCGGATCGCATCCTGACGAATCTTCTGCTCTTCCCATCTTTGCCAATCCCTGTACCTCGCCTCTGCCTGCACATCTGCCCGTGCATCCGCCTCTTCCTGTATCCAGGTCTTCCACCTTGCATACTCATCTCTTTTCCATGACTCAAAGAGCATACGGGCACGCTTGTCTGCTCTTCTCCAGATATGAACGATGATTAGGAGCAATGCAATGATGAGCAGGAGGAAAATGAGTGTGACATCAAAAGACAAGGGTAAAAGAGTGACCGGATTTATATCCATGGTATCATTGAACAGTATTATGAAGACAATACCGATTTTATGGCCTGATCCAGTCCGACTTTATTGTATGGTTTTGCAAGGACACCTGAGAAGCCATAATCTGCATACGAGATTATTGCCGGGTCTGAGAGATCACCACTAGACACCAGCACTTTCACGTCAGGATCTGATTCCCGAATGATGGATATCACTTCGCGGCCACCCATGCCACCAGGTATGGTGAGATCAAGGATGATCACATCATAGGGGTTCCCGTTCTCACGGCCTTTTTTATATTCAGCCAAAGCCTCTTCCCCGGTGACTGCAATTGTGGGATCATACCCCAGTTTTTTCAGGAGGATTCCGGTGATTTCACAGATTGCCGGTTCATCATCCATGAGAAGAATGCGATACGCCATAAATCAGAATACTCAATGGTATGGACATCTGGTTATAAGACATTTATGTGTTGATATACTGGATTCATCAGATTCATGCATCATCAGAATGAACTTATACTGGTTTTTGTGTATTTTCATCTTTACATAACTGATTCCTGTAACCTTGTCTGCCAGTACTGTCGGGGAAAAATATTTGATACCCCCGAGACGGACTGCGGCGAAATTGCCATAGATGAATCGATTCCTGCTGAAGTGACCTTTCATCTTCCCGATCTCTACCGGTTTCTCGGAGACGATCCTGATGCAGTCCTGACCTTTATCGGGGGAGAACCGACATTACGCCCCGGCCTCATTCAGACCATCATGGAAGAGGCGCCGGTATCACGATTCATGATCCAGACAAATGGCACACTTCTTCACCGACTTTCTCCTGAAATTGTCAACCGGTTTGATACCATCCTCATCTCCATCGACGGGGATAAGAAAACCACCGATGAAGGGAGGGGTGAAGGCACATATGACCGGGTCATGGAAAATATTCACCACATCATCGCGGGTGGATTTAGAAATGAACTCATAGCCCGGATGACCGTGACCGAACGGACAGATATCAGGTCTGCGGTCCGATATCTTGCGCATAATCCGCATTACTCATTCTCTTCGATTCATTGGCAGATAGATGCAAACTTCTGGAATGACTATTCACTCAGAACCTTTCAGACCTGGGCAAGAGATTCATATATTCCCGGCATTCATCAGCTTGTTCAGGACTGGCTTTCTCGTATCAAAGAGACCGGAGAGGTTCCAAAGTGGTATCCATTCATTGATCCGCTTGAAGACCTGCTCCATGGCCGGCCCAGCAGGTTACGATGTGGATCGGGGTATGCAAATTACACTATTCTGACAGACGGACATATCGCACCATGCCCAATCATGGTCGGGATGAAAGACTTTTATGCAGGTACCATAACGACCGCATCTCCGAACGCTCTGCCGATCATACCAGTCACGGGTGCCTGTGAGACCTGTGAGATTCGTGATTTTTGTGGAGGAAGGTGTCTCTATTCGGCTATTGTAAAACCCTGGCCTAAAGAGGGTGCTGATCTCGTGTGCGAGACAGTACGGGGATTATATGATGCGATCACCGGTATCGTGCCGGTAATTCGTGAGATGATAAGCCGGGGTGAGATCAGCATTGGAGCCTTCGCTCATGAAAAGTATAATGGATGCGAGATTATCCCCTGAAAAGCGCATCCCCTCTTTCATGAAACCATACCTTATGACCAATAAATCCAAAAGGTGTAGGGTATGAACATATCAGTCCTTGCCAGCGGGAGCAAGGGCAACTGTGTATATATTGAAGGGACGTCCGGGGCTCTTATCATCGATGCCGGACGATCTGCACGCGAGATCCTGGGCACAAAAGACCGGAAGGGACGGCTTTTTGAGGCAGGAGGAAACCGCGACCTTATCGAAGGGATACTCATCACCCATGAACATGGGGACCATGTAAAAGGACTGGGCCCTCTTGGAAACGCTCTGAAAGTGTCGGCATATGGGACGAGCGGGACCCTTGATGTAACTAACCGGATGATACAGACAAAGAAAAATTTCACCTTTCAATCGGTCCATCCGGGTGATCCCTTCTCCATCGGTGATTTTACCGTAACAGCTTTTTCAGTTTCGCATGACGCAACCGATCCGGTCGGATACCTTATTGAAGAAGGGGGGTTGCGGATCTGCTACTGCACTGATACCGGAGTTGTCACGTCTGGCATGATGGAGATGATAAAAAAATCTGACGGCGTGATCCTTGAGTCAAATCATTGTCCGCAGATGCTCAAAGACGGACCATACCCGGCTTTTCTCAAACGCAGAATTGCATCTTCACGGGGGCATCTCTCAAATGAGGATGCAGGAATGGTCCTTGCAGAAATTTCCCGGTCTATCCATTGTGCCATCCTTGCCCACCTATCAGAGGAGAATAACGAACCTGGTCTTGCCATCAGAAAGGCTCATGAAGCATTAGGGCTTGCAGCAGATGATGTGGATCTCTTTGCTGCATCATCAATTGATACCAAGACGCGACCCCCACACCGAAAACCCAAACAGCAGTGCAGAAGGCAATGCCTGGATGACTGCTGGAAGATAACTATCTCCCTGTAACTGACATGAACCATGATATTTCTTGAATTTGCAGAATTGTGTTCCAGGCTTGAGAAAATATCAGGAAGACTGGAGACCATCTCCATTCTGGCAGAGACGATATCATCTCTCTCTGATGATGATCTTCCTCATTTCTGCCGCCTTATTCTGGGAAAACCCTTTCCGGAATGGAGTGGGAAAAAGCTCGGTGTCGGTCCGAATCTCCTGTATGAAGCTGTTGCCTATGTTACCGGCAGAAAACGTGAGGAAGTCATTGACCGTCTGAGCCGGGTCGGGGATGCCGGTGCTGCGGTTGAAGAACTCCTCTCCCAGAAATCACAGACATCTTTTTTCACCGTTGAACTGACTCTTGCTGACATTATGGCTGCCCTTATCGAGATATCCGGAATGGAGGGCGGACGATCCCAGAAAGAAAAGGTCCGGGTTATCCAGCGAATACTCTCCAGTGCCTCACCTCTTGAGGGGCATTACATCACTGCAATTCTCCTCGAAGATTTTCGGATTGGGGTCGGTGAAGGAAACCTTCGGGATGCCATCGCTCAGGCCTTCTCAGTCGACCCGAACCTTGTTGAGTATGCGAATCAGGTCAGAAATGACATGGGAGAAGTCGCGGTGCTGGCACGAAAGGGAGAAGAAGCTCTCCGCTCAGTCCGGCTGGTTCCGTTCCATCCGGTCAGGATGATGCTTGCACGGCAGGGAACAATATCAGGTGTCCTAAAAGAAGGAGATCCGGTTGCGGTTGAGTTCAAGTATGATGGGGCGAGGTTTCAGTTCCACAAGCAGAACAAAACCTGCAGGATGTACTCCCGCCGGCTTGAAGAGGTCACCAATGCGATGCCTGATGTTGTTGCACTCCTTGACGAGGCTCTTCCTGATGACATTATTGTGGATGGAGAGGTTATTGCAGTTCAGGGCGGCCACCCAATGCCATTTCAGACCGTTCTCCGGAGGTTTCGAAGAAAGCACAATGTAGCCGAGGCAGCGGATGCTATCACGATGATCCCAAACCTCTTTGACATCCTCTACTACAATCAGGAGATGCTTATTGATCTGCCATTTCGCGAGAGACGGAATATACTGACACAGGTTGCATCCAGGTATGTAACCCCTCAGCTCGTATCGGATGATGAGACAGAGATAGAGGCATACTACCACACCGCCCTTGATGCTGGTCATGAGGGAGTCATGCTGAAATTACAGGGGTCACGGTACACACCCGGTGTCAGGGGAAAAGACTGGGTGAAGATAAAACCGGAGGCCGATACCCTGGACCTTGTGGTAACCGGTGCAGAGTGGGGTGAAGGGAAACGTGCTCATGTTTTTGGATCTTTTTTACTTTCAGTCAGAGATGATGACAGACTGGTTCCTATAAGCCGGGTTGCCACCGGGTTTTCAGACGAACAACTGATCTGGTTGTTTGACACCCTGCAGGATGATATTATCAGGAAAGATGGGAAAATGGTTTATTTTGAACCCAGGCTGGTCTTTGAGATCGGGTATTCGGAGATTCAGAAAAGTCCCAATTACGAGGGAGGGTATGCTCTCCGGTTTCCCCGGTTTATTGAGGTACGAGAAGATAAAGACCTGAAAGAAGCAAATACGGCAGAAGATGTCGAGGAGAGATATATACAGACACACAGTTCTCTAAATACATGATAAATTCATAATTCTGAAGATAATTCGTTGATTTTGGCAAAAAAGAGAGAGAAATCTTTTTCTGAATTTCATTTTCTCCGTTTAAAACTTTTCATTTACCAAATAGATTTATCTTTTCAGGTATCGCATTCTTATACCCACGGTCTCTCATGAAGAGACCACCCTACAACCTTACAGGAGGGATGGCGAATGAATGGACTACATCTAATTGCTGATATGTACCGCTGCACCTGCACTGCTGATCTACTGTGTGACCAGAGCAAGTTAGAGAAACTCTGTGTGGATGCATGTATGAACGCTGGTCTTACCCCGCTTGGAACATATTTCCACCAGTTTATGGATGAAAACGGAAATAAAGCAGGAGTCACGGGAAACGTGGTTTTGGCAGAGTCACATCTCGCCATCCACACCTGGCCGGAAAATAACGGGGTGACCCTTGACGTCTATGTCTGTAACTACAGCAGGGATAACAGTGATCGGGCCAGACAGACCTTTCAGGAAGTAACATCTGCCCTTGCCCCCGAAGAGATGGCAAGCCATGAAGTCATCAGAGGAGAGATCAACGCTGCCAGAGCTGCAGCAATCTGAAATCCATGGATACATCTCTTTTTTCAGACCTGCTCTGTGAATCACTGAATGATAACAGCGGGTTTTTCTTTAAAAAGGGAAGACTGCTGGAGCAGGGTGAAACGCCCTTTCAAGTCTATGAGGTCTGGGATACTCCGGAGCTTGGAAAACTCTTCCGGCTGGACGGATATTTCATGACATCAGAGAGGGATGAGTTCTTTTACCATGAGAATATGATTCATCCCGCCCTCGTCTCTCATCCTGAACCAGAGACCGTCCTCATCATCGGTGGCGGGGATGGCGGATCAGCTGACGAGGTATTCAAGCACCCGTCGGTGAAACGGATCGTTCTTGTCGAACTGGACAAAGCGGTTATTGACCTTTCACGCAAGTACTTTGAATCGGTACACCATGGATCTCTTGATGATCCCCGGATGGAGATTCTCATTGAAGACGGGCTGAAATATGTCAGGGAGATCGGACCAGGAAAAGAAGAAAAGTTTGATCTGATCGTTCTGGACCTGACCGATCCCCTGGGTCCGGCTGCCGAGCTCTATTCACCACGATTTATGGCAGAGTGTAAGGCACTTCTGAATGAGGGAGGTATGTTTGTCCTCCACATCGGACCGCCTGTCTATGCACCGCAGCGGGTATCCGGGCTTATGAAAAACCTTACCAGTGTCTTTCACATCGTGGCCCCATACTTTGTGTATATTCCGCTCTATGGAAGCCTCTGGGGTATGGCCTGTGCATCTGATACCAGAGATCCCAGACAGACGAACAAAGCGAGGGTAGATGAGATTATCAGGGAACGTTCACTACCAAATCTTCAGTATTATAACGGGGCTACTCATGAAGCAGGATTTGCCCTGCCTGAGTATCTGAAAAAAATACTTTCCTCGTAAATTTTTAAAAAGTCAGCGGTGGGTAAAGTATGCCACCGCAGGATTGCCGGCTGCATCAATACGTGCAAACCCAACCCGCTCAAACTGGACAATTCTATCCTGTGTTGTGACTGCTTCAGGCTCACATACCCCACTGACATCCCCATCAGGAGTTTTCAGGGTGCAGGGGTTTGCATGGTTTTCCGGAAGCCACTGGATGATCGGGGCTTTTTTACTTCTGGCTTCCTGCAGATCATCACCGGCATACTCCCCCCGGATAATATCACCTTCATAGAGCACTTTGATATTGAAGAGATCCTTGAGCCTGATATATGCTGCACCAGATTCAAGTTCAGCCTTTGGCAGGTAGAGACTTCCGGCAAAGGGAATCTCACGGTATCCCCTCGATTCATCTCCCGGATATCTCATTGCTTTTGCCACAACCGGGTCACTTCCGGATACGGGAACCAGAACCGGATCAGGAACAAAGAAGAACCGGTCAGCCTGACTGTCAATGATCTCTTTATTCTTTGCGTAGAGGTTTTCCCATGAGAACTGGATATCAGTCTCCCCGATACCGATCTCAACAACCGCATTCCGAACAGCCTGTGGCTGAATACCCCGGCGTGCCATGGCACGAAGTGTTCCAAGCCTGACATCGTCCCATCCGGAATACTCACCTGACTGGATTCCGGCCCGCATCTGGGAGGTTGAGAGGACCACGCCTTCTATACCCATCCGGCCGTAATGCCGGTATACCGGAGTCTCCCAGCCCATATACCTGAAGATGAACTCCTGCCGTTTTGTATTGGCAATATGATCCTTCCCCCTGATAACATGAGTCATGCCTAGGAGGTGATCATCTACCGCCACGGAGAGGTTCATGAGCGGGTATACGATAGCATCAACCCGCTGGTGAGGAGTGGACGTGAGAACCCGGAATAGCGGATAATCACGCATGGCCGGGTCAGGATGAGAGAGGTCGGTCTTTAACCTGACCCCAACCTCTCCCTCGGTAAATGCCCCGTCAAGCATCTGGTCAAAGAGGTCCAGTGCTTCTTCAGGGGACTGACTCCGGCATGGACAGGCGGTCTTGTGCATCTTGAGATCCTTAAACTTCTCATTGTCACACCGGCAGACATAGGCATGACCTTTCTGAATAAGCTCCTTTCCGACCTCATAATATTTTGAAAACCGGTCTGACTGGAAGATGGTTTCGGCGATGGAAAGACCCATCCATGCGATATCCTCCCTGA
Source organism: Methanospirillum hungatei JF-1 (assembly GCF_000013445.1). Taxonomy (NCBI): domain Archaea; kingdom Methanobacteriati; phylum Methanobacteriota; class Methanomicrobia; order Methanomicrobiales; family Methanospirillaceae; genus Methanospirillum; species Methanospirillum hungatei. Next base: position 3,168,291 of record NC_007796.1, read on the forward strand.
CCATATCATAGGCATCGGGATCTACCCGTTTTGGATCGGTGTCCTCTATCCGGAGGATATACTTCCCGCCATACCGCCGGATATACTCATCATTGAGAAATGCTGCCCGTGCATGTCCAAGATGAAGCGGCCCTGAGGGATTGGGAGCAAACCGCATCACAACCCCCCCTTCAGCCTTTGGAAGATCTGGAAGACCGATCTTCTTCTTCTCCTTCTTTTCAAAGAGGGAGGCATACTGGTCAGGAGCAATGGTTTTCAGCTTCTCTTCCCGATCTTCGGCAGATAACGAAGAAACCTCTTCCAGAACTGATCCCAGTAATCCTTTTATCTCACCGGCCTTTGAACGAAGTTCCGGATGAGTTCCAAGAATGGCACCCATCACTGCCCCTGCAGCCGGCACACTCTTATGTTTCACTGCATTGGAGAGAGCAGCGATGAGCAATACAGAACGCACGTCGTCCATCAGTAGTCCCTTTTGATAAAGTACCAGGCAAGATCAGCAAGCAGTTTCTTTTCGGTTGTATCAGGAAGGACAGAAAGACCATTGATTGCAGAACTGATCATATCATTCGCTTCCTGCTCTACGGAGTGGATCACCCCTTTTTCATTCAGCAGGGCAATGAGGGATACGATATCATCTTTGCTCAGCGAGCGACGCCAAGGTTTGAGATCAATCCCCTTCTCGCGTGCAGTAATGGCAATCAGAGTCTGTTTTCCCTCCCTGATGTCTGAGGCCTGATCCTTTCCTGACTTTTCAGAGGAGGCGAGGAGATCGATGAGATCATCCTGAATCTGGAAGGCTGCACCGATTTTGCACCCGTAGGTATAGAGTGCATCAACCTGTGCTTCCGAACCCCCTGCAAGAAGAGAACCAATAGCTGCTGCAGCACCATAGAGCACGCCCGTCTTCTTGGTGATCATGTCCAGGTACTCATCTCGGGTCACATCTTCCCGCTCTTCAAAAGACATATCCTGCTGCTGGCCTTCGCATATCTCCTCACAGGTTCTTGCAAGAAGAGATATCGCCCGGACCTTTGCACCTTCCGGAGCTTCAGCATTACAAATTAGGAAGAATGCTCGGGCATAGAGAACATCTCCAGCAAGTATTGCAGCAGGCTCACCCCAAAGAGTATGTACAGTCTTCTGACCACGCCGGTACACATCCTTGTCCATGATGTCATCATGAATCAGCGTGAAGTTATGAGTCACCTCAAGGGCGAGGCCGGCTTGCATTATCTTCTGTGATGCCCCGGGAGTTACGGCATCTGCTGCCAGTTTGAATAATGCCGGACGGAGACGTTTTCCTCCGGCGAATAACAGGTGATTTGCTGCCCTGGAGAGGGCAGTTTTCGGATCTCCATAACAATCCTGCAGGAGAGAATTGACCTCGTCTGCTGTTTTTTTCAGGTATGTCTCAAGCTCCATACGTAATCTGTTCCTTATGCCAGTTTCTGTCTCTGACCGTTTGCCATCAGGAAGAAATCCTTGTTCAGGGTGTACCCAAGTTCGGTTGCAAGCCCCAGATACTCTGAGGTAAGATCAATCCCACCATGAGCTGATATAATAAATTGCGGGTTTAAGAGATGTACCATCTCATAATGATCCTCGCAGTATGCATGACCGCTCACGTGAAGTTCATCAAATATCCTCGCACCCTGTGATTTTAACATAGTAAACATCCGGTACCGCTGGGCACGATTCATATCATTCGGGATCAGCTGGGCACTGATCATCACCTTATCACCCCGTTCTATCTTATACGGAGTGTCATTCTGGGCTATCCTCGTTAGAATTGAACCAGGTTCTCCCTGGTGACCGGTAACGATCGGTACATACTGTTCCTTACCTGATTTAATCAGCCGTCGTAGTGTTCGCTCAACCACCCGGCGGTTTCCGAATACACTGGTGGTATCAGGGAACCTGACCATCTTCATCTGTTCTGCGGTGACACAGTACCGTTCCATGGAACGTCCAAGGAGCAGGGGCTTACGCCCAATCTCATGTGCACATTCAGCTATGGTCTTTACCCGTGCGATATGTGATGCAAATGTACTGACGATGATCGCGTTCTTGTCATCTTCATAACTGGTGATAACGTCACGGACCATGTTTTTGGCGATCTGCTCACTCGGACACCTGCCTTTCTTGTTCACGTTGGTGGACTCGGTGATCAGACAGAGCACCCCTTCTTTCCCAATCTTTTTGAGTTTGGCAAAGTCCGGTGGTTCCCCGAGTACAGGATTCCGGTCAAGTTTAAAGTCCAGTGCATAGACGATAGCCCCTTTTGGTGTATACAGGGCGACCGTTGCCGTATCGATAATACTGTGCTGTGTGCGGACAAATTCCATTCCCAGAGTATTTGAGATATTGTATCGTTGTCCACATTTCAGTGCAATCAGTTTGTTATTGACTCCGAATTTCTTTTCACCCTCTATCTGCTGCTTTACCAATTCAATGGTATATGGAGTCCCGATAATAGGAGCATTGTACCGGTGAACCAGTTTTGGTACTGCCCCAATATGGTCAAGATGACCATGGGAGAGGATAACGGCCTTGACCGTCCCTTCAAGCTGGTTCATGACGGTATCATCAGGTATTACACCCATCTGGATAAGGTCCAGTGAATGGGTATTTTCCATCTCTATATCGGGATACATCATCAGGGAATCAAGCCTGATCCCCATATCAAATATTACTATCTCCTTTCCGCAGCGGACGGCGGTCATATTTCGCCCAAACTCATTATACCCGCCCACTGCAAGGATCTCAATGTCCAATTCTGTCTCCTCCTGGAAGATTTTCTATCATTTCCCGTGTCTTACCGGTGAGATACCACCGGGCCTGTGGTAACTCGGATATTCGGGTTTTTCCGGTAAGGAACATACTTATCCGGAGTTCCTGGTGAATGGTCCGGATAGTTTCCCGTAATACATCAGGGCCTTCGCAGGCGGGTTTTAAGAGTGGAAGTGCCATTCCGGCAAGATGGGCACCCATTACCAGTGCCTTCGTGATATCTATTCCGGATCGAATCCCCCCGCTTGCTATAACCGGTCCCCCGCACCGGGTTGTTTCATACAGGCTCACTACAGTCGGAAGACCCCACTCTCCAAACCGCTCGCCTAATCCCTTCAGGTGCAGATCTTCTTTACCGGCAACACTCCCCGACCGGTGGCTTTCAATGAGAGCCCATGATGAGCCTCCATATCCACCAATATCCACACATGCTGCTCCTGCACCAAAGCACCGGATCCCGGTTTCATATGAAATGCCCGAACCGGTCTCCTTTACTATTACCGGAACCTTCAGGTCCCTGCAGAGTTCACGAAGAGCGGCATAACATCCGCCTGCATCATGATCTCCCTCCGGCTGAATTGCTTCCTGAAGGAAGTTGAGATGAATTGCCAGGGCATCTGCATCTATCATCTCAACCGCACGTTCTGCCCACTCAATGCCATGATCCCTGAGCTGCACAATGCCCAGGTTCCCGACAATAAACGTATCGGGTGCTTTTTCCCTGACGATAGAGAACGTATCGGCCAGCTCGGGATTTTCTATTGCAGCCCGCTGGGATCCGACACCAATACCAAGGTCAAATTCACCGGCTATCTCTCCAAGAACCGCATTGACATCTTTTGTCTCCGGATGTCCGCCGGTCATGGCAGATATAAACAGGGGAGAACCCAGATTATGCCCTAAAAACCGGGTCTCAAGTGACAGACGGTCCATATCACAGTCGGGGAGTGCTTCATGGACTAGCCTGATATCATCAAAGCCGGTGCTGCCGGATTCAATATGTTCATCAAGACAGATACGAAGGTGATCAAGTTTTCGGGAGGAGGTAAATTCCCTGCGGTTCATGCTCCCTCCGGCAGGATCCTGGTGCCCCCATGATCTGCCCCGCTTAAAAAATCCTGAAGTCGTGAGATATGGAATATGTCAGATTCAATACCAATATCTGCAAGACGAAGGAGTTCTGAAATTTTTCCCTGCATTCCTCCGGTAACGTCAACCGAACCGGAGCCTTCAATCCTTATGGTATGCGCCATTGTCCGGCGCAGTTCCCTCACAACTGATCCATCAGCATCCAGAAGACCGGGAACATCGGTTGCAAGCCCGATGCGTTTCATACCCAGCTTCTGTGCCAATACCCTGACCAGTTGATCACCGGAAACAATACATGCCCCTTTCTCGGTATCCATGACCACATCTCCATGCAAAACCGGTACGATACCAAGATCGATCATGAGATGAAGATGTGTCAGGCAGTAACCGGAGAGTTCTCCTCCGGATGCGACCATGCCTTCAAGCGGATGGACACTAACGGCTTCTATTCCTTCAGCACGCAAGGTTCGGACAACCAGTTCATTCAGGGCAGATACCGCTTGATGTGTCGCATAAATTCCTTCCCGATTCTCTCGAGAGACACCACTCTGGATATGATACTGCCTGGCCTGTGGATGCCCGCATGATCCGGCACCATGAATGAGAAGAAGAGGAATATCTGCATACTCTTTCAGAGCCCGTGCTACCTCTTGCAGGACACTCTCACGAATAACTCCTGCATCACCCCGTTCCTTATCGGTGATAACACTTCCGCCAAGTTTTAAAATGATTCGATCAGGCATCCCGCTCCTTTCTCAGTCCTTCAGTATCAATGCAGGTGATAATTGCCCTGCCATCAAACACCTCAATGGCTCCTGCTATTCTGGCCCTGATATTTTTGGGTGCCAGAGCGACCATACATCCCCCACCCCCGGCACCCGTTATCTTTGCACCAAACGCACCAGTTGAACGTGCCGCAAGAACCAGTCGGGAGAGTTGAGGATGGCCCACACCCAGCATCTCAAGCAGGCAGTGATTCATATCCATGAGTTTTCCAAGGTATGCCGGTTCGTCAAGATGCTTCATGGCATCCATGACGATCGCTTCGATCGAGTCCAGAACCGGGTTGATGATCGCCGGGTGTTTCGATTTCATTTCTGCAACCTTTTCAACCATTCTGCTGGTAGAATGCGAGATCTGGCTGTTTCCTATTACCAGGTGATAGTTCTGGGGAGCCAGGCGCTTTCTCGTTCCTTCTTTGATGAGAAACATGCCGCCGTACGTTGAGACGGTCGTATCAGTTGCACTTGCCCGGCCTTTCTGGACTTTTTTCTCTATCTTCCAGGCAAGTTCGGCTATCTGTTCCTTACTTCGCCCCATATCAAATTCATCATTAATTGCTGCGAGTGTTGCCACCGTCACTGCAGCTGATGAACCAAGGCCTGAAGAACTCGGAAGTTGTGAATTGATATACACACTACCCTTCACACCAAACTCTCGAAAGCACTGATCAATATAGGGTGATTTCGCGTGATGTGGATGACTTGTTTTTCTGACGGTAACATATACCCGTGGTCTTATTGCAAGTGCTATCCCTGGCTTCTCATAGAGAACAGCATGTTCCCCAAATAAGAATACTTTTCCGGGTGCACTCCACGTTGCCACTATCGCACCGCCAATGCCGCATAGCCTACGACCTGGTCATAATCACCACTTGTCTCTCCTGAAGTGGTATATTCGAGCAGATCGCACCGGGTCTTCCCCCGGGTCCTGAGTACTTCCATCATGCATCCTATAGGACCATATCCACAGGCCGTGATGTTATGTGACTGTATTCTGGAAAAAAATTCAGGGACATTCATCTGTAAAAGTGCCTCTATCGCATAGTGATCATCGCGGTATGCCTTTTCGGCAGAGACATAATGAGAGAAGTCACTTGATGCCACAATTTTTACCGGTTTTTGATATTTTTCCAGAGCGGTAATGATTATTGACGATATCCGATGAACTTCCTGTAAGGTCTGATGACCCATCATGAGCGGAACAATTCTGGACCTTGGAAACCTGTACTGGATAAACGGCATCTGCACTTCCAGGGAGTTCTCAGAGCCATAACTCATCGCCCGTTCATCAACCGGGAGATGAATACAGGATCCAAGCTCGATATCCGGCTCAAGCATCCCAAGCGGGGTTTCCCAGGGAACCTGTGAGATACAGGTGGGAAAACCCCGGTGACTGGGACCTATGACCAGAAATGTTCCGTCAAACTTCTCATCAAATGCAGCAAATGCCTTCGCTGCAGTTTTTCCGGAGTATACATACCCTGCATGAGGGGATACCACCCCTGCTGCATCGCCGGAAGATGTCACATTTCGAAAGAGTTCAGACAGGAGTTGTCTGAGACGTCCGGGTTCACCAGGATAGAACATCCCGGCGACTGTACTAGCCCTGCTCTTCATGGACGAGGGATTGATCCCGGTTACGTTTCAGGATATCGGTTCCTGATGATCCCTGACGGAGGTATCACATCTCGGTTTCGAAGTCTTCAGGGGTCAGGGAGGTGTTGTATCCCTTATGACGGAGGAACTCCTTGGTCAGGAGGAAGTAAATCATGGAGAGTGCTTTGCGCCCCTTGTTATTGGTCGGGACGACGACATCCACAAGACTTGTCATATTGTTGGTATCACAAAGGGCCACTACAGGAATGCTGACCTGAATGGCTTCCCTGATAACCTGCAGGTCACTGACCGGGTCAGTTACGACGACAACATCAGGTTCTGCATAGCGTGGAAGCAGCGGGTTTGTCAGAGTTCCAGGAATATATCTGCCGATGATCGGGGTTGCACCTATGGAATCTGCAAACCGGCGTGCCGGGTACTGGCCGTACTGACGTGAGGTGACAACCAGAATTTTTGCCGGATCATACTGGGAAAGGAACTTCGCGGCAAGTTTAATCCGCTCGTCGGTCTCCCGGATATCCAGAATGTATAATCCATCTCCGCGGACGCGGTAGATGAAGTTCTTCATGTCGCTGCTCTTCTGCTGGGTTCCGATGTGGACACCTGCTGCAAGATACTCTTCAACTGAAACAAGAGGTTCGTTCAGTTCAATCTCCATTTCATTTCCGTTCATAGATACTCTCCTCAATCCGTATGAGTTCGTTTAATTTGGCTGTCCGCTCCCCGCCGACAACCCCCGTTTTTATGAATATACACTGAAATGCGCATCCAAGATGAGCAATGGTTGTGTCTTCAGTCTCACCAGACCGGTGACTTATAACTGTTTCCATTCCATGACGCTTTGCAAGGTGAATAGCTTCATGGGTATCAGTAAGAGTCCCTATCTGATTTGGCTTGATAAGCACACAATTGGCACTCCCATGAGAGATACCTTCCTGGATACGTTTTGTGTTTGTTACAAAGAGGTCATCCCCGCAGATAAGACACCGGTTTCCTGCCTCCCTGTTCAGGGCAGCAAATCCTTCGTAATCTTCCTCATACAGGGGATCCTCCACATAGATCAGATCAAATTCATCGATCAGGTCTGCAATATATGTAACCTGATCTTCAGGTGATCTGACGGTCCCGTCCCGGTACCGGTACATTCCGGATTCAGGATCATAGAGCTGACTGGCTGCTGCATCAATCCCCGGACTTATCTCAAATCCTGTTTCATCAGAAACCAGGGATATTGCCTCTGCCAGAATCCTGAACGCTTCAGGATCAGAGATCGGGGGAGCCCATGCCCCTTCATCCCCTTTTCCTGCGCGTATTCCACGTTTTTTCAGCAGGTCATATACGGTTTTATGAACCTGCGCATTTGCGAAGATACCATCACGAACACGCTCACAGCCGGTTGGGACGACAAGAAATTCCTGGAACTGTGTGGCATGGGATGCATGAGCACCGCCTCCGATGATATTGCCAAGCGGCCGCGGGGCAGAGTCCACAAATATTCCGCCAATATGCTGCCAGAGCGGAATATTCGTTGCATCTGCTGCTGCTTTTGCCATGGCAAGAGAGAGGGCAACTGCGACATTTGCTCCGATTCCGGAGAAATTATCAGTCCCGTCGATCTCATGGAGCAGGGAATCGACACCGATCTGATCTGACGAATCAATGCCGATAAGATGGGGAATTACCTGCCCTTGTGCATCAGCTATAGCAAGAAGCGGATCCCGTACTGCAGCTTCGTGTATGCCGGTACTTGCACCGCCCGGCGCTGCCGCTCTCCCAAATCCGTGTTCAGTTCTGACCTCAGCTTCAACCGTCTTTCTTCCTCTGGAATCGAGGATGGTTCGCAGAGTTATTGCGCGCGTGATGGTCATCCGATTACCTATCTCCGTTTCACTGTTATCGGAATAACCTCACGGTCGAATTCCTCCATCGCTATCTCAAGTGGATCAATACTTGAGGTGGCAATGAGGATCGGGGCACCCATAGATATCTGAAGTGCCCGGGCGCCGACAATCCGCGCCTTCTCATAGCGAGTATAAGTTTGCATGCGTAACTCCTCAAAAATCCGTTGGCACAAGAATGGGGTCGCTGAGATTCGAACTCAGGTCAGAGCGTCCCGAACGCCCTAGGATGGTCCAGGCTACCCTACGACCCCTCATTGGTATGGGTTAAGTTCGTCAATAATCTCCTTGTGCGTGAGTAACATACGCCGGCAACAATACCGATCCATTCCGAGATCGTCGAGGATCCTTTTTGGATCCTCGCTCGCATCCCGACGGCGTTTAAATTCCTCGTATGCAGTGGAGATTACCTTTCCGCAGGTGAAACAGCGAACCGGTATCATCTGGTTGCTCCACTAATGTTATAGCTCATACTAATAAAGCTCACCGGTATGACTTCTGGAATTTCTTCCGTGCCCCACGACCATGTGGCTTCTTTGCTTCTTTCTGACGTGAGTCATTCACGAGCAGACTGCGATCATACACGTGATATACGTCTTTCATACGGGGATCATTATGCCACTTGACAATTCCCCTGGCCAGGGCTGTACGTGCAGCTTCTGCCTGCCCCATGATACCTCCGCCGGCCACCTTGATGGAGACATCCACTCCCTCCAGCACACCTGGAAGCAGCTGGAGTGGTTCGGATATCTTCATTCTGGCAAGCTCGGTGGAGAACACATCAAGCAGCAGGGAGTTGATACGAACTACCCCTTTACCAGGCCGGAATGTTGCCCGTGCAACCGCGGTTTTTCTCTTTCCACTGGTATTGATTATTCTCATCAGAGGTCACCTGATCAGTATTTTGCTCCAAGGAACGTGCTGACTGCACCAAGTGTCACATGTGACGGGTTACCCAGCCGCTTCTTGCTTGCATCCTCAATCGTTTCAAATGGCTGTCCGGATAACTCATCCGGGACACCAACATAGATTCTGATCCGCTTCATGGCCTCAATTCCCCGCTCACGCTTATAGGGAATCATACCACGAATGGTACGTTTCAGAATATGGTCCGGTCTTCGTGGGAAAAACGGACCACCTTCGCGAGAACCGCGCTGGCGTTTCTGCTTGTAGTTGCCAAGAACCCGTGCACGGTTTCCTGATATCACTGCCTTTTCAGCATTAACCACTGCTATCTCTTCACCTGCAAGGGCACGCTTTGCAACATTGCTGGCAAGTCTTCCGAGAAGCAGGCCATCACCGTCAATTACTACTACCATGATATCTACCTACCTCAGTATCCTTGTCCTGCTTCCCTTCGGGTTCTGGGAGAGCAGCTGTTCAATGCTGATGCACTGCCCCTTTGCCTCAGTGATCTTGCTTACTGCAGCATCTGAAAAGCTCAGTGCAGCAACTGTCACGCCTGCCTCTACAACTCCGCTCCCAAGCACCTTACCCGGAACAATCAGGGTCTCCCCTTCCTGTGCATACCGGTTAATCTTGCTGACGTTTACTTCCGCGTAGTTCTTCCGCGACTTCTCAAGCCTGGATGCGATATCGCTCCAGATCTCAACTTCGTTCTCACGCGACGTCTGCTTCAGGAGTCTGATGAGTTCGGCAAGGCGCGGATTGGACTTATCATTCCTTCTGGTCATGCTCCGTTACCCTCTAATTTCACTCAAAGCCTCGTGTAATTCATCTGACTGTTTTTTCAGAAACAGCAGTCCATGCTTGATAATTCTGACCGTTGGTAATGATCCGGCACTCTCTACGGTGAAGAGGAATCTCCGGTCATCCATTCCGATATGAATAGCCGGTTCATCCCCGATACCGCTGTTCAGACATGCCTGCTCACACAGCCGGCACAAAGAACATGATTCAAGACCGCCATCCTTTACCCCGACAGCAGAACCCTTCACTTCCAGAATCTCCTTTGGGCAGACTTCGACACACAGACCACATCCATCACACCGCTCGTCGTGGGTGATGATGGGATAGTTCTTGTAACCGCATACCGTCGTCGGGGACCATTTTGCATGTTCCATTCCCCGCTCCATGTATGCCTGTGCCTCGATCACAACCTTCTGGTTCTTCTCAAGTTTTACGATGGGAATATTGTCTTCTGCCGGTCTTACCACTGCATCCTGAGAGATAAGATCACCTGACATCACAACACCCGGACCTTCAACACTCATGGTGAGCGTGACCGTGCATCGTGGACAGCCGGCTCCATTACAGGAACACTGGCTGCGGGGGACAAAACTGTCAGGATCAGTGACCAGCGGGATAAGACCCAGCCGGTGAGTCAGAATTTCGTCGAAGAGAGCACTGGTATTGTCGTAAATCTTGACATCCTCAATTGCAAAGGTCATAACTTCGCTGACCATTGCACGGCGGAGTGCATTTGCAAACGCGATTGGGGCATCACTGAGAACAAACGACGCAGCGTTCTCTTCAAGACTGCTGAATTCGATCTTCATCAGACTCTACGACCCCTTCTCCCGCCTTTTGGCCTGATTGAGTCGTGTGGTACCGGAGTTACATCTTCGATAAGTCCGATACGCATCCCTGCACGGGCAAGTGCACGAATTGCTGCCTGGGCACCTGGTCCGGGAGAACGCTGTTTTCCACGACCCGGGGCACGGACCTTCACATGAAGACCTACAATTCCTTTTTCTCGTGCTGCCTGGGCAACATTACCGGCCATCTGCATTGCTGCATATGGAGAACTCTCGTTCCGGTCCTGCTTGACGACCATACCACCTGAACTCTTGGTAATGGTCTCAGCACCGGTCAGATCTGTTACCGTGATGATGGTATTATTAAATGATGCGTAGATATGAGCGACGCCCCATTTTTCCTTCCCTTCACTCATGATTATCTCCCAACCTTTGCAATCCGCTGGCGTTCTGAGTGAATATCACTGACCAGTGGTGAAGACCCGGCGTATGAGATCTCTTCCTGTTCCTTTGCACTTACCGTGTATCCTGGAATGGTAACACGGCGTCCACCTATTGCAATATGTCCATGAGTAATGAACTGGCGTGCCTGCTTTGGTGAACGTGCAAATCCACGTCGGTAGACCTGAGTCTGAAGTCTCCGGTCAAGCTGCTGCTCCACCTTGAGTGCAAGCACATCATCAATATCTGCATTCTCTGAAAGCATTCCGGAACGCTGCAGAGATCCGATCAGTTCATCCTTCTTCCGTTCAACACGTGCCTGTTCTGAACCGGTAGACTGCAGAGCAATGATTTCACGAGCTGCTTTGCGGTACTTCCGGAGTGCACCCTTGGCAATCCAGACTTCCCGCTTGTTTCTGAGACCATACTCAATAACAAGGCGGGTCTCTTCCTCAATACGGGAGAGTTCGAACGGACGCTTGGGTGTCTGGTACTGTTTGTGATTTTTACCTGGATAGCCCATGTTTCATCCCGCCTAGGCTTTCTTTCTCTTCACACCGACGATAAGGCCGGTTCTTCCGGTAGACTTGGTACGCTGACCACGGACTTTCTGGCCGGTCTCATGTCTGATGCCGCGGTATGCACGGATCTTCTTGAGCAGGTTGATGTCATCATCAACAGTCATCGTGACATCTGCTCCGAGCAGATGACGCTTGACACCGGTATAGACGTCCTTGGGGCGGTTACTCATCCAGACTGGAATCCGGTCGGCATAATTACTGACAACTTCACGGATCCGGTCAACAGATGCTTCATCAAGTTTACCCATCAATACGTTCTTTTCAACACCTGCAGTTTCAGCAATGAACTTGGCAGTATGTCGTCCGACCCCTTTGATACCGGTCAGGGAAATAAGAACGGGCTTCGTCCCGTCAAGGTCGGTATTATGAACCCTGACAAAGTAGTTTATCTCCTGGTCATCCTGAGCCATGCAATGCCTCACTTCAGGGAATTGCCTGCGTGTCAGCGTTGAGGGAGGGATTTGAACCCCCGAGTCCCAAGGGACACAGGGTTAGCAACCCTGCGCCATACCTGGCTTGGCTACCTCAACATGCAAAATCGCATCATATCGACACTCGCAACAGAATCTCTGCTGCTACAGGAATTGTGCTTACTAATGTGGATGGGAATGAGATATAAGGGTTATGATTCCTGACTCTCATTCCCATCGAATCATGGATGCCCTGATCGGCGGATCCCGGCGGCAAGAAGGGCTGATGTGACAAGCGGAAGGGCGATGGTTGCATCACAAAAGCACTGAACTTTCCTGCAGGTACATGACTCCTTTCCCCATGATACAGCCTCTTCAAAGGTACAGCCGGAAAGTCCTCCATAATGTGGCGTATCTGTTGTATACTGGATCGCATAATCATGTCCCCCGCACTCGTGATCATGAATGGACGCAATAACCTGCGTCTGCTGGATGAAGTTTTTCGGAACCCCCCCGCCGACATAAATGACACCAGTCTTCTGTGCCTTTTCAACATATCCGGTCAGCTGATCTGTATCAGCCAGCTGGTCAATCATGACCAGATGGCCTCCTCTTCGTGCCATGACAAGAGCAATACCAATAGACGAGTCACACAAGGCAGGGATGAATATGGGGATATTCAGACGGGCTGCCGTGGCAGTAATTGATCTTCCGGATGGATACTCGTGTGAAAGCCATACCCCGAGCTTCCTGATAAAATCTGCAGATGAGCCAGAAAACCCCACAAGTCCCTCTGCAAATTCTGCAATTTTTGCATCAACACCCCTGAACTGATCCTCATATGCAAAAACATCATAAATCCGGTCAATGCCCTGTCTGAAAAGGTCCTGGTCATCCACCATATGATGCCCGAGATAATGCCTGATCCCTGCATGCTCACAGATATCGTGAAAAATATTTGCTCCGGTAGAGACCAGCACATCAATAAACCGGTTTTCAAGCAGGGTTATCAGACATTCCTGCATACCCGCAGGGACCATGGCACCTGACAGGCCGGCAAATATGGTAACATCCGGATCCTCTATCATCTGACTCCATACCGCAACCGATTCACCAAGTTTCCGCCCCTGAAACCCAGTCATACTCATCTGTTTCAGGAGAGAATCAACCCGGGTTTCCGGCTTTACCGGCTGCATGGGGTGAAGATTCATACCAGCGGATTCGCTCTGCAGGTATTTGGAAATATCGAAAAAGATTAAATAAAATAATGCAAACTTTCAGAGATCATTCAGAACGTTTACTTATTACTATGAAGTGCGTTTTATGTGCACGCCTTGGAATATCTTCTTTTCATTTCGACTATTCCAAGACGTTACACAAAGCACTATAACGCCCGGATAAGGGATTCCCGGGTAACGATTCCGATAACTTTCCCATTATCTGTGACAGGGATGCTGCTTATGTTCTTTGAAAGCATCTTTGACACAACTTCCGGGATCGTTGCACTCTTTTCAACACTCATAACCGGAGAACTCATAATATCCCTGACCAGAATATTACGTATCTGATGTTCCTGGTGCCGGTCATCAACTGCTTCACGGAATTTGGTAAGAGCAACAGCAACATCGGTCTCAGAGACCAGTCCTGCGATCTTGTTGTCAGCCATGACAATGTATCTGGCAATCTTCTCATCAACCATCTTCCGGCGGAGATGAACCATCCGTTCTCCGGCCTCAATTACATGGTGAGGCTCAGTGACCGAGGAGAGGTCTCCTTCTGGGACCATCTTAGCGAGTAAGTCTCCATATGCCACCTGTCCGACAATCTTGTTGTCTTCATTGTACACAACAGCCAGTTTTGCCTGGTTCTGAAGAAGCGGAATCAGGACGTCGATCTCCTGGTCCTCATATACAATGGTAAATTCGGTGTCAATGGTATTGGAGACGTGGATCGCGGTTGGTGCAACTTCAGAGCTGTGTCTGGCACCAAGTTTTTCAACTATCTTCTGACGGGATACTGTCCCGACCACTTCATCGTGGTGAAGTACCACGAGGGGATCAAGTCCGGTATCAAGCATTTTATCCAGGGCATCGGTGACCGGAGCAGACTTTGCTACCGTAACCGGTTTTGCCATCACGTCTCGTACAAGTATGGTATTGGTCATTGAACCACTTCCCGTATTATGTCATCTCTGGTAATTATTCCTTTTATGCCGTTCCCGCCAGAGATTATCACACTCTGACAGGCAGTCTCTAACATGACCGCCACGGCTTCTCTGGTTCTCGCTGTCTCAGGAAGAGACGGGATTATCGGCCTCATCATCCCTGCTGCGGTACCAGACCCCGCATTTTCAGGGTTATCTACATAAAAGGCAAGATCACTTTCGGTAATAATCCCGACCGCTCCTCCATCATCAACAACGATTACTGCCCCTGCTCCTTTTTTCATGAGATCAACCACATGCACCGGGGAGTGTTCCGGGGTGACCATTGCAGGTTCATGCATTATCTCATGGACCGGAATATCCAGTTGTGCGACCAGATGTGAGCGCAAAATGTCAGTCCTGGTCAGAATGCCCAGAACCATCCCCTGATCAATAACCGGTGCTCCCGAGATCTCATGACTGACCAGGAGGAGGAGCGCATCACGGATGCTGCTATCTGGGGATAAACTCACCAGATCAGTACTCATCACCTGACTCAGGGGGGCACTGTCCATCTTCCGATACCGCCAGTCTGGATCATTCTTCCGCAGACGAAACCCGATATCCTTCTTTGTGATGATTCCTCGTGCGCGACCTTCATCAACAACAAGAACCCTGGATATCTTATGCCTGAGCATCAGATTTCGTGCATGTGAGACGGTATCACCCGGCTTTGCGGCATGGACCGGTGTAGACATCAGATCTGAAACCAGCATCACTTATCTCCTGTCACCATTCACCGGTGAGAACGCCCTGACCAGATCAAACTCTGTGACCAGACCCACCAGTCTGCTTTGATCTATCACTGGCAGAGCACCGACCTTCTTTGCCATCATGGCTCGTGCTGCATCGGTCACGGTTGCATCAGGATCGGTTGTGAACAGGTTCCCGCTTAACAGATCACGGACCGGGATGTTCATGACCTCTGCGACATCCCCGGTGACCAGTTTTTCAAAAACTCGTCCGGTCCCGATGTACCGCACGATGTCGGTTGCAGTGATTATCCCGAATAACACATCATTTTTCACAATGGGCAGACGTCTGAACTGGTGTTCTGTCATTACCTTGGTAACAGTCGAGAGCGGACAGTCCGGCTGTTGAACCAGGAGAGAGCGGGTCATAACGCTCTCAACCGGAGTAGCGGCATGTGACCGGCACAGGATCTTCAGTACGTCCCGCTCGGTGACGATGCCATTGAGCACCCCATATTCATCAACAATCGGAATGCCTCCAATACGATCACGAAGAATGATATCAAGTGCTTCATTCAGCGTTGCATCAGGATGGAGGGTTCTGACATCAGTCTTCATGATCTTGCTGACACTTTCATTGATTGCTGCGAGGAAATTCCCATCATGCTTGACATTGATGAGATTGAAGAGCTCACCACCGCCAAGAAAATCAATGACATCCCGTGCAGTAATAATTCCTTTCAGCCGATGAGTCCCCGGGTCTACTATAGGCAGTCTGCGAAATCCCCATTGGGTAAGGGTTTCAATTGCTCCAAAGATCCGCATGGTAGGCGGGGCTGAGATCACTTTCGAGGTAGCTATCGAAAGAACGGTCCTGTTGTCATGGTCATGATGTGAATTCATGAGATACCAGCCTTACGGTTACACAGTAAATACGTCCGGACATTCTGCCGGGAATGAACGATCAGAAAGCCGGCAGATGTCAGGATTCAGGTCAAAAATTTATACCTCCGGGTTTATAGGTGCCCGGATTCTCAAACATTCGGATGAGATTGGAATGTGCCCGATACAGGAACATACAGCTTCTGGCAGAAGACCCTGTCAGCTGCTGTACATTACAACCGGTCGTCTTCCATACAGTTCGGACAGATGAGGGAACCGTCTATACTGGTCAGTTCATCTGACATCTGGCCGCATCTGCTACACATCCCTGAACTAATGTCGTCAGCACGATTAATTACCACGAGTTCGCCCATTAGTTCATTAATCTCGGTACTCACTGCAACGATATCCCGGACACTCACAATACCGATCACAACACCTTTGTCATTGATGATTGGCAGTCTTCTGACCCGGTTTCGGATCATCAGGTGAGCGGCATCCTCAACGGTTTTATCTGTACCAATTGTGATCAGGGGTGAAGTCATGATCTCACTGACATGGACTTCACTCGGGCGCAGATCCCGGGCGACAACCTTGCAGTTTATATCCTGCTCGGTAACTATCCCCACGGCAACGCCATCCCGAAGGACAATACAACTGCCTGATGGATCCTTGCTGCACATTTTCCGTGCTGCATGCGCTACCGTTGCATGATAATCAATAGTCTTGGGGTTCGTTCGCATTATTTCCCGCACTGGGACCTTGGTCTCGAGCTGGATCGTGTCACTGTTGTAGCTCATTACTGTCACCTCTCGGTTTCCCGGGCAGATGCATTGCTCTGATACTTATCGGGATCGGGTATTAATCCATCGCTCCGGTGACCGGTATGTCAAATATGAAGATCCGAGACAGGTGGGATGACAACAATAATAATACTCCCTGATCATAACCATGTAGACAGGCAGGCTTTTCACAGGCCTGATTTCAAAAAAACAAGCCCAGGGACGTAACCACAATGGGAATAAGCCAGACTCTCTCGCGAATCCTTTCAAATCTTTTCCAGAACAAGACCGCCCGTATAGGTATTTATGGCCCTCCAAATGCAGGGAAAACCACCCTTGCAAACAGGATCGCTGAAGACTGGTCAGGCACGGTATCCGGAACAGCCAGTGAGGTGCCACATGAGACCAGACGGGCAGTCAGGACAGGAAATATCACCATCACAGGCTCAAACGGCCGGTCTATCACGATTGATATCGTCGATACACCCGGTGTTACCACCAGGGTTGATTATAAGGAGTTTATCGAGTACGGCATTGAGCGGGAGGATGCCATCACCCGTGCACGCGAGGCTACCGAAGGCGTCGCAGAGGCCATGCACTGGCTTCGTGAAGATATTGACGGGGTTATTTACATGATTGACGCGACCTTGGACCCGTTTGCACAGGTAAATATCATGATGATCGGGATTATTGAAAGCAGAAAACTGCCGGTGATCATTGCAGCAAACAAGATTGACCTTCCTGATGCGGCACCCCACCGGATACGCACGGCCTTCCCCCAGCACCCCGTCATACCGGTTTCGTGTCTTGATGGTACCCAGATTGAAAATCTCTATGAAGAAATGGTCCGGCATTTCAGGTGAAAAACATGCAGGGTGTACGAATAGATCTCATATCAGAAGAACGGCTCGCACAGATGCCTTCAATGGAAAAGATACGACTTATCCTGGATAATGTCCGTGATGGCACCATCGTCATTCTTGAAAGCGGCCTCACACCCGATGAACAATCCGTACTTATTGAGATGACCATGCAGGAGATTCTGCCTGACCGGTTTTCAGGAATTGAGATTGAGACCTATCCTTCCAAGCAGCGATCCGCAGGTGTGTTCTCCAGGTTTATCAGGGGAGATGAAGAGAACCGGAGACTTACCGTTATCGGTCCTGCAAATCAACTCAAGATGATACGAAAAGATCGTGGTCTTATCAGCGCCTGGATATCAGGGAGGTGAACCATGCCTCATCGCTGCGCCGGATGCAAGACCCTGTTTCCTGATGCACGCCACCTCAGGGACGGCTGCCCGGTATGTGGCTGTGGCAAGTTTGTCTTTGAGACCGGCAGAAAGAGAGCACAAAAAAATGAACCCCTGCAAAACCATGCACCTGAAACACCGGCTCCTGCACCTGTAACCACGACCAGAGAGCACACAGACGTTGAACTAGAAGAACCGAAGCAGGATTCTGATTCCATTGAAAGTATCAGAATTCTCGAACCCGGCAGATATGACCTGAACCTGTCCAGACTGATCGAAACTGATGACCGGGTCGTACGGGTTGGATCCGAAGATACGTACCATCTTGATTTACACTCGATGATACGGCAGAAAAAGAAAAAATAACTTCTTTTGCTGTTTAAGAGATATTATCCACGGTGTATCCCTTTGTAGCAAGAAGATCGATAACCCGATCACGGTGGTTACCCTGTAATTCTATGGAGTTGCCTTTCACAGTACCGCCACAGGCAAGTTTACTTTTCATAAACTTTGAAAGGTCTTCAAGGTCAATGTCAGTCGGATCCAGCCCCTCAATGACTGTGACTTCTTTTCCATACCGACGTTTATTGACTTTCACATTAATTCGCTGCTGTTCCTTTGCAACTTCTTCACAGATACAGAGTTCTTTTGGTAGCCCACATATGGAGCAGATACCACCATTCATTACTTATTCCATCTCATGTTTTACTATTAAATGCTTATCATAAAATATCCCGATATAAACCGGTTTTTTCTCATCCATGGATGGAGGCGGTTGTTGCATTATATTATCTTCATCCATCCTACCTGAGCATATATGTCTGTCATGGTCCTGGGGACCGCTTCACATGTAGGGAAAAGTACGATGGTAGCCGGTCTGTGCCGGATCCTCCGACGCCGGGGGATTTCAAATGCCCCATTTAAATCACAAAACATGAGTCTGAACTCCTGGGTAACGGAGGATGGGGGCGAGATCGGGATAGCACAGGCGATGCAGGCACATGCGGCAGGCATTCCACCCTGTGTGGAGATGAACCCGATCCTCCTCAAACCAAAAGGGGATCAGACATCGCAGATAGTGCTGCTTGGCAGACCTCACCATGATGTACATGCCTGCGACTACTACAAAGTGACCGACAACCTGCTGACCATTGCATTAGAGGCGGCAGGAAAACTCATGAGTCGGTACGGGGCGCTCGTCGTTGAGGGAGCAGGAGGCGCTGCTGAAGTAAATCTCTTTGACCGTGACATCGCAAATATCGGTCTTGCCCGGGCACTCAAATTCCCGATTATCCTTGTCGCTGATATTGAACGGGGAGGTGTGTTTGCACAGGTGTATGGAACGATCTCCCTTCTTCCGGACGATATCCGCCCGCTGGTAAAGGCAGTTATTGTCAATAAGTTCAGGGGAGATCCTGCCCTTTTCTCAGATGGGATGAGAATCCTTGAGGAAATTACCGGCGTTCCTGCAATCGGTCTTGTTCCAGTGACCGATGTGGATATCCCAAGTGAAGACTCGCTCTCATTGCAGGATAAAAAAACCAAAAGTGCTCCTGTTGAGATTGCGGTCATCCATCTGCCCCGGATATCCAACTTCACCGACTATGAGGTACTTGAGCGGTATGCATCGGTCAGGTATGTAAAACCGGGAACTCCGCTCTCCGGGTTTGATGCCATCATTCTGCCTGGAACAAAAAACACCATCGAGGACCTGGAAGAGGTGATTGCATCCGGAACAGGTGAGGAGATTAAAAAGGCCAGGACTCAGGGAGTTCCGATCATCGGTATCTGTGGCGGGTACCAGATGCTCTGTGAAGAGATTCTTGATTCGGGTATTGAGTCAAAAGAGGGGACGTTTCATGGCCTGGGCCTTATCCCCTGCAGGACGACATTTTCCGGGTATGAGAAGACGACGGTGCAGGTGACCCGTACGTCATCCGGTCACGGGCCGTTTCTGGAGAAGATTGCGTCCGTATCAGGGTATGAGATCCACATGGGAACCACCTGCCGGGGAGATATCAGGGAAGCATTTTCAGGAGAAGGAGTTGTCAGTGAAGACGGGTTGCTTATCGGGACGTATATGCATGGGCTTTTCACCTCACCACATGTCGCTGCTGCATTTGTCACCTTCCTCTGCGACCGCAAGGGACTCACATGGACCCCGCCAGCGCAGGACAAGGATCCGTTTGATACCCTCGCAGATCACATCGAGGCTCATGTCAGGATAGAAGAGATACTTCCCTTTTTTAACTGATAATATTCATGATGCTTCGAAAACCCTCGGATCCTGCATCATCACAGACCACGCTGGTGACCGTTTTCAGGTCAACCTCAACAGTTCCCCGGTTCATGGTGCAAAAGGCACGAGCGGGGGATGGGACTTCTCTTCCGGGGATACCAAACCGTACCGAGTGAACGCAAAACCGGCACTTCTCAACATCTTCCCGTTTATCTGGAAGGCAGGCCACCGTTCCCTTCTCAACCGGGAGGGTTCGTATCGCTCTCATGACTCTTCACCAGGGAGCATCAAATCCATCTCTTCTTCGGTGAATTCAGAGAATTTTTTCCTGAGCTCTTCCAGGATCGATCTCTGTTTTTCTTTCAGGGAGGAGAGACGCTCTTTTCTCTTCTCCTCTTCCTGGTTCAGTTCATCAATCCTCTTTTCTGCTTCCGTAATAGTCTGGGTGATATGATTTTTCTGTTCAAGGAGAACGTTCCCTTCAAGATCCTGTTTCTTTCTTTTCAGATCTTCTGAAAGTGTGTGCAGACTTATGGATATCTCACCGAATTTTTTTGTATACTCTTCAGCGTTCGTAAAAAGATGTTTCTCAAACGAGTTCTTTGCCTGTACGATTCCTGACTCAAACAGAGTAAAGAGGGGCTTTGCCGTCAGGGATATCAGCCGTGCAATCTCATCGTCATCGCGCCGGGGTGATGATGCAGCCTGGATGAGATCCTCCATGTTCTTCTCATCCACCGGTTTTGCCTGTTCCTGGAAGGCTTTGACTCCCCGTTTCCACACCGGAAGAGCAACTCGGATCTGGGACTCCCATGTTTCCCTGGCTTTTTCCAACTGCTCCCTGATCTGTCCGGTCTCCTCTTCAAGGCGCAGATATGAGGCATAGGAATCTGAAGCAAGCAGACGTTCCAGCTCTGAACCCGCCTTCTGGAGATCTGTCTTCAATTCAGATAACCGTGCTTCAAATTTTTTCTCTTCTGCACCTGCCTGCGCCTCCTCTTCTATCAGGGCATCCCGGTTGTGGAGAAGGGCACGCATTTCTGCAATGTGCATGAGCCGTTCTCGCGAAATCCGTATGATCTCGGTCATCCGGTTCAGTTCATGGCCCATATGGTCCAACGTTTGTTTAAAGACCTTGACTTCATCCGGATAGAGATGGTGGAGATACCTGCCCGGCCCCCGGTACGCCTTGAAACACCCGTTGATAAGTCCGGCGACTTCCCGGTAAAAGACCTCATCATCCTCGGAGAACTCCCCCTCAAGTTCAGCCTCTATCTTTTTACAGAACTGGGGGAGTGCATGACGGTTGACCTGTTCCACCTTGTGGTGATGTGGCTCGTCTGATGATTCTTCACCAAACTCTGTCAGAAGCTGGTGAAGATCCTGTTCAAGTTTCAGTAATCGTTCACGTGAACTCGTGGATGCGGCATTCCGACGGGAGATACAGCCCGCTTCCATCTCATCAAGCCAGGCAGGGAGATCTTCAAGTGATATCGCTGATCTTGGTGCTTTTTCAGATGTTTTGCTGAATATTTTTTTTATTGATTCAAACATAACCCATCTCCTTATCGTCCGGGGCAGTCCCCGTCATCCTGGTTCAGTGCCCTGATACGTGATATTCCGTCTATCTCCTGAATCACCCTGACAACGGCAGGAGGAACAAAATCCTCCCAGGGCTTGTCACAGGCAATCAGGTCCCTGATCTTCGTTCCTGATAATGTCGCCCGCTCATACATGGCAGGGCTGAGGACCTCAATCCCGGCCTCGTGAAAGAGCCGGATAACAAGCGGATTTCCTGAGTAGATCCGGTGGAATGGTGGCGTCATGGCACGGACATGTGACACCCATAATACATTGCGGTTTATATCCTCAAGCGGGATGACATACAGGGGTTTGTGCAGGTCCTGCAGGGCACCGGTGATCATAAGCACCCGTTCTCCGGCGGTAAAGGGATCTGCAGGCTCATGGCTCATCTGGGCACTGCCAATACCGATGATGAGTTCATCCGCTTCTTGTGCGATCTGGTTTATCACATAATGATGCCCGTTGTGATACGGCTGAAACCTGCCTATATACAGCGCCCGGATCATGATCCCGCCACCAGGTTTGCGATCATCGCAGCAGAGGCTCCGGCGACAAACCCTGCATCAATATTTACCACCGTCAGGACCGAACAGGACTGGAGCATGCTGGCTAGGGCAGCCTGACCTGCGCCCATGTACCCGTACCCGGTTGAGACCGGCACCCCGATGACCGGGCGATCCACAAGACCGGCCACCACAGATGGCAGGGTTCCTTCCCTTCCCGCTGCAACGACGAAGGCATGACACCCCTCCATCTCCCGGATGACGGGGAAGAGACGATGAATGCCGGCAACACCGACATCATATGCCCTTCGAACTTCACACCCCATCTCTTCGGCTATTATCCTGGCCTCCTCGGCAACCCGTATATCTGACGTGCCGGCGGTGATGATCCCGACAACTCCCCCGGTCTTCGGAGCTGGTGTCCCCTTCGCCAGGACCAGAACGCGCCCTTCATCCGACCATGCAGATGATATATCCTCACTCCGTGCCCATTCCATGAGTGAGACGGCAGTTTCAGGGTCAAGACGGGATATGATACATCTTCCGGCGGATGTGACATAACGTTCAATAATCGAACGGAGATGAGCTGGCTCTTTTCCTTCTGCAAGGATCACTTCAGGGATACCGCACCGGGCCTTCCTGGACATGTCAAGGCATGCCACCGAGCCGACCGGTAGAACTGATTCAGCACATATCTGTGCCAGCGCCTCGTCTGGACTCAATGTGTGGTCATATGCCGCCTGCAGAATATGTTTCAGATCCGGTCCTTTCTCCATATGGAATAAGTACGATATGCAAGAAACAGTACATAATAGGTTCATTGCGATGAGTATTCTCTTTCTGATATCAGTCTTTGGTGTGCTTGTCTGCATCTTCCTCTGGCTGCGTGATATCCGGATCTGGGCACGGTCCCTGCTTCCCGGGTACAGGAAAGCCTCAATACACGGAGTATACCAGACTGCGCTTGCAACCACTGGTGCAGGTATCGTTTACCTGTGGCCGGAGGTCTCCATCCTGGGGACCGGGGTTGTCCTGCTTGGACTGTACCTTCAGGGAAAAGAGGAGAGAGAGAAGATCTGGACAGACGAACCGGCAATAACCAGGTTCTTCGGGAGTGTTCCCCGGAATAATACCAGAAGGTAACATCATGATTCAAAAACCACGCGGGACACGGGATATGCTCCCTGATGAGATGGAGCGGCGTCGTGAGATAGAAGCACGGATGCGGGCACGGGCACGACTCTATGGTTTTCGGGAGATAGCAACCCCGGTATTTGAAGAACTGGAGCTCTTCACCATCCGGTCAGGAGAGGGGATCATCAATGAGATGTACGTGTTTGAGGACAAGGGTGGCAGGTCGCTTGCACTCAGGCCGGAACTGACCGCACCGGTTCTCCGGATGTATGTTGAAGAGGGGAGATCGCTCAACAAACCCGTCAAATGGTGCTATTTTGCCGACTGTTTCAGATATGAGCGACCACAAAAGGGAAGATACCGCCAGTTCTGGCAGTTCGGGGCAGAACTTATCGGGGCAGACTCTGCCATGGGGGATGCGGAGGTTATCACACTCGGATATGACCTTCTCAGGACGGCAGGAGTAACGTTTGTCCTCCGCATCGGCCATCTCTCCTTCATGCGTACCCTCCTTGCAGATCTTGCCGATGGAGATAAAAAGAAGATCCGGGCATTTCTTGACAAGCGTGAGGAAGAAGCCGCAATAACATACCTCCGCGATATCGGACGGGACGACCTGTGTGATCCCCTCATCCGGCTGTGTGGTGCCCGGACGCTTGAAGATGTTTTTGCAATCATTGGAGAGATTCCGGAGGCTGCACGGGTTCGGGAGATGTTTGCCATCCTCGACGCATCGGGTATCCCGTACGAGATAAACCCGGCGATTGCACGGGGTCTTGATTATTACACCGGAGTGGTCTTTGAATGCTTTGCCGAGGGGCTGGGTGCCGAAAACCAGATCCTTGGTGGTGGTGCATACCGTCTTGCCCATCTCTTTGGTGGAGAAGATACTCCATCGGCCGGATTTGCCATCGGTTTTGACCGGGTAATGGTTGCCCTTGGTGAAGCGAGCTGGGTCCCCTGGCAGCCACAGGTGATGATCATAACCACGAACGAAGGACGGGACTATGCTCTCACCATTGCCGGGCAGTTCAGGATGAATGGCATCATCACCGAGACTGACCTGATGGACCGGAGCTTCTCAGCTCAGATGAAGGCTGCAGGGAAGAGTGCAGACTATGCGGTCATCATCGGAAAGGATGAGGTTGAAACCGGGACCATTACCCTTAAAGACCTGAAGGCCGGAACCCAGGAGAAGATCACAGCTGATGAGGCAATACAGAAACTGACATCCGCTTAATATGGCATCACCAAAACCTGCTCATGCAGATGACCTTGCGAAACAACAGCGTAGCATAAGTGTTGCCGAATTTTTTGAGAAGAACAAACATCTTCTCGGTTTTGACTCCCCGACCCGTGGCATTGTCACGACGGTGAAAGAAGCGATTGATAATGCACTTGATGCCTGTGAAGAGGCCGGAGTCCTTCCTGATATCTATCTTGGCATCTTCCAGATGGAGGGTGATATCTTCAAGGTTGTCGTGGAGGACAACGGACCGGGTATCGTTCCGGAGAATATTCCCTATGTCTTTGGAAAACTCCTCTATGGTTCACGGTTTCACCAGATCAGGCAGTCACGTGGACAGCAGGGTATCGGGATATCCGCCGCCGTCCTCTATGCCCAACTGACAAGTGGCAGACCAACCCTTGTCATCTCCCGGTGCGGATCTGATCGTCCGGCGTTCCGGTTCCTGGTCCAGATCAAAACCGAGACAAATGAACCGGAGATCCTGAAACGGGAAGAGACCACCTGGGACCGGGTGCACGGGACCAGAATAGAGATAGAGTTTAAAAGCTCCCTCACCGCCAGGAAGAGGTTGATCGAATACCTGCGATATACTTCGGTGGTCAACCCCCATGCCCGTATCAGGGTGGAGATAGATGGAGAAGCAATCCTCTTTGACCGGGCCAGTGACGAACCGATCATCCCTCCGCAGGCCATACTCCCCCATCCGCACGGGGTGGAACTTGGAGAACTCAAACGTATTGCAGCCGGTTCCAAAGAGCCACTTGAACCATTTCTCATCAATAGTTTCTCCAGAGTCGGTCAGAAGACTGCTCATGAGATCATCCAGCTGGCAGGGCTGAAAGAGACGACGAAAGCCAATAAACTGGATGCCGATGGTCTTGCACGTCTGCAGTCAGCAATGCAGCAGGTAAAAGTCCCGCCCCCGCCTGCAAACCAGTGTCTCTCACCAATCGGGGAAGTTCTTATCAGGCAGGGTCTTGAAAAAGAGTTCCAGTTTGACTTCTGTTCTGCACGGACACGACCGGCAAGCGTATACCATGGTCACCCGTTCATCGTCGAGGCTGCCCTTGGATATGGAGGTAAACTGGACGCTGAAGGAAATGCCCGGATCATGCGGTTTGCAAACCGGGTTCCCCTTATGTACCAGCAGGGTGCCTGCGCCATCACCGGATGCATCAGTGCGGTAAACTGGCGGACCTATAATATCAGCCAGTCAGGGCTCCCAACCGGGCCGGTCCTTATCCTGGTTCATGTTGCCTCAACCAATGTTCCCTTTACCAGTGAAAGTAAGGATGCCATAGCGTCCATACCGGAGATTGAACGGGAGATTACCCTTGCACTGCAAGAACTCGGGCGGGATCTCAAGACCTTCCTCTCACGAAGGGACAAAAGCAGGCTCTCAGAAGAGCGTGCCCGGGCAATCTGTGCCATCATACCCGAGATTGCAACAAAGGTTGCTGAGACCATCGAAAAGCCGGTCCCTGATATCACCCCGATTGAAGGTCAGATCATGCGACGGCTGGTTACAAAGAAATGGACCGATAATGGGACCGTGAACGTATCTATTCAGAACTATACCTCCCATGCCCTTGATCTGACCCTCTATCTCATAACCCCGGATGATGTCAGCACCGCAGATCCCCCTGCTGTCTTTGTTGAAGAGATGGGAACAGATAAGTCCGCGGTCTGGCAGATGCGGCTTGCCGGTGGGGAAAACTGGCAGCTCAGGTATACCGGGACCGGAAATGGCATGATTGACATCAGGGGTGTTGATGAAAAGAAGAAAGTGGTGGTAGATCTTGACCGGTCATAAGGAGAGCATCAGGGAGCATACCCTCAAACGACTACTTGCCATCCCGGAAAAGTGGTACGAGCAGATGACCAGGGGCGAACTCCCCTCCATCACCATGCCGACCCGGACAAAACGAAACATCGCCTATGATGAAGAGGCCGAGGTATGGAAGTACGGCGACCGGGAACGGCTTCGGGAGGCTGGAACAGAGAAGAGTGCCCTACACATCCTCAAGATGGCATATGTCATCTGGTTTTTAAAACATCAGATAACAGAAAACCGGTCATCAACACTCAGAGAGTTATATTACATATCAGAAGGCTGGAAGCGGGCAAAGTTTGCTGCACAAAACGACTCAAATCTGTTGGTGGAAGACCTTGAGATCCTGACCGATGTCCAGCGTGAGCACTTTCACCTGCGCCCTGAAGAGGACGGTGCAAGTATCTTTGGTCCGCTCAGAATCCGGGAAGACACAAGACGAGGCACCAGAGAACTGCACTGCCAGGATGATATCGGAGAGTCAGGATACCAGATACCGACCAATGTTGATTCCCTCGAATTTGTCGAGCATGATGCACAGATGGTTATAGCCATCGAGACCGGTGGTATGTATGCCCGTCTCATCGAGAACGGATTTGACGAGAAGTACCAGGCCATCCTTGTACACCTGAAAGGACAACCGGCACGATCAACCCGGAGAGTCCTCAACCGGCTGGCCAGTGAGTTTCAGCTTCCGGTCACAGTATTTACCGATGGTGATCCCTGGTCATACCGAATCTTTGCAAGTGTTGCCTATGGGGCGATTAAAAGTGCTCATATATCAGAGATTCTCGTCACCCCGTCCGCCCGGTTCATCGGGGTGCAGCCATCAGATATCAGGGATTATGACCTTCCGTCAGACTTGCTGACCGAGCAGGATATCGCAGCACTCAAAGCCGAATTAACCGATCCCCGGTTTGCAGGTGACTATTGGAAAGAACAAATAAACCTTCAGCTTGCATTAAACCTGAAGTCAGAGCAGCAAGCATTTGCAGCACGGGGCCTTGATTTTGTGACGGATGAATACCTGCCGGCAAGACTATCTGACATGGGTGTATTACGGAAATAATCCGCTACAATCACTATCACTATATCCTTTTTCCTCCTGATCATGAGTATGGATGCTTTCTCACTCCCCGCGATAATGCTCCCCCTTCTCATCAACGCTAGTATCCTGCTAATCACCCTCCTCTATGGATGCCGGGAGGATATCAGAGAGCGGGCAGTTCCGGTGGTGATGTGGTACCCGGCGGCTGCTGTTGGTACATTGATGCTGATATGGTTCTGGTACTCGGTCATTACATCAGGTGATCTCCCCTATATGATGCCGCTTATTCCCCTGATCCTCTTCTTTGTCATCGCATTCTATCTCTTTACGAGATTTCATCTCATGGGGATGGCAGATACCAAGGCACTCATCCTGATCACGGTCCTGGTCCCCTGTTTCCCGTTCGTTCCCCTCACCGGCTATCCGCTCTTTGGTTTTCCCCCCTATGTCTTCTTTCCCTTCACTGTACTCTTTAATGCCGTCGTCCTGAACCTGCTTTTGCCGGTGGCCTTCTTCATTTCAAACCTCATAAAAGGGAACAAAGCCCCCCTTCCCTACCTCTTCCTGGGTTACCCGGTCAAAGGTGAGACCATAGCAGATGAGTTCGGCATCGTCATGGAACACTTTGAAGAGACGGACGGAACTCTTCAGCGGTCATTCATTCCGGTCAGAGCAGCAATCAAAGACATGTTGGCCGGAGGAAAGCGGGTGTATACAAAATCCCTTAAAGAAAACCCAACTCAATACCGGAAAGAACTCGATCTCTATAAGAAAGCCGGGACCGTGTGGATCAGTTATGGAGTTCCGTTCCTCATTCCCATCACTGCAGGGTTTCTCACCGCGATGATCTTTGGTGACTTTTTAATGGCTCTCCTCACCCTGATCGCGTCGTAGGATACCTAAAAAACCACATTTATAAAGACTTGGGCAGCCTTTTCATGATATCACTGATCTGATGATTCCCATCACCAGAAAAGAGATATCAGATCGCGTTTTTGAGCCAGATAAGGTATATAATAAAAGGAATGAATGACCAATTATAACCCGGTGAAAATATTTGAAAATAGTTCCTGATACCAGCGTCGTCATAGACGGACGCATCACCAATCTAATTGATACCGGAGAATATAACGGAGCCCATATAATAATACCGGAAGCAGTCGTTGCTGAACTTGAGGCCCAGGCAAACCAGGGAAGAGAAATAGGTTTCTCGGGCCTGACAGAACTTCAGGAGCTCTGCAAACTTGCCGAACAGGGGATAATATCGATAGAATTTGTTGGTGTCCGCCCCACCCTTGAGCAGGTAAAACTTGCCAGCGGCGGTGAAATTGATGCACTTATCCGGAAAGTTGCCATCGATTACGGAGCCAGGTTTATCACGAGTGATGTAGTCCAGTCTGAGGTCGCAAAGGCAAAAGGCATTGATGTACTGTATCTCAAGCCACAGGTGGAAGACTTTACTCCGCTTGCCATAGACCAGTTTTTTGATGAACATACCATCGCCGTTTACCTGAAAGAACGGGCAAAGCCGGTTGCACGAAAAGGAACCATCCAGAAGACCGAGACGATGACCCTGCGTGACCAGCTCTGCACGGAGTACGAACTGCGAATGATCGCCCAGGAGATCCTTGAACGGGCAAAACGTGACCCGGACGGATTTATCGAGATTGAAAAGCGGGGAGTTACGGTTGTCCAGATAGGATCCATGCGGATATCAATTACCAGACGTCCCTTCTCTGACGGGATGGAGATTACCGCAGTCAGGCCGATCGTTGACCTCTCACTGGATGATTATTCCGAAGCAGATCTCATAAAGCAGATGCTTCGGGGAGAAAAGCCGGGGATTCTTATCACCGGACCACCAGGATGTGGAAAGACCACCCTTGCCCAGGCTATTGCAACCTACCTCTGTGATGAAGGGGTTATCATCAAAACCATGGAACAGCCACGGGAGATGCTTGTTCCAGACCAGATCACCCAGTATACTGCCCTTGACGGGAGTATGGCCAATACCGCGGACGTACTCCTCCTGGTCAGGCCTGATTTTGTCATCTTTGATGAACTTCGCAGAAACGAGGACTTTGAAGTATTTGCCGACATGCGACTTGCCGGCATCGGAATGATCGGAATCATCCATGCCGTGTCACCCCATGAGGCACTCCAGCGATTTGCGGACCGGCTTGACTTCTCTGTCCTTGCACAGATCTTTGGCAGCATGATCTATGTCAGGGATGGGCAGATACACCAGATCTGCTCAACCGCCTTCTCTATGAAGGTCCCGGAGGGCATTGACTCTGATATGCAGATAAGACCCGTCACGACGGTTTCAGATGTAAAGACGAACCTTCCAATCTTTGAGATATTCAGATATGGCACGGAGACAATTGTTCTTCCGGTTGAGGAGGGAGAAGAACCAGAAAACTCCGAGAAGTATGTACCCCCTGAAGAGACCGTCATGCATGCAGAGCAGCGGGAGGAACCAGTAGAGGAGAAGCCATCTGATGACGAAGAGCCGGACGAGGAAGAGGAGGATACCAATGCCTGGTCCATCACCGAACGGGACATCCAGCGGGAGATAGGCCGATACACCGGTGGCGAGGTCACTGTTGAGATGCTCTCTGCTACAAAGGCAGTTGTCTATATCGATGACCGGGATGTTCCGGCAGCTATAGGAAAAGGCGGAAAGAACATCGCTGCAATCGTCAACAAGGTCGGCGTCGGCATTGACATCAGACCATCATCAGAACTTGCAAAGAAAGTAAAGGCCCTCTCACCAGGATCACCAGACCGGGAGGAACTGACCCTTGGTGACGGGCTGCAGGTCAGAATAGACAAAAAACAACTTTCCATCATCTCTCCGGATAACACCGGGAAGATTGTGGATGTCTTTGCCGGACGGGAGTATCTCTTTACCGCCACGGTGAATGACTCTGGTGAGATCCACCTGGCGAAAAACAGCACCATCGCCCAGGAGATGCTGCGCAGATATAATGAGGGCGAACCCATCAGGCTCAAAACAGTGTGAGGGTGTGAATGACGGAAGAGACACAGGCTTTGGAAGCTGCTATTCGGAAACAATGGGACGGGGTGTTTATTGCCACCCCCTCTGAAAAAAAGAAATTCTATCTGACCGTTGCCTACCCGTACCCGAGTGGGGCCATGCATGTCGGTCATGGCCGGACCTACATCGTTCCTGATGTTGTCGCCCGGTTCTGGCGGATGCGTGGACGGGAGGTCCTCTATCCGATGGCATTTCATGTCACCGGTGCACCAGTTATCGGCATCTCAAAACGTATTGCCAGGCGTGATGAGAGTGCCATAAAACTGTACCGGGATCTGTACCGGGTTCCGGAGGATGTCCTTGAAACGTTTACCGACCCGTTAAACATTGTCAACCATTTTTCAAATGAGTATGAACGGGTCATGACCCAGGCAGGTCTTTCGATCGACTGGTCACGACGGTTTACCACGGTTGAACCCACCTACAGTAAGTTTATCGAATGGCAATGGTACCATCTCCGGGAAGCAGGCCATGTAAACAAGGGTGCCCATCCGGTCAGGTACTGTCCGCAGTGTGAAAATCCCGTCGGAGACCATGACCTTCTTGAGGGAGACAAGGCTGAGATCCAGAAGTTTACCCTCATCATGTTCCAGTACGGGGATGCATTCATCCCCTGTGCAACCCTCAGGCCAGAGACAATCTATGGAGTTACCAATCTCTGGGTCAATCCCACGGTCGAGTATGTCAGAGCACGGGTTGACGGAAAGGAGTGGATCCTCTCAAGACAGGCGATGGAGAAGATTGCCCTGCAGGATCATGAGGTCGCCGAGATAGGCACCATTCCAGGATCTGATCTGGTAGAAAAAAAAGTCAGTCACCCCTTCTGTGGGGAGGTTCCCATCCTTCCCGCAGTCTTTGTTGATCCTGATATGGCAACCGGGCTTGTGATGAGTGTTCCGGCTCATGCACCCTATGATTATATCGCTCTTCGGGACCTGCAGCGGAAAGGTCAGTATACTGATATCAAACCGGTCGGGCTCATCACAGTTGAGGGGTATGGAGAATTTCCCGCGGTAGAAGCAGTCGAAAAGGCTGATATCATCAACCAGGATGATCCAAACCTTGTCGAACTGACCCAGTCTGTCTATACTGCCGAGCATGCAACCGGAAAGATGTACGAACAGTATGGTGGAAAACCGGTCAAAATAGCCAGAGAGGAGATTGCAGGGGTTCTGATCGAGAAGCATCACTCAGGCATTATGTACGAGTTTGACATACGGCCGGTTGTCTGCCGGTGCGGATCACGGGTCTTTGTCAAAGTACTCCATAATCAATGGTTCCTTGAATACAGTGATGAAGCCTGGAAACAGCAGGTCAAAGACCATCTTGAAAACATGGAGCTCGTCCCCCAGGAGGTCAGGGCAGAGTTTTTCCGGACCGTTGACTGGCTCAAGGACTGGGCCTGTTCCCGGCGTATTGGTCTTGGGACAAAGATGCCATGGGATCCCGAGTGGCTTATCGAACCGCTCTCTGACTCGACCATCTACATGGCCTATTATACCATAGCCTCCAGGATTAAGCACATTGATCCTGCTCTCCTGACACCGGCGGTCTTTGACTACATCTTCCTTGGAAAAGAGTCTGAAGGACTTCCGGAGCGGGAACGCCTCGATGGTATGAGAAAGGAGTTCCTGTACTGGTACCCGTATGACTTCAGATTCTCTGCAAAAGATCTCATCTCAAACCACCTGACCTTCCAGCTCTTCCACCACTGCACGATATTCCCGAAAGAATGTCTCCCCCATGGTATGGTTGTCTTTGGAATGGGCCTCTTAAACGGGGCGAAGATGTCCTCGTCCAAGGGGAATGTATACCTGCTTGAGGATGCAATCAATGACTTTGGTGCCGATACCGTCAGGATGTTCCTGATAGGTTCAGGTGAACCATGGCAGGACTTTGACTGGAGAAATGAACTGGTCTCATCCACGAAGAAACAGATTGAACGGTTCGCACAGACCATCAGGGACGGACTTGCAGCAGATGGCCCGGAGACGGATATTGACAGGTGGCTTGTCTCCCGGATGCAGAACCATATCTCTTTGGTCACTACAGCGATGGAGAACTTCCAGACCAGGCAGGCACTTCAGGAGGCTTTCTTCGGATTTGAATCAGACCTGAAATGGTATAAACGCCGTCTTGGTCAGAATCCTGCAGGGAAGAGTGCAATGAAGTCGCTCTGTTCGACATGGGTCAGGCTCCTTGCTCCTATCATCCCGTTCACCTGCGAGGATCTCTGGAAGGAGATCGGGGAAGGCCTTGTCTCATTCGCACCCTGGCCTGAATCAGATGCTTCTCTTGTTGATGATGCCGCAGAGATTGCTGAGGAACTTTTAGTCAGAACGGTTGAGGACATCGAATCCATCCTTAGAATTCTGAAGACACCGCCCAGAAAAGTTACCATCTGTGTTGCTCCGTCCTGGAAATGGGAGATTATGACGCTTATAGCCGGAGCACCAGACAAGAAGAACGTCATCAGGGATGTTATGCAGAACGAGGAGATCAAGTCACGAGGTAAGGAAGCAGCAGATGCTGTCAAACAATGCACAAATCTCTTCCACAAACTTCCGTCCGACCTTGTGGACCGGATTATCGCAAATAAGCCTGATGAGTTGGCAGTCTTTAAGGCAGCATCGGCGTTCCTTGCTGAAGATACAAAACTCGAGATAGAAGTAAT
Organism: Methanospirillum hungatei JF-1; assembly: GCF_000013445.1. Lineage (NCBI taxonomy): Archaea > Methanobacteriati > Methanobacteriota > Methanomicrobia > Methanomicrobiales > Methanospirillaceae > Methanospirillum > Methanospirillum hungatei. Next base: position 3,201,534 of record NC_007796.1, read on the forward strand.
ACCCGCCGATGCCTGTCAGCATATGAAGGCAGGATCAGCCCTTCCCTTCAAACCGGCAATAATAATTGAGTAGATTTTATTCTACTGATTTTGCTTTTTTAACCCGTTCCTTGGTGGAGTACCCGGTCACATCATCCAGATATCTGCGGAACCGCTTGTTCGTATCAAGGATGACCTGCTCATCTTCAATTCCCTGCTTTGAAACTGTTGCGATGATGATTGATTTTTTTGCATCTCCCAGTTTTACCTGCATGGATTCAAGGGCGCCATATGAGATCGTGAACCACCCGTCTTTCTCTACAGGAGCGGCGCCAAAATGTTCGGTTATCTTCGCGGTAATATTCTCGGGAAGAACCTTGATGTGAGTTCGCTTAACCGGATATTCCTGCATAAATGTACTCAATAGTTGTGTGATCGGATATGTGTTACAGATGAGAGAACCATGTATATAAAAACCCAAAACCAGTATACTCAATCAGATACCCGGACCGATTGTTCAACCTCCCCCTTATCCTGACATCCCCCGCAAACACGTTCCAGAAACTCCTGCGATACTCTCCCTACCTTTATTTATACCATCAGTCTGCAGTACTGATCACGTTTATTCTGGTGGGGATGATCCATGATTTCAGCATATATTACCACACAGGACGGTCTGATTCCGGTAGACTCGTGGGAGGATGGGTGCTGGATCAAGGTGGTCAACCCCACAGAAAAGGAAATATCCCTTCTTGTTGAGAAGTTTGGTGTCTGGATTGAGTTCTTCACCGACCCCCTTGATGTTGATGAACGGGCACGTTTCGAGGTGGACGAAGGAAATATTCTGATTCTTATCAGGTCGCCACGGCGTGAACCTGAAGAGGCAGCAATACCCTACATAACTCTCCCGATTGGTATCATCCTGACTGCGAATGTTATCATCACCGTCACCCTGACCGAGGTAGATGTTCTTGATGAGTTCCTCTCCGGATGGGTCAGAAATTTTGATACCAGGACAAGAACCAGGTTTGCGCTTCAGATCTGTTACCGGACAGCCCTTCGGTTCCTTCGGTACCTGAAAGATATCAACCGGATGTCAAGCCAGATTGAGATGAACCTGCACCGGTCAACAACCAATGACCTGCTCCTTGATCTCTTTAACCTGCACAAAAGCCTCGTTTTTTTCACAACATCGCTCCGGTCCAACTCACTGATGGTTGAGAAGTTCTCCTATTCAAGTATCCTTGATATGAGTGACGAGGAGCATGATCTCTATGAGGAGATGGTGATTGAGAATAAACAGGCTCTTGAGATGGCGAATATCTATACCTCGATCATCATGGGTATGACCGGGACCTTTGCATCGATTATCAATAATAATGTCAATGTCGTGATGAAACTCCTCACCAGTATTACAATACTGATTTCTTTGCCTACCCTTATTGCGAGCATTTATGGGATGAATGTAACACTTCCCCTGCAGGATGATCCCTTTGCGTTTTTATTTATCATGTTTTGTGCATTAGCGGCCAGTGCTATAGGATTATTTGTTCTGGTCAGATGGAAAGTTTTATGAGATTTATGTAAAAAAATCAGGAAACCAAACCGACCTGTAAACCTACCTCATCAATGAACATGATTCACAAGAGAAATTATTAGAAGAATAAATGGTTGTATTATGGCCCCCGATTTGATTCAAACCACCATTGATCTTCCAAAATCGTTTCCATGGCTCGTCAATATCAGACCAGATGAGGTCGGAGTATATATTCAAAGAGCAGTAGCGGTAGAACTATTTCGTGAGGAAAAAATTTCTTTGGGGAAAGCAGCAGAGATTGCTGGTTTTGAAACCAAAATGGATATGATAGATGAACTCATAAGTCGGAATATCGGCCTTGATTCTTCTCTGGAAGAAGCTGAAGAAGACCTGAATACTCTTAAACAAATTCTTCACAATAACATTGTTGTTTGATTACTACTCGTTTTCCGATGCGATAAGGAAACCATTACAAAGTTTTTCACCTGATACCTTTTTTCTCTTTATGCGTTTTTTTGGATCATCTCCTTGAGTTAGATTTATCTCACACAAGTTGGATATATCTAACATAATGTGAGAAATATCTCACCGTGATATTATGAACCGGACCGCCATCATCACACTGGAAATTACCATAGCAGCCTTGGCAATTGTCGTTCTCATCGGAACGTACCTGGCATCAGGATTTACGTATGATGCACTTATCTGGATCCTCCTGATTGCTCTTGGGATTGGAGCTATGTATCTACTGAAAAAACACAATTCCCCAGAGGTTCGGCGCATCATCGCAATCATGGGTGTTCTGTGCATTGGGATATCATTCGCCGGATTCCTTACCCCCACACCCCTCCTGCCTGCAACACCAACCATGGGGATGGTTTTTGGTATGGTCCTCCTACTTTTACACTGGAGGATGAAAAGGCAGGATGGTGACCTTGGTCTGCAGGATGAACGATCACTCCGCATCGGGACATATGGTATCGCTTGTTCCTGGTACCTGACCTATATCGTGGTAATCCTCCTTGCCACCGCGATTAGTCTTGGAGGTATGCAGGTTCCGGCAGAGTCAGTCATCCTCATTCTCATAATCCTCATGCCCATCAGCACCATCCTCTTTCAGACCTACTATAACCACAAGGGTGATGTCTACTAGGGGGGAGCCGTGTACACCCGGATAAAGGAATTCAGGGTGAGACAGGGGATAACCCAGGCTGATCTTGCCCGGAAAGCAGGCGTCAGACGGGAGACCATTGTTTTTCTTGAAAAAGGAAAATATAATCCATCCCTCCGGCTGGCCCATCATATCGCCTGCATTCTGAATACCAGCATCGAAGAACTATTCTTCTTTGATGATGAAACAGGACCGGATGAATAACCCATAACAGGTCATAAAACCTACAACATAAGAAGAAACTATGATAATGGAAATCTTAACCAACCCCCGTGCTTTTTTCAGCACCATTTGTAAATTGGAACCATCTCTGAAGATTCCCGCCCTTATCATCCTTGTGATGGCACTAGTCGGATCGATTACCGGGTATATGATGGGAGAACTCTCAGGGAAACTGTTCTCTGGAATGATGGAAGGGCTTGCAACAATCGCTGCAGTCAGTGCTGCAATATCAACATTCTTTTCATCCTTTATCATCTGGCTGGTTGCAGCAGTGATCCTCTTTGGACTGCAGAAGGTCATGCAGGGTACCGGGACATTCAAGCGGGTCATGGAGATCTGTGGCTATGGAATGGTTCCTCTCGTCTTTGCAACCATCATCACACTTCTCCTGAGCGGATATTATATCCCTCAGGCAGATATCAGCCCCATCCGGTCAACCAATCCGGAAGAGATCAGCCAGGCAGCAATGTCCATGATGCTGGACCCGGCTCTTCATGAATTCAGCATCATCTCAACCATCGTCACCATCATCTTCCTCATCTGGGTAGCAAATATCTGGTCAATCGGCGTAGAGACCTGCTGTGGGCTTCCGGCAAAAAAAGCCCTCATCGTCGCAGGACTTCCGATACTCATCTATGCTGCCTACACCCTCGCAAGCCTCCTGCTCTTCACCGGGGGACCGGTATGAGAGCAGAGACAATAATCATCCTGTTTTTTGTTAGTCTCCTTCTCGTATCCATCAGTACCGCAGAACTTCTCCCGGAGAATGAAGCAGCAGCAGCACAGATACAGGTGATCAACCTCTCCATTGACCCGGCTGTTCTCATGCCCTATGACACCGCAACGGTAACCATTACGCTTGCAAATACCGGGACGAAGAGTGTGGCCATATCCAGTGCACAGATGCTCTCCAAAGAGTTCAAAGTACTGTCTGACAGTTATGGGAAAGTAGGTGCCATTGGTGCCGGAAACACGATGAGTTTTACCTACACGCTCCAGGCCGGGGGGGCACCCGGTATATTTTACCCCATCTTCTCGGTGGATTTCAGGGATGCAAACTTTCTCCGGTATCCGTTCAGGGTTCTGGTCCAGGATAATCCCCTTGAGGTATCGGTTCTGAATAAGCCGGAGACCTTTGTATCAGGAAAGAAAGAAGATCTGACCATTCATGTCGGGAATCCCCGTGATAATCAGGTCACCGGTGTTACGGTGATACCACAGGCAGGGGAACATGAGATAACACCGACATCATACTTCTCCGGCGTCCTTGCTGCGGACAGTTCGGTAGATATCCCCTTCTCGGTAACGCCATACGGAGATTCACCGATTGTATTTATTGTCCAGTATCAGAATGGCATAAACCAGCATGAGGTCTCATACACGTTACCGGTCGAGACCGGAAAGAAGAGCAGAAAACAGGCAGATACCGTCCTTTCAAATGTGCAGGTTGATACCAAAAAGGATTATTACCGGGTGACTGGCGATGTTACAAACTCCGGGCTTGAAACAGCAAATGCAGTCGTGATAACCTCCGCAGAGCCAGCGGTCCCGGTATTTCCGTTCAAGGTCTATGCCGTTGGTGCACTCAAACCTGATGACTTTGCAAGTTTTGAAGTGACCTTCAGGGCAGATGGAAATGTCACCGAAGTACCGCTCCGGACATCCTTTAAGGATAATGACGGGAATGAGTTCTCTTCAGATACCCTGGTCGAACTCGGGGAAAGAACCGGTCCCAAACCAAAACAGGATAAAGAAGGATTTTCACCGGTTATCATCGGTGGTCTTGTGGTGATTGCACTGGGAGTGATTGGTGCTATCTGGTACAGCAGAAGACCACGGGGATAAGATGGATACACAGCCGGTGATCGTCTTTACTGATGTCACCAAGATTTACCCCCTTGATGCAGGAGATGTGGTGGCCCTTGACCATCTCTCACTTGAAATTCAACGCGGGGAGTTTATTGCCATTATGGGCCCTTCAGGGTCAGGAAAATCAACCCTGCTCAATATGATCGGGTGTCTTGACATTCCAACGTCAGGTGACGTGATCATCGATGGAAAGAACATCCGGACCATGACCGATGACCAGCTGACGGAGCTTCGCCGTGATGTTCTGGGATTTATCTTCCAGCAGTTCAACCTGATTCTCCTCCTCAATGCACTTGAAAATGTCCAGTACCCGCTTATTCTCAAGACCGGAGAGACCGGATGCACAGACCGGTGTAAGGAAGTCCTGGCTGCTGTCGGTCTTACGTCTGATCTCTGGCACCACCGGCCCGGGCAACTCTCCGGCGGACAACAGCAGCGGGTAGCCATTGCACGTGCCCTTGTCAATGATCCGGAGATCATGCTCTGTGATGAGCCGACCGGGAATCTGGACACGAAGACGGGGACCGCGATTATGCAGCTTCTCACAAGACTCTGCAGAGAACAGGGAAAGACGATCGTCATGGTCACGCATGATCCCCGGACGGCAGAGTATGCAGACCGGATCATCATGATTGAAGACGGGAGGATTACGGAGGACGCATGAGTAGTCACCGACTCTTTTTCGGTCTTGCGGTCCGAAACCTGCAGATCCACTGGCTCAGGTCACTTCTTGCCGCCATTGGGATCATCATCGGGGTGGTTGCCATCTCTTCCATGGGCATCCTTGGAAACAGCCTGGTTTTATCCGTGTCAGACTCGCTTACCGATGTCGGTGACTCGGTCGTGGTGACACCTCATGTCTCATTTCAGGGGATGGCCAGCACCGGGACCGACAAGCGTATAACTGATCGGCAATTGGAACAGATACGCCGTGCTTCGGGGAATAACGAGGTGGTACCCGTGTATGCTGGAGGAGACCGCATCAGGATTGGCCGTGAGATTCTTGCCGCATCCATCTACGGGGTTGATCCGCAGGATATTCCGACTCTTCTGAATATTGAGTCCGGCCAGTTCCTCCGGGGAGCATCGGGAGTGATGGTCGGGGCAAAATTAGCCAAAGAGAATAACCTTGCCGTCGGCTCCAGGATTCTGGTCGGTGATGAGGAGGCCGGAGTCAGAGTAGTCGGAATACTGGCAGAGCGGGGGATGGGATTTGATATCAGCCCTGATTACGCAATCATCGCATCAGATCAGTGGTACAAGGACTGTTATGATGTCACCGGATATGACCAGGTCATCGTGAAGGTCAGGAACCTGAAAGATATTGATCAGGTCAAGGATTCAATAGATGCACAACTAAACCGGCGGGAGACCGAGGTGAATGTCTATGATACCAAGGCGATCCTTGAGACCATTTTGGAAACATTTGGCAGGATATCCACCTTTACCATGGCAATCGGAGGGATCTCCCTCATCGTTGCAGGAGTGTCCATCTTTAATGTCATGATGATGTCTGTCATGGAGCGGTACCGGGAGATCGGAATCCTCCGGTCTATCGGGACAAAACGGGCCGAGGTTAGGAGCATGTTCATCTATGAGGCCCTGATCCTCGGGGTATCAGGCTCAATTATCGGTGGTGTGCTGAGTTTTCTTGGTGGATATGCAGCAATAGCCATCATGCTCCAGGAGACATCATACCTTTTTGCATTCTCCAGCCTTATCCAGATACCCTATGGCATGATTTTTGGTGTTGCAACCAGCATCCTGTCAGGATTGTACCCGGCATGGAAAGCATCAGATCTGCGGCCGATTGACGCACTCAGACATGAGTAACGAGAAAAATAGATTCAAACCTGATGTTCTTCAGGTTCCTTTGATCTTTTCGGTTTCCATTCATCCTTGTGGACGAGCAGGGCATCAAGAATCTCCTGGACTCCTTCACCACTCCCGGTGGACATGGATGGGTATTCAGGAATGCTTGTGAGATCCGCCTTGTTTGCGACAACCACAATCGGTACCTGAACAAGGCCTTTTACTTCCTCAAGGAGCCTTAATTGTTCTTCCAGAGGATAGCCGCAATGGGCACTTGGGTCAAGGATAAAGAGGAGGGCATCCGCAATATTCACAATTGCCGATAATGCCTGCCGTTCGATGGCATTTCGCTCAATACCAGGCCGATCCAGGACACCGGGCGTATCAATGAGCTGAACCTTCTCATGTCGGTGGTAATAATGGCCGACGATGATTCCTTTTGTAGTAAAGGGATAAGAGGCAACTTCAGGCTCTGCTGAGGAGACCCTTCGGATAAATGATGATTTCCCGACATTTGGGAATCCGGCAACCACGATGGTAAAAACATCCTCAACGGTAGGCAGTTTTCGAAGAACATTCCGGACATCATTCAAAAACAGGAGGTCATCTTCAATCTGGTGAACTACGGATGAGAGACGGGCGATTGCCTTTTTTCGTGCTGCAATTGAGTTCTCTTCTGAAGAGTACCTGACATCCTTTGCAAGACCGCCCCGGTGATCCTTGGACCATCGGGCAGCCCAGCCGACAGCACCCAGGGATTTTTTCAGCCGATCAGTGGTCCAGAGAATTTCAACAATATCCTGGTAAAACTGGGGCTCTTCAGATAACGTAGGAAAGGACTGGATGACTGAAACCAGTTTATCATGGACCGAGAGGTAGGCAGCTTCAACAAACTCAACACTCGCTCTTTTTTTATTTGGTTTCTCCCGCATCTTTTTTGCAGCACGACGAAGTGCCCGGTCAAGCACTTCATCTGCTGTGGGAACGGTAGGGATTTTTTCAAAACTCACGATATTTCACCCGTATGTATACGCGTACAGGTATATACTAACTCCCCTCTGCATATGCCACCACAGAATTAGGAGCCTTCAAACAAAGAGCGATGCAATAAAATCAGAACGCAGCTCTGGATTATGAACAGGTACTAAAACTATGCCCTGCAGATCCTGATGCCCTGATGAACAGAGGTCGTGCTCTCATAGAACTAACCCGTTTTGAAGAGGCAATCAGTACATTTGAACAAGTTATTCAGAATAATCAGAACCATGCAGCAGCCTGGATATCGAAAGGTTTTGCCCTCTTCGAATCAGGAAAATATCAGGAAGCATTGGAAGCATTTGAGCAGGGAGGCCTGATAAATCCTGATGATCCGGGGATCTGGGAACAGCAGGGAGATATACTCATCGAACTGGGCAGATTTGAAGAGGCTCTGTCAGCCTTCGAAAAGGCAATACAGATGCGGCCTGGAAAAGGATATTTGTGGAGAAAGAAAGGCCATGCTCTCAAAGCTCTTGGAAGAAAGGATAAGATGAATGAAGCATATGACAAAGGATTCCGCCTTGACTGCCCTGAATATGATATCTGAACCTTTGTGACTATGGAAAAATGAAGAGAAGATCCCGTTATCAAGACATACCCTTCATCTCATGAATTCATATAACAGCCCAAACCCGGATGACAAAAATCTTTTTCCACTTTTTACTCTTTTACAACAAACTCAGCATCTTCAGGTTCTAATGGAATGAGAATCCAGGCGATCAGGTAAATCAGTATGCCGGATCCAACCGTGAGTAACAGGACGATGAAGATAAGTCTGATGATGATCGGGTCGATATCAAGATATTTTCCGATACCTCCACATATTCCTGCGAGGATCTTATCTTTTCTGGACCGGTACAACCGTTTTGGTTCCATGCTCACTTCTCTTTCCTCAAAATAAATAATCCTTGTGCGAAGGAGAGAAGAACTCAGTTTATCCGAGTTACTAATACAAAATCTACACAAAGGATCGCAACGGTAATCAACAGAAAAACAGCATACCGCATTTGAAATAAGATGGATCTAAAATGAACAGTATGGACGCGACCCCATTATTGAAGTAGAAATAACTCTGAAAAGTTCTTAATAATTCTTTATTTGTTCGTAACACCCGAACAGAACCATCATGATTTATCATGTAGATACACGCAATAAAATCTGATAGACCTGATCAGCCGGTCTTGGGACATATCCCATCGGGACAGATATTTGTACCGCTCTCCAACTAAAATGTGACAAGATACGGCATACATGAGCATATAACCATGGATTTATCTCCGATTCAAAACGACATCCTGATTACGCTTATCAGCCTGTATGAAAAAAAATCTCTCCCCATTAAAGGAGAGGAGATAGCCGACATCATCTTACGCAATCCGGGTACGGTCCGAAACCAGATGCAGGCACTCAAGGCAATCGGACTTGTTGATGGTATCCCTGGCCCAAAAGGCGGGTACCACCCGACATCACTTGCATACAAGGAGTTACATCTGAAACATGACGGTGAAGCATATGAGGTGAAGATCTCCCGCGATGGCGAGATTGTTCCTGGTGTAAAGGTCGGGGAGATCATCTTTACCACCCTCTCTCATGCCGATATCTGTCATGCCCAGATTCGGATCATCGGCAGCGTGAAACTCTTCAATAATGGCGATATCATCACCATCGGACCAACCCCGGTCAATAAACTTCTTATAAAGGGCGAAGTCTTCGGGAAGGATGAGAACGAACCTGCATTGATTGTATCAATCCTTGAGATGGTGTCGTTACCGAAAAAACCCATCAGGGACTACATGACAACGCCCATCAAGATGCTCTCGACCAAAAATACCCTGAAAGAAGCGATCAGACTCTTTAATACCCACCATATCCATGGAGCCCCGGTTATGGACGGAGGATTTCTCCGTGGCATCGTAACCATGTCTGACATCCTTCATGCCATTGAGCAGGACCTGCCCCTGGACACCCGGGTCTGTGAGGTCATGACCGAAGACGTGGTCTATGCCGATGCATCAGTCCAGCTGTATGAAGTTATCAGAAAGTTCAAGGAGCGTTCAATCGGGAGGCTCGTGGTTTTTGAAGAGAACCGGCCGGTAGGTATTCTGACACAGTCTGACATCTTCCGGACACTACCGACCAACTAACCGGGGATATATGCGTTCATTTACGACATCTCATGGCATTTTTTACAATGGCGACTGCATAAAAGGGGCAGCGCTCATTCCTGACAACACTGTTGATCTCATCATCACCGATCCCCCGTACGGGATTGAAGGGGACAAACTCCACCGGCACTATAACCGGGACGAATCATTTGTCACCGACGGATATGTGGAGATCCCGGCGGAGGAGTACGAATCATTCACCAGAGACTGGATTTTACAGGCCGAACGAATCCTCCGGCCAGGTGGTTCTCTTTATATCGTCTCCGGATATACCCACCTTCGACATATTCTCAATGCTCTCTATGAAACCAGCCTTGAAGAGGTAAACCATATCATCTGGCGATATAATTTCGGGGTATTTACCAGCCTGAAGTATGTCTCATCACATTACCATATCCTCTTTTATGCAAAGCCCGGGGGGAAGCGGACCTTTAACACCGAATGCAGGTTCTCCCTCTCTGAAAAGGATGAGAACGGGGGATCGCTTAATTACCAGGATCGCGAGGATGTCTGGATCATCAACCGGGAGTATAAACCAGGGAAAGTAAAGAATAAAAATGAACTCCCGACCGCTCTTTTAAGTAAGATCATCCAGTATAGCAGCAATGAGGGTGATCTCGTGTGTGATCTCTTCCTTGGGGGGTTCTCAACCGCAAAGACTGCAATCGGACTCCTGCGGAGAGCAACCGGGTTTGAAATCTCACCGGTCATGTATGATGCGAAGATTGATGAGATGATGGCAGTAGTCCCCGGATTTCTTCTTGATACCGCACAGACCCCGAAAGAACCCAGCAGGAAACGAACCCGGAAAGCCTGGAATCCGGAAGAGACAGAGCAGCTTCGGAAAAGATATAACGAATTGAACCAGACCAGCCTTTCACAGAAAGAAGTAAACCAGCAATTACAAGAGGAATTTGATCGGGGGTACTGGTCGATAGAAAAAGCCCTCAAACAGACCGGTATAAAACCCGGACGATAACCGGAGACATCGGTATCTGATCGGGAGATTTATTATTGGATACGACCGAAATCTGATATATGAAGTCCATACTTGCCCGCACGCTCTCACGGAAACAGATCGTGACCAATGACGGGAAAGCAATCGGATCACTTCGCAATCTGATGGTAGATTTTGATACAGGCCTGATCACAGACCTTGTGCTAGAGCCTGATCAGTCCTTTGATACAACCGGATATACCCTGGACGGAGACCGGATGCTTATCCCTTTCGAAGCCGTCAGGGACATAAAAGACTTTATTGTGGTAGATCGTTACCTTGCCAGAATGTGAGGAAAGTACATCCTCATTATCTCAACAAAGCCTTCGCCGTACGGAACTGATGAGCAATAATCAGAGATATTCCGTACATCTTCCTGAGCATTTGCAACGCAGCAGCCGGTTCCTGCAGCCTTAATCATCCCGATATCATTCTCCGAGTCTCCAATGCCAAGGAACTCATCAGGCTTTATACCCAGCTGCTCTGCAACGATGTGAAATGTTCTTCCTTTATCAATACCGGCCTCGTGAATATGGATGGCAAAGTTAGTGTCCATGATATCTACCGGCCAGCCTGAAAGAAGGGATCTGACCTCTTCAACCGGTACCTCACGGGCAAACGCAATATCCGAATACCGCTCCTGGTGGGAGTAGAGCTCAAGACGGATGCCTTTTTTCCCATAGTATTCTTCCAGCAGGTTCAGCGCCTTTACCGCAATATCCCGGTTTGCCATAACCTGCATGGAACCCTGAAACCCGATCCGGTACACACCGCCATTCTCGCCGATGAAGGTTCCGCCGGTGCCAATGAGTTTGCATAGCCCCTTGAGAAGACAGGAGGTGTTGCCTGATGAGAGCACCACCTCTATACCACCCTCCTGAAGCTTTCGTATTGTCTCTATGGCAGCAGTCGAAAGTCTGCGCTTTTCATCAGTCAGTGTTCCATCGATATCGGTTATCACTCCCCGTAACACAGATGCACTCCTATTATACTCCTATAATTGTGGACCTAGCAGGACCGAAGACCGCCCTCTTCCACCAGGAACGTTGCTTCCCCTTCCGGCAGGTTCGGACTGTCAACCAGCCGGAAGATACGCTTTCCGCCCTTGCTTTTTCGCAGGTATACCCGGAAGGTGGCGGTATGGCCGACGATATTTCCTCCGATAGGTTTTGTCGGGTCACCAAAGAAAACTGCCGGATTGGACTGGACCTGGTTGGTCACGAGGCCTATAGCATTGTACTCGTCGCAGAGCTTGAAGATGTCATGCATATGACGATTCAGTTTCTGCTGGCGTTCTGCAAGGGTGCCACGACCTGCATATTCTGATCTGAAAAGGCCGGTGAGTGAGTCCACGATCACGAGTTTGACCGGCTTTCCTGCAGCTTTTAGTTCCTCTGCTAGCTCACGGGATGTCTCGATGAGGAGCATCTGGTGATCAGATGTCTGGGCACGGGCAACGTGGATATTCTTTAAGAATTCCTGTGGATCTGCACCCTCTATCTCAAGACCCTTCACCATCTGCTCAATACGTTCAGGTCTGAAGGTATTTTCCGTATCCACGTAGATGACCGAACCGTTCAAACCGCCAAGTTCCTCCGGGAGCTGGACGTTCACTGCCATCTGGTGAACAATCTGGGATTTCCCAGAACCAAACTCACCGTACATCTCGGTGATAGCCTGGGTCTCAAATCCTCCGCCAAGGAGTTCGTCTACCTCCGGAACAAGGGTCCGCAGCTTCTTGACCTTCAGACGCTGCTCAAAGACATCAGTACCGGTCTTGAATCCCCCGATATCTGCCTGGTCCCGGCACCACTTGATCATCTTCTTTGCAGTTGCCTCTCCTAGTTCAGCCGCCTCTGCAAGGGTTGCAGGAAGGGATGTTGCTATGCTTTCAACGGTAAGAAATCCAGCATCCCGTAACTTTTCTGCAATTGCCGGGCCGACGCCCGGAATATCCTCAATATCCAGTCTCCGCTGTTGCATATGTGTCGAATCTTCCTTCTGTGCGGACGAAGCATCAGTGGAACCTTCTGCACCAGGGTTTATCTGGGATGTACACCACTTGATCATCTTGCGGGCGGTTGCTTCCCCGATCTCTGCAGTATCATAGAGTTCGGTTGCAGTTGCCTGTGCAATCTTTTCCACTGACTCATACCCGGCTTCACGGAGCTTTTCTGCAGTGGTTGGTCCGACACCGGGAATGTCCTCAAGTTTGTATGTTTCTGCTGCCATAGTAGTTTCCTCATCATACAGGTGGCAGCGAGGGGTATTTAAGTCTAAAATAAACGGGGTGAAAGTGAAAATGGCATTTATGAAAACGACCGTATGAAGGAGGAAACCGCATTCTTCAACCCTTCAAGGTCTTCTTTTACCACCTCTTCACTTTCGCAGAAGACCCTTTTTCCACTCGCCCGACCGGTCATAATGACATGTGACCCATGGGGGAGACGGGTCTCCACCAGCCATGATCCCTCCCGGTTTGTAATGACTATCCCCTCCGGTACATGCAGTATCCATCCTTCAATCCTGACCGGCTCTTCCTTATCGGGAATAACGGTGAGAGCGCCCCCTCTCCCTAGAGAGACCTCAATTTCACCGGATCTTCCAACTTTTGTATAGGCATTATAGAGTATGATCGTCTCACCGGGGAGGAGCGTTCGTTTTGCCTCAACATCCCAAAGAACCAGAGGGACATCGGCAGTTCCATCAGAAAACCGGAGGTTACGGACAAAGGACGTTGTTCCATCCCGCTTGGTAAAGGGTTTTGCCGGCAGGATCTTTGTTATTGTGCCCCGGACAGTACAGCTCGTTTCAGGAGCGATATGATCAAGCGCTGTTACCGGGATATCTGGGGATGTATCTGCCTGGGCGATGAAGGTCTCTTCATCACACACAATCTCCCGTCCTCCATAGTCTCCCTCCTTCGTCAGGGCACCGGTCACCGATACAGCCATCCCCGGAGATATTCCAGATAACAGGGCAGGCTCCCAGCAGATAAACCGTGCAGTCCCGTTTGTATCACCGACAAGACCACTCACCATCTCGCCGCTGGTACCATCCCGGCGGGTAAAGGGACGGGGCTCGGCAAGACTGATGACGAGAAGGTGCAGGTCTGTGCGCTCAGGGGCCTTCCGCTCTTTCACCTCCATCACACAATCGATGTCCACACAGGTTTTCCGCAAATTCAGCGGCATAATCTCCCGGATGGATTTTCCATGCCGGCCGATGATCTCGACCACGTCGCCTATCTCAAAGGTCTCTTCAAGGGCTGCAGCCTGCTCATCCCAGAAGACCAGTTCAACCTGTCCGGTCTCGTCTGCCACCGTCAGTCGTGCAACCAAACCCTTCTCCCCCTCAGGGCGGTCAAACTCCCTGACACCAGAGAAGGCAATGATCTTTGCATAAAAACAGAAGAGGGAGGACTTCCCCCGCAGACCTCGAATCTTGACATGGGACCGGCCAAGATCTTTTACTACCAGCAGGGCTGCCGTGGTCTCATCTGCGAGGTTTCCACAGTCAGCTATCTTCTTCTCTATCAGACGGTCGAACTCTTCCCTGCTGATCAGGTCGTCGACCAGGGCATAGTGATACCTGACCACCGGTTCACTCCGGCATTATCTGAGCCATGAAGGGGTCTCGAGGTTTGCCATCAGATCATCAATGGTCTCTGCCCTTCGCATCAGTTCTGCCTGTCCCTTCCTGACCAGCACCTCTGCACACCGGCCCCTCCCATTATACTGGGATGCCATCGAGTACCCATAGGCTCCGGCGTCAAGGACGGCGATAAGGTCACCTGCAACGACACCGGGAAGCTTCCGATCATGAGCAAGGATATCTCCGGTCTCACAGATAGGCCCGGTGACCGTGTAGGTCCCTGCCGGCTCTTCATCAGCACGGTTTGCCACGAGCACCTCATGGTAGGAGTCATACATGGCCGGACGGATGAGAAGATTAAACCCTGCATCCACGTTCACAAAGGTCTTGTGTGCCTTCTTAACCGAGTTCACTTTTGTTAGAAGAACGGTTGAGTCACAGACCATGGACCGGCCTGGTTCAATCCAGATCTCAGGCTGAATACCGAGCCGTCTAAGGACTGACGTGCAGACCGGCATAACGGCATTGGCATAGCTGGCAAAGGTTGGTGCATCAGGGCCGAAATGATCATACGCAACCCCAAGGCCACCGCCAAGGTCCACGAATTTAAACCTCACACCCATCCGGTGGAGTTCCTCGACAACCTCCATCATGACCTGTGCCTCCTTTGCAAAGGGTTCAACGTCAAGGATCTGTGAGCCGATATGACAGTGGATACCGACCGGGACAACGTTCTTACAGGCAAGGGCTGCTGCATACGCATCGGTAATCTCTGCTGCCGGAATGCCGAATTTCGATGTTGCAAGGCCGGTTGCTATCTTCGGGTGTGTCGGGACATCTATTGCCGGATTTACCCTGAAGGATACCTCAACAACCTTTCCTGCTTCACCTGCGATCCGGTCAAGCTGGGCCAGCTCATCCAGTGAGTCAAGGGATACCCGGACACCCTTCTCGACTGCCAGCCGGTGATCTGCCTCGGTCTTGGATGAACCGTTAAAGAGCAGGTGTTCCGGTTTCATCCCGGCAAGAAGGGCCATGTGCAGTTCTCCGGATGAGAAGACGTCTGCTCCTGCACCCTCCTGGGCTAGGATCTTTATAATATTGAGGTTTCCATTTGCCTTTGCAGCATAGAGCACCCGGATATGCGGGTAATGATCTGACAGGGCAGATACATATCCCCGGTAGTTATCCCGAATCCTTGTTTCATCGGTGACATACAGGGGAGTTCCGTACTTGAATGCCAGTTCAACCGTGTCACACCCATCGATCATCAGGTGCTGATTTTTGATGGAAAGATGAGGGGGAAGATTCACCATTTCACCTCGCCCATCCGTTCTACTGCCTCTTTTATCCGGTCAACTGAGCGGGTGATTGCAAACCTGACATAACCTTCACCGGATTTTCCAAACCCGACACCAGGGGTTACGACAATACCGGTCTCGTCCAGCATCCGTGCTGCAAAGGAGATACTGTCAGGAACACTCATCCAGACATAAAAAGTTGCCTTTGGTGTCGTGACATCAAACCCGAGTTTTTTAAGTCCGCTCACCAGAACATCCCGGCGTTCCTGGTAGATTTTGCATGCCTCTGCAACACAGTCCTGCGGACCTTCCAAGGCTGCAATGGCTGCATACTGAACCGGATTAAAGACCCCGGAATCGATGTTGGTCTTGACAATACCAAGGCCACGGATAACCTCCTTGTTTCCAACCGCCATACCAATCCGCCATCCGGTCATGTTGTAGGTCTTTGACAGGGAGTGCATCTCAATTCCGACCTCCTCTGCTCCGTCAGTCTCAAGGAAAGAGGGGGCCTTGTATCCGTCAAAAGAGATCTCAGAGTAGGCATTGTCACTGACGACGACGATACCATGTTCCCGTGCAAACTCGACAACCTCCTGGTAGAATGACGGGGGAGCAATGGCAGATGTGGGGTTGTTCGGGTAGTTTATCCACATCAGTTTTGATTTTTTAGCAATATTATTTGGGATGGCGTCAAGATCAGGGAGAAACCCGTTCTCTTTGAGGAGCGGCATCTCATACGTCTTTGCTTCGGCAAAGAGTGCTCCGGTACTATAGACCGGATATCCGGGGCTTGGAACCAGGACATAATCTCCCGGACCGACGAGTGCTTCAGGGATATGGGCAACCCCATCCTTTGAACCTATGAGGGATATGACCTGTGAGTCAGGATCAACATCTACACCAAACCGTTTATTATACCAGCCTGCAACCGCCTGCCGATATGCCGCCATCCCCAGGTACGAAGGGTAGTGATGATTATCAGGGTTTTTTGCGGCATCAATGAGAGCATCGACGATATGGGGCGGAGTTGCAAGATCCGGGTCTCCGACTCCAAGATCGATGACGTCAACCCCTTCAGCCCTTTTCTTTGCTTTCATCTCGTCTATACGGGCGAATAGATAGGGGGGAAGATTCGCTATTCGTTGTGCAAACATGGTGGTACACGTTAGCCACCAGAATTCATAGATGTTTAGGAGACGAAAAAAGACGAGAGGGATCAGACCTTAAACTGGTTCATCTCCTCATGGATACGCTTCACCGTCTCATGGGCCTGATCAGTAACCGCATGGATCTCTTCCATGGAAGAGTTTACCTGGGAGACCATGTGGGTAATCTGATCCACAGCTGCAGATGACTCTTCACTGGCAGCGGCAAGTCCGATAGACTCTTTTGCGGTCTGGGTCACCATGTCACTGAATTCATTGACGGTTGCCGTGACTTCTTCTACAGAAGCGGCCTGCTCCTCACTGGCAGCAGCGACCTCGCTCATATTGGAGTTGATTACCGAGATGGAAGTCACGATCTCATTAAAGATATTGAGAGTTTCATTGACAGCAACATTTCCGCTCTCAATCTCGGTCAGGGACTTCTTTACCGCTGCATCCATGGCCCCTGATTTTTTCTGAAGTCCGGATATGATGCCTGCAATATGTTCTGCAGACTTTTGGGATTCGTTTGCCAGTTCCTTAACTTCAGATGCCACAACAGCAAACCCAAGACCGGCTTCTCCGGCCCGTGCAGCCTCGATTGCAGCGTTGAGGGCCAGGAGGTTGGTCTCTTCTGCAATGGAACTGATGATATCCACGATACGGCCTATCTCCTCCATCTGCTGGCTGATCTCCTGGTTCATCTCATTGATTGCAGAAGATGCCTGCATAATATCCTTCATCCCGCTCTCTGCCTCACCGGCTGCTTTCTTCCCATTTTCAGAGAGTTCTGCTGCGGTGTTCGTAAGTACAGACACCTGTTCCATCTTTGCTGCAACTGATGAGACGGTGGTGGCAAGGTCCTGCATGGCAGCAAGAATCTGCTGGGTGTTCATGCCACTCTTATCTGCAAGATCATTGACGGCGGATGCAATCCGTGCAACCTGGCTGACTCCATCAGATACATCTTCGATGCTTTTGTGAGCCATGCCGGTCTCATGGGTGACGATATTCACCTTCTCCGTGATCTCATTGACTTGCCCGGACATGATATCCATATGATCCCGGACGGCGGACAGCGCACGGGAGAGATCCACGCCGATGGTGTTCAGGGCATCCCTGAATTCAATGAATTCCCCTTCCAGATGTATATCCGGATTCATCCGTGCCTGGAAGTCCCCGGAAGCATATCTTCCACACAGACGCATAGCTTCCTGCAGTGGAACGACCATGGCATCAACTGTCTCGTTCACCCCGTCAATAATAACCGCATAATCTCCCTGGAACTTACTGACATCCCCCCTGACATTCAGGTTTCCGGCCGATGCGGCAGAACTCAGCGCCCTGACCTCATCCCTGAAGAGCTGGAAGGTTGATACCACCTCTGCAAAGGCCTTTCCTAATACAGATATTTCATCCCTGCTCTGTGATTCGGCAATGCTCACCGAGAGATCCCCATGCTGGACCCGATGGGCAACCTGGACCAGTTCATCCATTCTGCGGGATATTGACCGGCCAAAGGCAACAGATACCAGAGTGCCGGCAATGATACCAAGAATGACGACCAGAATGATAGTGTTTCGGATGGTATCGAGTGGACCGGTAAAATCGGAGAGGTCGCTGCTGGCAACAATGATCCAGTCAAATGGCTCAAAATAATCATATGCAGCGATCTTTTGTGTGCCCTGCCAGGGATATTCCTGATACCCTGTCTTTTCTGCAATTATTTTCTTGACAAAGTCATACGAGGTCATATCCTGACCTTCAAGAGAGGGGTGAAGGAGGAGTTTTCCGGTGCTGTCCAGGATATACATGTACCCATGTTCACCGATCTTCTTCTCCCGGATCTGATCCTGTAAAAGCCCGATAGTATTGGCCTCTTCAACTCCCACAAAGAGGATACCGATGATATCTCCTGAAGCGTCCTTTATGGGTTCATAGGCGGTAATATACTTCTTTCCGACAACATTTGCAGTCCCATAATAGGTCTGCCCTTTGTTAATGACCGCATCATACACCGCATCAGAGACGGGTGTACCGACTGCCCGCTTTCCATCCTCACCGATGACATTGGTTGAGATACGAATTGCCTGATTTCCTTTCTTCTGGAATACCGTTGCAGCTCCGCCAAGAAGCTCCTGAACCTCATCAACTATCTCAAAATTATTATTCACGCGATACGAAGAACCAAGGATGAGCTCCCCATTCACGATGGAAGGTTTTCCTTTTTCGTAAAAGAGCTGGCGAAGAACATTGAGATCACTGTTCACCTTGACCTGTGTCAGGTCATAGACCGTCTTCGTCTCTTCAGTGATATCCGCGGTCTGCATCTCAAGACTCATCCGGATATCATTCTTAATCGTGACTTCAGCACTACTATATGCGACATACCCGAGGGTGATCGTCGGAACGATGACCAGTATTAGGCAGATAAGAATGATCTTCTGCCCTATCGTAGCATTGTCAAGCCAGTGTCTTACTTTCATTACCATGTATTCCCCTTCCTGTACACAAGCAGCAAGCAGCCTAAGATTTACACTGCCATTATTATACTGACAATATGGTGCAGGTTATATTTATCATATAGTATATTTTCCTCCAGGGATTTTCAAAAACCACATCAGATCTGAACCCGGTATTGATACATCCAGAAATACTCTACAGATCAGAACAAAGGCCGGACTGCTTTTTGCGCTTCTGGTGAGAGATACCCGTATACAGCACCGGCAACGACCTGAAGCCATGCAAGGATATCCTCCCTCCTTCTGCCCGTTATAGCACAGTACTTCTCAAGATAGAGTTCTTCAAATCCCTGACCGGAGATGGAATAATCCATGTAACTCCGACATGCATCAGCAGCCGGATCCCCACAGGAGACTTCAGCCCAGTCGATAATCATACATGATTCCCCCTCACAGAGGATATTCCCCCCGTGGAAATCACCATGACAGAGGAAATTACCGTCAGGGAGTGAATCAAGAATCTTAAGAAGTTTTTCTTTCTCATCAGGGGTCAGACCCGGACTTGCCCCAATCATTCTCTTCTGCATCACTTTCAACGGCAAAAACCCTGAAAACTCTACTTTATGTAACGCGGCCTGAAGCTTGACAACGGTATCCATGCACTCCGGTATTCTATTCCGATCTTCAAGCATGACGTCTAAAAGAGAGATTCCCCTAACCTGATCCATAAGCAGGACCGTCCGGTTACAGAAGGTCTCAACCCCATAGACCTTGGGAGCGGGGATATTGAGTTCATTGATGACCGCCATGGTGTATGCTTCCAGAAAAGCCTGATGTGGGGGTTGATTTTCCCGAAATACCTTTGCCGCGATTCCATTTCGTGCATAGATGACTGCAGCCATACCGACACCGATCTGATCACCATACCGGTCACGGAACGCTTTATCATCTCCAACAGCCCCGAAAAGGGAGGTAATGTTGATTTCATCTGTCATAATAATCCTCATTTCATAACCATGCCCAACATCAGAAGAGACAGGCGTGTGATATGAAATACTTTTTTGTAACTCGGTTTATAATATTCGATCCGCTCACAGGGGTAGTGGGATCGTTCTCAGCATGGATGCCAGATGTATCATGAGAAACCCGAGTATGAAGAGATTCGCAAGAACTACTATTGACGGGATAATTCCTGGGAGGATCAGGTTCATCCCAAATCCGATGGTCAGAAGGTGCAGGATTATGACGATCCAAAGCAGTTTTTTCTTACTCTTTGACAGGGAGACCTGCGTATTCGGAGAGGAGCGATGCGATTGCAGAACCGGAATGACTATCTTTGTAAGACCGGTGCTCCCGGTGAGAAGATTCCAGAATCCCAGGATTAAGAGCATCCGGCCGCCCAATAATCCGGGGACGATGCAGGAGTACATACCAAGAAGGGCGATGAGGATTCCGATACAGATCAGGAACCAGGAACGTTTGTATACACCAAAGGGAGTTTTTCCAAGGGCCAGTACCTGAACTGCCATGATGACCATAAGCAGGCCAAACTGGCCGTCACGGGAGAACAGGTAATACCCCTTACCAGATGGAATGAGAATAATCGCACATTCAATGAAAATAATCCCGAGAAGAAGGATGAATGAGACCGGTACAGAAAG